>JARLJS010000138.1 GCA_031291075.1 Nevskia sp. | reverse complement strand
TACGGAAGCGACGAGCAACGCCGCATGGCCGCAAATCCGGGGCCAACCCTTCGGGACGGGGTCTATTTTCGCGCATTGCTGCGTCTCTCGCTCCTTATGTACTTCAAGTACACCGCGTCGCTCGTTCCTTGCACTGCGCGAAAATAGTCCCCGTCGCAGCGTCAAAGTAATTGTCAACAGGCCCTAGACCGTCAGTGCTTGGCATCCAGCGGATGATCGCGCAGCCACTCGAACATGGCGTCGTTCCAGGTTTGCGGCCAGAGCAGGTGGTTCAAGTCGCCGACGTTGGCGAGGGTCTGGTTGGCGCAACTGGCGTTGCAGGCCTGCACCGGGAACTTGTTGGAGTTCACGATCACCGGGTACTGCGGCAGATTCGGGTAGAGCTTGGCCAGGTCCTGGTGGAACTTGGTGCCGGTCTGGCAGATGCCGACGATGTCGCAGGCGTTGTGGATGTCCATCAGCGGCGTCATGGTGGTGGCGAAGGGCGTCTGCGCGCACGGGTCCTGGACGTCGCGGAACGGGTCCGGCGAGGAATACACCGCCGCCGCCGCCACCGACGGAGTATTGAGGGCGTACAGCTGTGCCATCGCCGCGCCGTTGGACCAGCCGGTGAGGTAGACCCGGTTGGTGTCGACAATGCCGCCCGCTTCCACCGCGGCGATGAAGTGGTCGATCGCGGCCACGTCCAGGTTGAGGTCCGGCGAGCTGCGGTCGAGGTTGCGGTACCAGTTGTCCCAGCCCAGCCCGTCGTTGTCCGGGAACGGATAGAAATGCGCCGTGTTGCGGCCGATCGGCAGCAGCAGGATGAAGCCCGGCTTCGCCGGGTCGGCGCTCAGGTCGACGCTGCGGGTGAGCGGCACCCAGTCGTTCAGGATCAGTTGCGGCGGCGCCGGGAACAGCGAGCCCTGCAGGAACACCACCAGCGGCAGCGGCGCCTGCGCCGTGGTGCCCGGCGGCACGAACACGCAGGCGTGGCGCTGTTCCTTCTGCGAGTCGGTCCAACTCATTGGCGCGCCGCCCTTGAGCAGGCAGGCGTTGAGCAGGTTCAGCACCGCGCCCAGGTCGCCGCTGACCGACAGCGGCGACGGCAGCGGGCGTGGCGGGTCGCCGTAGGGGACCGCACACTGGGCGGCGTCGGTAGTGCCCGGCCCGCTGGAAGCGATGGCCGCGTCGGTCGGCGACTGAAATACAGGGGCGGCGTAGGCGCCGCAGCCGAACAGCGCCGCCAGCGCGAGCGCGTCCCTGATGATCCTGAGCCTCATCCTGAGCTCCTCCGGCACCGTGGCGTGCCGTTGTTATCGGTTTCGTCCTTGATCCACCGCACCTGCAGGCACAGCTTGCCACAACCCGCGGACTGATGCGCGCCGCGCAGGCGCCCATCCCGCCCCGGCCGGGAAGGAGCTTTCAGAAACTCAGGCTCGCAAGCAGCCCCTCCCACCGGGTGGGAGGGGCTGGTGTCTCAATCCTTTTCCACCGCGCCGGTGCCGTGCACCCGGCTTAGGATCTTGGGGCTGCCGTGGTACTTGAGGTCGGCGCTGCCGTTGATCACCGCGTCCAGGGTCTGGGCGACGTTGACCGAGGAATCGCCACCGCCTTCGAGCCGGACCTTGGCGGTGTCGGCTTCCAGCTCCGCCAGCTCGGCACCGCCGTCGCCGTTCACCGTGAGCGCGAGCTCGCGCACCTTGCCGCTGCCTTCGACGTTGCCGGAGCCGGAGATGCGTACCGCCAGGTTGTCGCCGCTCACGCCGCTGAGCTTGGCGTTGCCGCTGCCGGACAGGGTCAGCGCCGACAGGCTGGGGGTGCTGATGCGGATGCGCGGCATATGGCGGCTGTCGAGGTTGCGCGTGCTGTCCACCACCAGGGTGCCGGATTCGACCCGGGTGCGGATCAGGTCCTGCAGGTTGTCGTCGGCTTCCACCACGACCGATAGCGGCCCGCCTACGCTGACGCGCAACTCGAACGAGCCGTTGGACTGCACCGCATCAAAGCTGCCGGGCTGGCGCGTCTGGGTGACGACGTGGCCCGACCCGCTGACCGCGGGTCCGTCGTCGAAGCCCGGCAGGGCGGGGATTTCGCCGGCCAGGGCCGGCAGGAAGGACAGCGCGGCAAGTGCAGCGAGGGAGACGACGGGCGTACGCGACATGGGCGGCTACTCCGTGGGTTGGGTAGCGTTTCGATGAAGCCGGCTCAGGAAAGGTTTAAACGGCTCTAGAACCGGCTTCTATGGGGCCTCTGCGTCCATGCGTTCCAGCAGCGCCGCCAGCCGCGCCCGCAGGTCAGGCGATGCCGGCGTCATCGGCGCCCGCACCCGCGCGTCGGCCAGCCCGCGCAGCGCCAGCGCCGCCTTGACGCCGGCGGGATTCGGCTCGGCGAACAGCAGGCGGATCAGCGGCCACAGCCGCATGAACCCGCTGCGGGCGCGGTCCAGCTGTTGCTCCTTGACGGCCCGGTACACCGCAGCGAATTGCTCCGGGTAGAGGTGGGCCGAGGCCGCGATGGCGCCGCTGCCGCCGGCGCACAATGTGGTGAGGAGATTGCCGTCCTCGCCGGCCAGCACCTGCAGCGGTGTGCCGGTCAGCAGGTCCAGGGTCAGGGCCGGGTCGCCGCCGCAGTCCTTCACCGCCTGGATGTTGGGATGGCGCGCAATCGTTTCGAAGGTGGCGAACTCCATCGCCACGCCGGTGCGGTACGGAACGTTGTAGGCGATCAGCGGGCAGGCGGCGCGGTCGGCCAGGTCGCGGAAGTACGTGGCGATGGCAGCCTGCGACGGCCGCACGTAGTAAGGCGGCGGCACCAGCAGTCCCGCCAGCGGGCGGCCGCGCAGCGCGGCCAGCCGCGCATGCAGCCGCGGCAGGTAGGGTCCGCCGAGTCCCATCACCACCGGGAAGCCCGGCACCGCGTCCAGCACCGCGTCGAGCGCGGCGAGCTGCTCGGCATCGTCCAGCGCCAGCGCCTCGCCGGTGGAGCCGCACACCACCAGCCCGTGCACGTGCCGCGACAGCTCCTGCGCCAGCCTGCGCAGGGCCGCGAGATCGACGGCACCGTCCGCGGCGAACGGCGTCACCAGGGGCACCCAGATTCCGGAAAACTGTGTCATGACATCCTCCTTGTTGCGACGAGAGACCGCTGAGGTCAGGAGGAGCGAAGGGGTTTGCAGCGCGGGCGGTGCCACGAACGGTCCCGTCGATCCACCCGACGGGACAGGCACGCCCCGGTCAGGCGGACGTGCGTTTTTTGCCGCGGGGCTGCGCGCAAGCGGTCGCACCGTGGCGGGACGGCGTGAAAATGCGGCTGCGCGGATGGGAACCCATGGCGGGCGGCAGTATCCGGCAGGCCGCCGCAATCGTCAAACGCACGACTTTTGCACAAACCGGCCACACCCCCTGCACCGGCGGCGCCGACAATGCCGCATCCGCATTTCATCCGCAGCCGGAGCCAGCCATGAACCTCAAGACCCTTGCCGCCCTGTCCTGCAGCCTGCTGGCGGCGGCCTGCACCGCGCGGCAGCCGCAGCCCGACCCATCGCTGCCGCCGGCGCCCAGGCTGGCGCTGGTGCTGGGCGGCGGCGCCGCGCGCGGCTTCGCCCACGTCGGTGTGATCAAGGTGCTGGAGAGCCACGGCATCGTGCCCGACCTGGTGGTCGGCACCAGCGCCGGCTGCGTCGCCGGCGCCCTCTACGCCGCCGGCTACAGCGGCTTCGACCTGCAGCAGATGGCGTTCGACCTCGACCGCAAGACGGTCGCCGACTGGAACCCGTTCGGCCGCGGCCTGATCCGCGGCGAGGCGCTGCAGGAGTACGTCGACCGCGCGGTGAAGCAGGTGCCGATGGAGAAGCTGCCGCGCAAGCTCGCCTGCGTGGCGACGCAGATGCGCACCGGCGCCGCGGTGGTGATGCAGCGCGGCGACGTCGGCGCCGTGGTGCGCGCCTCGTCCAGCGTGCCCGGCGTGTTCGAGCCCGCTCCCATCGGCGGCGAGGAGTACCTCGACGGCGGCCTGCGCAGCCCGGTGCCGATCCGCGAGGCGCGCCTGCTGGGCGCGGCGGTGGTGATCGCGGTGGACGTGTCGCGCGAGCCGCAGGGCGAGGCGGACAGCAAGCTGGCGGTGCTGCATCGGGCCATCGACATCATGGGCAAGGGCCTGCGCGAGGACGAGGCGGCCCAGGCCGACGTGCTGATCGTGCCGCAGGTGGGCGCCATCGCCGCCACCGACTTCGACGACCGCCAGCAGGCGATCCTCGCCGGCGAGCGCGCGGCCCAGGCGGCGCTGCCGCAGATCCGCGATCAGCTCGCCAGGCGCGGGGTGAGTGTGCCGCTGTAGTCCTGTTCTGTTGCTGCGCCCGGCGCCGCCTCGCCGGCCTGCGGCGGGCGCAAGGGCAGGTGCACCACGAAACGCGAGCCGTGGCCCTCGGTGCTTTCCACCGCGATCCGCCCGCCGTGCAGGTCCACCACCACCTTCACCAAGTACAGGCCGACCCCGGTGCCGACGATGCCGCGCACATTGCTGCCCCGGTAGTAGCGCTCGAACAGGTGCTGCATGTCCTGGGCGGGGATGCCGACGCCGCGGTCCTGGATCGAAACGCTGATGCCGTCGCCCTCGGCCCCGGCCTGCACCTTGATCGGCCCGCCGTCGGGCGAATACTTGATGGCGTTGCCCAGCAGGTTGCTGAAGGCCTGGTGCAGCAGCTTGGGATCGCCGGTGATGAGCGGCGGCAGTGCGTGGAACAGCTCCAGGATCTGGATGCCGCCGGCGATCTCGCGGTGCAGCTGGCAGATCTCGCGCAGCAGGGCCGCCGGGTCGAACTCCTCCGGATGGAAGTAAAGTCCGGCGTCCGCCTCGAACAGGCGCGCGGAGTGCAGCTGGCTGTCGATCAGGCTGGTCATGCGCAGTACCGCGGCGCGGATGCGCGCGGCGCGCTCGGCGATGTCGGCGCCGGAGAGGCTGTCCTTGTTCTTGATCAGCCGCTGTGCCTGGCCGTCGATGATGGTGAGCGGCGTGCGGAATTCGTGCGACGCCATCGACACGAAGTTGCGCTGCAGGGTGGTGAGGCGCTGCTCGTGCTGCAGCTTTTCCTCCAGCATCGAGGCCTGCTGCTCCAGGCCGCGCCGGTTCTGCGCCAGCTCGATGGCGTTGTTGCGGAACACCGTCACCGCGCGCGCCATCTCGCCGATCTCGTCGCGGCGCTGTGTGCCCGATACTTCGATGTCCATGCGGTTGACGGCCAGCGCGTGCATGCGCTCGGCCAGCTCCAGGATCGGCAGCAGGATCGAGCGCGTGATGTGCCGCATCACGGCGACGGTCATGATGCCCGCCACCAGGATCGCCACCACGATCAGTGCGCGCGCCTGCAGGTAAGCCACTTCGGCACGGTCGCTGGCTTCCTTGGCGCTGGCCACCGAGCGGGCGGTCAGCACGCCGAGGGTGTCGCTGGCCGCTCCGTAGGCGGCGCGCGACACGCCTTTGAACAACGCCGTGGCTTCGGCCTTGGACGGGACCCGGGACAGCGCGAGTACGTGGTCGGCGGCTTCCCGGTAGCGTTCCCAGTCGGCGGCAAAGCGCGCATAGGTGCCGCTTTCCGCGGCGTCGTGGGGCAGGCGTTCGTAGCTGTGCTGGGCGGCGCTGATCGATTTTTCCAGGCTGGCCAGCTCCTGTTCGTCCGTCGCCATCTCCGCGGCCGTCTGCGATAACAGGTGGCTTGCCTCGGCGGCGCGGTAGTCGGAGGTGTAGTTGTTGAGGTCGCCGAGCAGGCGTGTGCTCTGCAGCCAGCGGTCGCGGATCTCGGCCGAGGCGCGGTTCACGTCGTTGAGCCGCCAGATGCTGAACAGGCCGAGCACCAGCACCAGCACGCGGAAGATCATGAACGCCCAGGACAGGCGCGATCGGATGGAATGTTTCTGCATGGGGCCGGAGGTCGATTCCAGGTCTTGAATTGTTGAGACGGCCATAATGAACTTGAAGCATAGCGCGGCGGCGCGGGCGCCCCCTGCGACTAATCACAGTGGCGCCGTGAGGCCGGTCGGAATAGGCTGGAAGCAGGGCACCTGCCGCCCGGAACGGTCGTCCCCGGGGGACGGCATTGCTGCTGGAGCCACATGCCGGAATCCCCCAAGAAGATACTCTGCATCGAAGATGACCGCGAAACCGCAGCCCTGATCCGCGAAGAGCTGGTGGAGCGGGGTTTCGAGGTCAGCCTGGCGCACGACGGCCACGCCGGGCTGGAGGCGATCCTGGCGCAGCATCCGGACCTGGTGCTGTGCGACATCAACATGCCGGTGATGTCGGGTTTCGAGGTGCTGGAACGCCTGACCGCCATGGCGCCCCGGTTCGCCAACATGCCGTTCGTGTTCCTGACCGCCCTCAACGACCGCGACACCCAGCTGCGCGGCCGCCAGCTTGGCGCCGACGACTACGTGGTCAAGCCGATCGACTTCGACGTGCTCGACACGATCATCCACGCCCGCCTGGCGCGCGTGGCACGGATGGAGATCTGGCCGCAGCAGGTCGAGCTGAGCGAACGCGAGGTGCAGGCCCTGACCTGGTCGGCGCGCGGCAAAACCTCGGACGAGATCGCGCTGATCCTTGGACTGAGCAAGCGCACCGTGGACTTCCACGTCGACAACGCGCGCGCCAAGCTGGGCGTGGCCACGCGCATCCAGGCGGTGGTGAAGGCGGTGACGGGGCGCTTGATCGAGCCCTAGCGTACCGCGTCGGTACCGGTCTCCCCGGTGCGGATGCGGATGGCCTGCTCCAGCGGCGACACGAAGATCTTGCCGTCGCCCACCTGGCCGGTGTGGGCCGCCTGGATGATCGCCTCGATCGCCTTGTCCACCAGTTCGTCCCTGACGGCCAACTCGATCTTGAGCTTGAGCTGGAACTTGATGTCGTATTCGGGGCCCCGGTAGAGCGCGGCGTGGCTCTTCTGCCGGCCATACCCCTGGATCTCGGTGACCGACATGTGCGGTACGCCGATCTCCGTCAGGGCGGCGCGCACGTCGTCCAGCTTGAAGGGTTTGATAATCGCCGTAACCAGTTTCATCGCAACTCCTTGTGCCGCGCTGGTTGTGCGCCTGGTTCGCGAACCCGGGGAGGACATGGTTCGATTCTAGCGCTCAGCACGACATATTTTCCGCCGGGCCTATCCCGTCATTTTGCGCTTGTGCTCCCGCCGGAGCCCCCGCCGTCACCCGGAGCCGCTCCCTGGCTGAGGGCCGCCGGCGCCGCACCGCCGGCCGGCTGAGGCACTGCGCTCCCGGCTGGTTGATACGGCACCATGGTGCTCGCGGGCGTGTTGGCCGGGCTACGCCCGTGGTCCTTGCCCTTGTCGATGCCCCTGCGCCGCACGCCGGAGCGGACCGCAGGCTTGGCTGTCCGCGCGCTTCCGGCGGCGGTTGGGGGTGGGGTTACGGCAGCCGGTGGCACAGCACCGGATACCGCCGGGCCCGCAGGCATGGCGCCTCCTGCCGCGGCGCCTGACCCTGCCGGGGCAACCGTGCCGGCCGGGGAGGCAGGGTTGCCCTTGGGTGGCATGGGCGGCGGGTTCGCGGCGATCCCGGCCGGTACAGTCGAGGTTTGCACCCTGGGCGGCGGCGTCCTGGGTGCGAGAGCGCCGGCCGGAATCACCGGGAAAGCGGGTCCCGCCCCCCTCCCGCCCACGGGGCCGCCGATCACCGGTGCGGCACCGCGCCTGACCTGCGGCCGTCCCAGGTCGATCAGACGATGTTGCTGCGCGAAGCAGCTCGCGCTCGCAGCCAGCCAGCAGATGGCGAGCGGGAGCCGCCAGGACAGGCGTCTGGCGGGGTCGTCGACGTGCTCAGCCATCGCGGTCATGACCGTCGTCCGGCTCGTGTCCCTGCGGGTGCCATCCGCCGTTGTCGGGCGCGGGGGAGCCGCCGTCGTCCTTGCCCATGAACAGGGTTTGCAGCGCGGGCACCACCACCAGCAGCATGATCGGGCCCAGCAGCATGCCGCCCACCACCACCGTCGCCAGCGGCCGCTGCACCTGGCTGCCGATGCCATGCGACATCGCCGCCGGCAGCAGGCCGATGCAGGCGGACAGTGCGGTCATCAGCATCGGACGCATGCGCTGCTCGGCGGCATGGAACATGGCGTCGATGTTGCCGCGACCGCCCATCCGCACCTGGTGGTAGTACGTGATCACCAGGATGCCGTTCATGACCGACACGCCGAACAGCGAGATGAAGCCGATCGCGGCCGAGATGCTGAACGGCAGTCCGGTGAAGTACAGCGCCAGCACGCCGCCGCCGATGGCGAAGGGGATGCCGGACAGGGCCAGCAGGCTGTCGCGCAGCGAATTGAACAGGGCGTACAGCAGCATCAGGATCAGGATCAGGCTGATCGGCACGACGACGGCCAGCCGCTGCTGCGCCACCTTCATGTCCTCGAACTCGCCGGCCCACACCAGGCGGTAGCCGGTCGGCAGCTTGACGTTCTGCGCGATGCGCTGCTGGGCGTCGGCCACCGTGCTGCCGAGGTCGCGGCCGCGCACGCTGAACTTGATCGGGATGTAGCGCTGGGTGGCCTCGTGGTAGATGTAGGAGGCGCCGGTGTCGAGCGAGATGTCCGCCAGTTCGCGCAAGGGGATGTACGAGGCGGATCCGCTGGTGTTCTGGTAGCCGACCTTGACGTTGCTGATCGCCTCGATGCTGTTACGGTACTGCGGCGCCAGGCGCAACGTCAGGTTGAACTGGCGGTCGCTTTCCAGCACGGTGCTCGCCACCGCGCCGCCCATGGCGGCCTGCACCACGGTGTTGACGTCGCCGGTGTTGAGGCCGTAGCGCGCGGTGCGGGCACGGTCCACCTTGATGTTCAGGTTGGGCTGGCCCAGCACGCGGAACAGGCCCAGGTCGGCCACGCCCTTGACCTGGTTCATCTGCGCCATCACCTGGTTGGCAAGCTGCTCCAGGACGGTCAGGTTGGGGCCGATGATCTTGACCGAGTTGGCGCCCTTCACGCCGGAGATCGCCTCCTCCACGTTGTCCTGGATGTACTGCGAGAAGTTGAAGCCGACACCCGGCAGCTCGTCGCTGAACTCCTTCTGCAACTGCTCGGTGAGCTTGTCCTTGGTCAGGCCCGCGGGCCACTCGTCGTAGGGCTTGAGCGGCACGAACAGCTCCACGTTGGAGAACGGCGAGGCGTCGCTGCCGTTGTCCGGGCGGCCGTGTTGCGACACCACCGTGATCACCTCCGGGTGGCGCAGCAGGATCTCGCGCATCTTGCGCGTGGCCTCGGTGCCGGCGTCGAGCGACATGGTCAGCGGCATGGAGGCGCGGATCCAGTAGTTGCCTTCCTCCAGCGCCGGCAGGAACTCCGAGCCCAGATGGCTCATCAGCAGGCCGGTGACCAGCAGGAACAGGCCGCCGATCGCCACGACGATGCCGCGGTTGCCCAGCGACCAGCGCAGCACCGGCGAGTAGATCGAACGCAGGCCGCGCACCAGGAAGGTCTCGACCTCCTCCACCTGCGCCGGCAGCAGGAACGAGGCCAGCACCGGGGTGATGGTGAAGGTGGCGAGCAAGGCGCCGGCCAGGGCGTAGCCGTAGGTGCGCGCCATCGGACCGAAGATCTGGCCTTCCACCCCCTGCATGGTGAACAGCGGGACGAAGGCGGCCACCGTGATCGCCACCGAGAACAGCACCGCCTTGTCCACCTGCAGCGCGCTGATCAGGATCAGGCGCAGGCGTGAGGTCCACGCCCGGCTGTGGTTGACGTCGCGGGAGTGGGTCGGGTCGGCGCCGAGCTGGCCTTCGGCCAGGTCCGCCAGCAGGCGGCCGCGGGCTTCCTTGTTCGACTGGAAGTTGCGGAAGATGTTTTCCATCAGGATCACCGCCGAGTCGACGATGATGCCGAAGTCCACCGCGCCGATGGACAGCAGGTTGGCGTCCTCGCCGCGCAGCACCAGGATGATGATGCTGAACAGCAGGGCGAACGGGATGTTGACGCCGACGATGATGGCGCTGCGCAGGTCGCCCAGGAAGATCCACTGGATGAAGAACACCAGCAGGCAGCCGAAGACCAGGTTGTGGAACACCGTGTGGGTGGTGACCGCCACCAGCGAGGTGCGGTCGTAATAGGGCACGATGTGGACCCCCGGCGGCAGGCTGCCATCGTGATTCATCTTGTCCACCACGTCCTTGATGCGCGGCACGATCTCGTTGGTGTGCTGGGTGCGTCCCATCACCACGATGGCGGCGGCCACGTCGTCGTCGTGGTCGCGGCCGGCGATGCCGAGCCGTGGTACGTAGCCGGTGTAGACCCGCGCCACGTCCTTCACCCGCACCGGCACGCCGTTGGACTGGGTCAGGACGACGTTCTCGATGTCGCCGGTGTGGTAGCCCTGGGTCAGATCGTCGCTGCCGCCGCTGTCGATCAGCCCGACGCCGCGGATGTTGACCGACTGCTGGCCGATGGTGATCTCGCGGCCGCCGACGTTGATGTTGGAATTGCCCAGCGCCGTGATCACCTGCGGGATGGTCAGGCCATAAGCCTGCAGCTTGTTGAGGTCGGCCTCCACCTCGAACTCCTTGGTGGTGCCGCCCCAGCTGTTGATCGCCACCACGCCCGGGATGGTGGAGAGGCGGCGCAGGATGATCCAGTCCTGCACCGTGCGCAGGTTGGTCAGGCCGAAGTGCGGTGGGCCGACCACCTGGTAGCGGAACACCTCGCCCACCAGGCTCGACTGCTGGATCTGCGGCACCTGGTTCTGCGGCAGGCTGACGTTCTGCTGCAGCGACAGCGCCGCCTGGGTGTAGGCGAAGTAGAAGTCCACGCCGTACTTGAAGGTGACGCGGACAAAGGAGAGGCCGTAGAACGAGGTCGAGCGGATGTTGGCGATGCCGGGCGTGGAGTACAGCCCGATCTCCATCGGCGTGGTGTAGTAGCGCTCCATCTCCTCCGCCGACAGGCCCGGTGCCTGGGCGGTGATCTCCAGGATCACCGGCGCCGGGTTCGGGTACGCCTCGACGTTGAGCTTCGATACCGCGGCGAAGCCGCCTCCCAGGAACACCAGCAGGCCCAGCAGGATGATGGTTCGACTGGTGAGTCCGAACGCAAGGAGGGACTTCAGCACTTGTGATCTCTCAAATAGGGCGCTGCTGGAGGTGGAAATTGGACGTGCCGGCGGCCTGGCCTGGCCCGCGGGCGGCGGACGGGCTTAGGAATCGCCGCCGCCGCTGAGCATGTTGCTCAGGAAGATCGCCCCGTCGGTGACGACCTGTTCGCCGGGCTGCAGACCGGCGTCCAGGATCTGGTCGAAGCCATCTTGCTGGATGCCGATCTTCACCGTGCGCCGGGTGAAGCGGTGTTTGTCGGTGGTCAGCCAGATGCTCATGGTGCCGTCGCCCTCGCGGACCACCCCGGACAGGGGCACCGCCGCCCCACTGACCATATCGCCGGTGTGGATCACGTAGGTGGCGAACATGCCCGGGCGCAGCTCGTGCCTGGGGTCACGCACCTCGGAGCGCACCACCGCGGTATGCGTGGCAGGGTCGACGGTGGCGCCGATGGTGGTGATCCTGCCGGCGAAGTCGCGGTCGGGGAAGGCCATCACCTTGACCTGCACGTCCTGGCCGACGTGGAACAGCGGGCTGTCGACCTCGGCGACGTTGGCCAGCATCCACATGGTCGAGAGGTCCGCCACCGCATACGGAGCGGGGGCGTTGCCCGGCTGCACCAGCAGGCCGGGCTGGGCGAAGCGCGCGGTGACGCGGCCGCTGAGCGGCGCAGGCACCACCAGCGCCGGGTCGATCTTGCGCAGCTTCACCATGGCGTCGATCTCGGCCTCGCTCTTGCCGAACACGCGCACCGCGTCACGTGCCGCGCGCAGCGCGCCCTCGGCGGTCTGCTGGTCGGATGCGGCCTGTTCCATGTCCTTCTGCGCGATGCCCTGGTTCTCGTAGAGCTGTTTGGCGCGGGCCAGGGCGGCGGTGGTCAGTTCGTAGACGCCGGCCGCGCCGATCAGGGTGGACTCGGCCTGGATCAGGTCCGGGCTCTCGATGGTGAACAGCGTCTGCCCCTTCTTCACCTCGTCGCCGATCTCGGCGTAGGCCTTGATGATGCGGCCCTGGTAGGGCGGGAACACCTGCACCGCCAGGTTCTCGTCGAAGTCGATGCTGCCCACCGCCACGCGCTGCGGCGAGAACGTGTGGTTCTGCGCCGGCCCGAACTTGATCGCCTTGATCTGGTTGTCGTTCAGGTCGACGCTCGCATCCGGCGCCTGGACGGACGTGGCCTGTGCTGCGGCGGGCGCGTCGGCGGCCTGGGCCGTGCCCGCTCCCGCCACGGCGCGGGCCGAGCGGGAAGAACCCAATAGATAGGCGCCGGCCGTCATCAGTGCCAGCGCGGCGGTCGCGATGACCGCCCGTTTGCCGAATTGCATGCGTAATCCCCGGACAGAGTGGGCGCATCATCCGTGCGATGCTGCAGTGCGGTCTACTGTGATTTTTCGCCTGTGATTCATCACAGTATTCCGCCGCCGGTGGCCCCACCTAGAATCGGCGCACCTGCCGGCTTCACCGCCGGTCTGCTGAAGGGGCAACGATTTTGAAGCCTGCATACGGATGTCCGCGATCGATGCGGGCCTGGGCCCGGCACGGGCGGCAGCTGGGCCCGGTGCTGGCAGCGGCCGGACTTGCGGCTTGCGCCGTGGGTCCCGACTACAGGCGGCCGGAGGCCCCGAACGCCGAGGCTTACGCGCCCAAGCCGATCGCCGACACCACTGCCGGCGCCGCGGTGACCGCTGGCGATCCGCAGCATTTCCAGATGGGCCGGGACATTCCCTTCGCCTGGTGGACCATGTTCCAGTCGCCCAAGCTCGACGCCCTGGTCGAAGCGGCGCTGAAGAACAACCCGACCATCACCGCGGCGCAGGCCGCGCTGCGCCAGGCGCAGGAAAATACCGCCGCACAGCGCGGCTATTTCTATCCGAACGTGTCGGCCAGCTTTACGCCCGAACGCCAGGAACTGGCCGGTAACGTCGGCGGCAACTCCCCCGGCATCCAGGGCAACGGCAGCACCATCTCGACCTACCAGAACCCGGGTGGGCCGGCGCCGTTCAACGGCCCGGTGTACTTCAACTTCTTCACCTCGCAGCTGGCTCTCAGCTATACGCCCGACGTGTTCGGCGCCAACCGCCGCCAGGTCGAGTCGCTCAAGGCGCAGGAGGAGTCGCTGCGCTACGAGATGGAGGCGACCTACATCACGCTGGTGGACAACGTCGTCGGCGCCGCCATCCAGGAGGCCTCGCTGGAGGAGCAGGTCCGCGCCACCCAGACCTTCATCGACGACAATTCCAAGGCGGTGGACATCCTCCACAACCAGTTCAAGCTGGGCTACGCCATGGGCATCGACGTGGCGACCCAGGAGGCGGCGCTGGCGCAGGCCCAGGCCATGCTGCCGCCGCTGCAGAAGCAGCTCGAGCAGACCCACGACCTGATCCGCGCCCTGGTGGGCAAGCTACCCAACGAGGATGTCGACGCGACCTTCGAATTCGCCTCGCTGCACCTGCCGCAGGACCTGCCGGTGAGCCTGCCGTCGAAGCTGGTGAACCAGCGGCCCGACGTGCGCGCGGCCGAGGAGCAGATGCACTCCGCCAGCGCCCAGGTCGGCGTGGCGATCGCGGCGCGGCTGCCGCAGTTCACGCTCAGCGGCGCCATCGGCGGCACCGCCTCCAAGGCCGACCAGATGTTCGCCGACGGCGGACCGTTCTGGAACATCATCGGCAACGTGTCGCAGCCGATCTTCGACGGCAACAACCTGCTGCACAAGGAGCGCGCGGCACGCCAGGCCCTGGTCCAGGCGCAGGCGCAGTACCGCTCGACGGTGATCTCCGCCTTCCAGAACGTGGCCGACACCCTGCACGCCATCCAGTCCGATGGCGATGTGCTGGCAGCCTCCGCCAACGCCGAGGCGGCGGCGCGCAAGGCCCGCGACCTCAGCCGCAGGCAGTACCAGCTCGGCTACGTCAACTACCTGACCCTGCTCGCCGTGGAGGAGGCCTACCAGCAGGCGGTGGTGACGCTGGTGCAGGCCCAGGGCAGCCGTTACACCGACACCGCCGCCCTGTTTCAGGCGCTCGGCGGCGGGTGGTGGAACCGCACCGAGATCGCGTCCGTCGCCGCACCGTAGCGGGTGGCGCATCGGCTTGAAGCAGCCTGCGTTTGGACGGAAAATCGTATCTTGTGCAGCATGTTGAATGACATGCAGTGCATGATGTGCATCATATTATGTACGTTGCGTGCGGTGTGATTCACGGCTTGATTGTTCAACTGCGATTTACCTGGAGGAAGCGATCATGACCAAGAACAGCAACAAGGTGTTGATGGCCGCGACGCTGCTCGCGGCCGGGGCGGGCTTCGCGACGGCTTTGTGTGCTTCCGCCGCCGACATCGACGCCGGTACCGCCGAAACCAAGAAGCTGCTGCTGCTGATGGACACGGACAAGAGCGGCAAGGTGTCCAAGCAGGAGTTCATGAGCTACATGGAAGCGGAGTTCGCCCGGCTGGACGTGAACAAGGACGGCGAGCTGGACGTCAAGGAGCTGACGGCCCTGCGCGTGCGCACCAACAACGGTCCGCACAAGTAGGCCGGCTGTTCCCGCTCCGGCCCGGCTCGTTCCGGCCGCGCCGGAGCACGGTCCGCCGCGCGTGGCCGCACGCCGGCGAGCGGAGCGCGCGTAACTTGGGTAGTCTGTGCACTCCTGCGCGGCGACTTGGCGGAGTGGATCGGCGATGAGCGAGTATGCGGCGGGCGAAATCAGGCGGTTGGTCTGGTCCGGCTTCTACGACGAGGACGAGGTCTGCGACATCGTCCTGGAGGAGATCTTCGAGCCGGGCGAGATCGACGGCGAATGGGTCGAGCAGCGCGTACGCGAGGAATTCGAGCGCAAGGCGGAGCAGGAGAGCGCCTGGCCGGCGGTGACGGACTGCGACCGGCTCGACCAGGCCTTCGACGATCTCAACGACGAGCGCATCATCGCCCTGCAGAACGCCGGCTACACGCAGGACGACGGCATCGACGACATCACCGAGGTCTATCGCGAACTCGGCGGCGAGGAGTCGGAGGTGGAGGGGTATTGCTTCTACCACGGCCAGGACCTGGAGCGGGCGGTCGACGGCCAGGGCCTGCTGCTGAGCTTCGGCGACATCCTGGGCGACAACGAGAGGGGCCTGGAGGTCGGCCACCGCATCGCCGAGGTGCTGGTCCGCCACGGGATCGAGGTGAGCTGGTCCGGCACCATCGACGAGCGCATCGAGCTGCCGTCGATCGTATGGCGGCGGCGGTTCAGGGCCTGAATATTCGTCCGCAAATGAACGCAAATAAACGCAAATAAGAAGCCCAAGCAATTTTGTATTTGCGTTTATTTGCGTCCATTTGCGGACTGAAGGCCTTTTAACTCAGATCAATTGCGCCAGCGCCGCCTTGCCGGTCGACGGCGCCTGCGGAAACACCGCCGCGAGCTGGCGGTCGGTCAGCTTCAGGTGCCGTTCGCACACCTGCCTGAGCACACTGCGGAAATCGGTGGTCACGGCCAGGTCGCGGCGTTCGTACAGCGCAGCATCGTCGAGACCGGGCCAGTCTCCATAGACCTTGCCGCCATGCACGCGGCCGCCGAGCACCCACATGACGTTGCCGTGACCGTGGTCGGTGCCGCCGGTGCCGTTCTGGTGTGCGGTGCGGCCGAACTCGGACATCACCACCACCACGGTGTCGTTCCATGCCGGCCCCAGCTGGGTCGACAGCGTGGCCAGGCCCTCGGCCAGCGGTTTCAGCCGGTTGGCGAGCTGGCCTTCGCTGCCGCCCTGGTTGACGTGCGTATCCCAGCCGCCGAGCTGCATGAAGGACAGGCGCAGGCCCGGGTTGCGGCGGATCAGGGTGGCGAGCTGGGCTGCGTCCAGGGCGAACCCCTGCGGCGGCGGCGCGCCGTGGTCGGCCTGCATCGACTCGGGCGAGACCGGGTCGCTCGACAGGTCGGACAGGACGTGCTCGCGCGACTCGCGGCCTTCGCGGTAGGCGGCGCCGAGCTCGCCGGCATTGGAGTACATGCGGTCGTAGGCGGCGCTGATCTCGGGCCGGTCCATCGCGGTGGGCTTGGCGGCGTCGCGACCCAGCGGGATGTTGGCGACGTTGTTCGTGCCGCTGAAGATGCGTGGCAGCACCGGGCCCAGGCTCACCGCGTTGAGCGAGCCCGGGGTGGGAGCAAGCTGGCCCAGCAGCCGGTTCATCCAGCCGTCGCCGGTGCGTTTGACGCCGGGCGTGCCGCTCTCCATGTAATCCTGCGCGTCGAAGTGGGAGCGTGTCGGGTCGGGCGAGCCGGCGGCGTGCACGAACGCCAGCTGGTGCGACTGCCACAGCGGCAGCAGCGGGGCCAGTGCCGGGTGCAGGCCGAAGCGGCCGTCCAGGTCCAGCGCGCCCTTGTCCTGGCCCGGGCGCGGGACGGCGATGCTGCCGCGCAGGCGGTAATAGTTGCCGTCGGCGCAGGGCACCACCAGGTTCAGGCCATCCACCGCGCCGCGCAACATCACCACGATCAGGCGCGGCCCGGGCCCGCCGTCGGTGACCGCGGCCCAGCCGGAGCGTGACAGCGGCAGCAGGCCGGCGGCGCCGGCCGAGGCGAGGGATTTCAACAGGGTTCTGCGGTCCATGGCAACACTCCGGCGCGGCGCTAGTGCCGCATGAATTCGGGACTGCCGAGCATCAGCCCGGGGCGCAGCGGCGGACGGGCCGCGGCCAGGGCTTCGGCGGTGTCGAGCGAGAAGCCGGCGCCCAGCGTCGCCTGCATCACGAAGGGGTCCGGCGGCTGCGGCTTGGCCGGCGTCGGCATGGGCGCTGCCACCGCGCGCGCATCCATCAGCCCGCCGGCCATCGCCGGCTGGGCGGCGGGTGCGGGTGGCACCTGCCACAGCGGCAGGTTGCCGCTGCCGAGTGCATTAGCGAAGTTGAGGCGGTAAATCATGGCGTCCGGATTGAGCCAGGCCGCCTGCGTGTTCTTGTAGCCGTCCGGCGTCAGGCAGGCGTACAGCGGCTGGCCGTTCTGGTACAGCGCGCCCAGCAGCGGCCGCACGTTCAGCGCCATCGGCAGGCCACTGGCGCGCACGCTGGAGACGACGTACTGGTACGGCGTCTTGTACTTGGCGGCCACGTTGCGGGGGTCCCAGAACTCCGGGCTCTTGAACAGCAGCGCCAGTGTGTCGCGGATGTCGCCGCCGTTCTTCATGAAGCGCTGCGCCAGGCGGTCCACCAGCTTCGGCGGCGGCCGGTCGGCGACGAAATACTGCGCCAGCTCGAAGGCGATGTGACGCGCGGTGGCGGGGCTTGCCGCCAGCATGTCGAGGGCGCGCTCGCCTTCGTCCACGCCGCCGCCCTCGGGGAAACTGCGGCCGAGGAAGCGCTTGGCGGCGTAGTCGTGGCGCTTGGGGTCGAAGTGGAAGGCAAGCCCGCGATTCTCCAGCTCTTTCGGCACGAAGGTCCAGCCGGTCAGGATCCGCGCCAGCTCGGTCACGTCGGCCTGGCTGTAGCCGCCGTCCACGCCGAGGGTATGCAGCTCCATCACCTCGCGCGCGTAGTTCTCGTTGAGGCCGCCGTGGCTGTGGCCGTTCTTGTCGACGCTGACGGCGCTGCTCTGCCAGTTGTCGAGGTAGTACAGCATCGCCGGGTGCGTGGCGGTGGCGAACAGCAGCTGGCGGAAACGGCCGAGCGCGTAGGGGCGGATGGCGTCGCGCTCGTAGGCCGCGGTCCAGATCTTGTCCTCCTGGCCCTTGTCGATGAAGACGTTGAAATGATTGAACCAGAAGTCGACCATCGCCTCCTGTAGTTGCGCGGGGCTGTAGATGGCGCGCAGCAGCCGCGCTTCGCGGGCCTGGTCGGCGACGCGGTTCTGTCGCTGGTTGACGCGGTCCACCGCCGCCTGGTCGCCGCCGGCGGCGCGGCGCGCCGGCGGGCCGTAGTCCGCGTAGAGATCGGCGCTGGACAGCTTGAGCGTCTCCAGCGCGTCAAGGCGCGTGCTCAGCGCCGGCGGATCGCGCAGGGTTTCGGGGTGGAGCTGCTGTTCGACATAGGCATCCACGCCCATGTGCATGACGCGGTCGAGGTCGCCTGGCGCCGGGCCGTAGCCGAGCCGGTCGAGCACGTGCAGGGCGCGCTGTTCGGGGCTGAGGGCGGTACGGCCGTCGGCCGCCGCGACGCCAACGGCGGCAAGGCCGAGGGCGAGCGCCAGCGCCAGCGCTGGGACCAACCGGAACCGACTGTGGCGCGCCATGGAGCACTCCGCCCGTGCACACTAAACTGAAAGCGATGCTCGCTCACCGTGGCTGAATCGCACATGAACCGCAAGCAGGGCGGCGATTAATATGTGTTAAGGGGTTCCGGCAAAAATTCAGCGCCGGTTCACCTCCGGCCGGTAGGCTGCCGACCATCCGCCGCAAGGCGTCCACCCAGGGATTCAGAAAAAAATGCCCGTGCACCATCGCCATCTCGCGCGCCTGGCCGCGCTCGCTCCCGCCGTGCTGCTAGCCGCCTGCGCCGAGGAGGCCGTGGTCTATCCCGAGCCGCCCCCGCCGCCCGTGGTGGCGGTGGTGGAGCCGCCGCCGCCGCTGCCCGTCTACGAGCAGCCCTTGTGCCCGGGACCGGGGTACATCTGGACCCCCGGTTATTGGGCGCACGCCCCCGGCGGTTACTACTGGGTGCCCGGCACCTGGGTGTTGCCGCCGCAGCCTGGCGTGCTGTGGACCCCCGGCTACTGGGGCTGGAGTGGCGCGGTGTTCGTGTTCCATGCCGGTTACTGGGGACCGCACGTGGGCTTCTACGGCGGCGTGAACTACGGCCACGGCTACGGCGGATCCGGCTACGAGGGCGGGCGCTGGGAGAACAACGAGTTCCGCTACAACACCGCCGTCAACAACGTCAATGTCACCGAAATCCACAACACCTACAACACCACCGTGATCAACAACATCACGGTGAACCGCATCAGCTACAACGGCGGCGCCGGTGGCGTCAGCGCCCAGCCCACGCCGCAGGAACAAGCGGCCGGGCACGAACGGCACTTCCAGCCGACGGCGGAGCAGGCTCAGCACGAGCGCGGCGCCGGCGGCAACCATGCCCTGTACCTCAACGAGAACCATGGCCGGCCGGCGATCGGCGCCACGCCGCGGGCGGGCGCGTTCGAGGATCGCGGCGCGGTCCCGGTTCATGAAGAGGGGCGCGAGGAAGAGCGCCGGCCGGAGCGCGCCGCCGAGGCGGAGCGTCCCGCGCCGCGGCCTGTGGTCCAGCCAGAGCTGCCGCCGCCGCATCCTGCGCCCGCGCCCCAGCCTCACCCGGCGCCGCAGAACGCAGCGCAGCAACGGCATCCGCCCGGCCCTCCGCCGCAGAACCGCAAACCGCCGCCACCCCAGGCGGCGCCGTCACGGCCGCAGCCGCAAGCTCAGCATCCGCGGCCGGAGCCGGAGCACCATGAACCCTATCCGCAATAGTTCGCCGCGGCGGCCCTAGTCGGCGAAGAACTCCCATTGCACCTGGGTGGCGTCCAGATTCTGCGAGGTGGTGCCAAGCAGGGTCGTGCTGGGCGTGACCTCCGCCCCCGGCCAGGTGTGGCCGCCGTTGACGATCTCGTAAAGCACGGCCTGGCAGCCGGCGAGCTGGTGCCGGATCACGCTGGTGCCGTCGTTGACCGCCGCCGGCAGCGTGGTGGCCGTGTCCTGGCCGCTGCAGCCGTCCGTCGCCTGCCACTGCGACAGCGTGGTCGCGGCCGATTCCACCTTGCCGTAGCCGTCGTAGGGCACTTCGCGGTCCGCGGTGCCGGCGATGTCGATCATCTTCAGCGGCGCGCCGGTTTCGCACTGGGTCGTGTCGAGCTGCGACGCACCGACCATGCCGAAGCCGGTCAGCAGTCCCGGCCGCTTGCAGGCGAACAGGTCGGCCATGAAGCCGCCCTCGGAGTAACCGGTCATGGAGATCTTCGAGGCTTCCACCGGCAGGTTGGCGACCGCGTCGGCGATGACGTCGCCGAGGAAATCGATGTCGGCCTGGGGGTCGCCGCCGGTCGATTCGACCCCGTTGTTCCAGCTCACGCCCTGGTGGGCGGGGAAGGCCAGCACCTCGCCCTGGGCGGCATGTGCGCCGGCTTTGATCAGGTTGGCCATGAAGCTGGGATTGCCGCCGAGGTAGTCGAGCACGATCATCAGCGGCGCCGGCGAAGCCGGCGCGGGATCGGGCACCACGTAGATCACCTGCCGGTGATCGACCGTGTGGCTGAACGCGCGCGAGCCGGCTGGCAGGTCGAGATTGGCCGGGGCGGCGTCGCCGGAAAACACCTTCCCCTGCGAACCAGCGCTGGAAGGCGTCGTTCCGGTGGCCGTCTCCGGCGGGGTGCTGTTGCCGCAACCGCAAAGTAAAAAGATACCGCCCGCGGCGAACGCCGCGGATATGATTTTTCTGTGCATTAGTGGAAAATCACCCCGATCCCTGGGCTTGCGGTGCGCCGATGCAAATCGCGCCCGCAAGATCTAGGCCGTCATGGTATCGCAAGGCCGCGCCGCATACCTGCACGAATTTGTCGCGGCGCGCGAGATCGAAGCTGTATCTTGTTGACTGAAAAAGTGAAAGTTTCGGAAGTGTGGCAAGGCTGCCGACCGTCGGCGCTGGCAGTGGTGTGGCCGAGGCTGGCGCGGTGCGGCTGGGCCGCCATGGGCGGGCATGAGGTTCCATCGCGGGTGCCGTCGGCCCCGCGCGACAGGGTTTGATGAATTCCACGATCCCCCCCGGACGCCGCTCCGGTACCGCACAGATCGGGCGCAGCCCGCCGGGCCGTTTCGTCCTGTCGGAAAGCTTTGAATCGGTCCGCGACGTCTTCGAGGAAAAGCGCGCCTTCACCCGTCGGGTGATGGTTGCGGCGCTGATCGTGCTGCTGCTGGCCGGCCTGCTCATCGCCCGGCTGGCGCAGATCCAGGTGGTCCAGCACACCTACTACTCCACCCGTGCCGACGAAAACCGCATGCGCCTGATGCCGGTGGCGCCGGTGCGCGGCCTCATCTTCGACCGCAACGGCACGTTGCTCGCCCAGAACCAGCCCAGCTTCGTGCTCGAGCTCACCCCGGAGAAGGTGCAGGGCCTGGACAACACCCTGGCGCGGCTGGGCCAGCTGGTGCAGCTCAACGACCGCGACATCAAGCGCTTCAAGGACCGCATGCGCAAGACCCAGCGCTACAACGCGGTGCCGCTGCGCACCCACCTGTCGATGGAGGAGGTGGCGCGCTACGAAGTCAACCGCTACGAGTTCGTCGGTGTGGACGTCAAGGGCGACCTGGCCCGCGACTACCCGATGGCGGAGGCCACCGCCCACCTGATCGGTTACGTTGGCGGCATCTCCGATGCCGACTACGCCAACCTGGACGAGGACAAGTACCAGGGCCTCACCCAGATCGGCAAGTCCGGCATCGAGCGCAGCCACGAGGACGACCTGCGCGGCATGCCGGGCAACAAGATCATCGAGGCCAACGCCGGTGGCCGGCCGCTGCGCGAGCTGGATTACCACCCCGGGCAGCCGGGACAGGATCTCTACCTCTCGATCGACGCCAAGCTGCAGAACGTGGCCCAGAACGCCTTCGGCGAACTCGACGGCGCGGCGGTGGCGATCGACCCCAAGACCGGCGAGGTGCTGGCGCTGGTGAGCAAGCCCGGCTTCGCCCCGGCGCAATTCGTGGAGGGCATCGACAACGATACCTACCACGCCCTGCTGGAGGATCCGGAGCGTCCCCTCTACAACCGGGCCCTGCTCGGCACCTACCCGTCCGGCTCCACCATCAAGCCGTTCCTGGCCCTTGCCGGCCTGCACTTCGGCACCATCAATCCGGACAAGCCCAACTTCGACCCCGGCTACTTCCAGCTGCCCGGCGTGGCGCGCAAGTACCGCTGCGACAAGCGCACTGGCCACGGCTGGCTGGCGCTGGACCAAGCCATCGCCCAGTCCTGCGACGTCTACTTCTACCAGGCGGCGGTCAACCTCGGCATCGACCGGATCGGCCAGGTGCTGGGGGAGTTTGGCTTCGGCAAGCTCACCGGGGTGGACATCCCCAACGAGAAGGCCGGCATCCTGCCCTCGCGCGAGTGGAAGCGGCGCGTGTACCACCAGAACTGGTACCTCGGCGAGACCGTCAACATGGGCGTCGGCCAGGGTTACTTCACCATCACGCCGGTGGAGCTGGCGCAGGCGGTGGCGCGGCTGGCCATGCACGGCGGCGGCTTCCAGCCGCACATGGTGCACGCCATGCGCGACCCGGTCACCGGCAACGTCAGGGCGGTGCGGCCGGAAGCGCTGCCGCCGATCAAGGACATCGAGCCCTGGGTCTATGAGCGCGTGATCAAGGGCATGTCGCTGGTGACACAGGGTCCCACCGGCACCGCCTACGCGGTGTTCAAGGACGCGCCCTACACCTCGGCCGGCAAGACCGGCACCGCCCAGGTCGCCGGCCTGAAACAGGACGAGACCTACGCGCCCAAGCTCGACACCGTGCCGCGGCAGCTGCGCGACCACGCGCTGTTCATCGCCTTTGCGCCGGTGGAAGACCCCCGCATCGCGGTGGCGGTGGTGGCCGAGCACGCCGGCTGGGGCGCCACCTCGGCGGCGCCGGTGGCGCGGCAGATGATCGACCAGTACCTGCTGGGCCAGGTGGTCTACCGCACGCCGCAGGCCAAGGCCGCGGTCAAGCCGCAGGACACCGTGCCGGCCGACGACGAGGACAAGGACGAGATGCCCGCCGGCCCACCCACTTCCGGCGCGCCTTCGGTGCCGGCGGAGTAGCCGGAACAGGCCCGGAGGTTCCCTGGGGCGGCCCTGCCTTGCCGCTCTTCAGCCCGCATTCACCTTTGAGCCGGTATACCAGGTTCCAAGATTCCTGTTCCGCCGCTAAATGACGGCACGGGGCGGAAAAAAGGAGGGCATTGTCATGGACCTGAACCTCAGCGAAATGGAACTGATAGCACTGTGCGATATCGCCGCGGGGCGCGACCCCTTCGGCGGTTGCCGTATAAGCGGCGACTTCGGCAAGTGCATGCTGACCCTCGCGGCGCTGCGCCGCGCCGGGCTGATCGACCACCAGGACCGGCTCACAGACGCCGGACGCGGGGCTTTGACCAGCGACGCGGCGTAACGCGCGTGAGCAAAAGGGCGCCGTCACCGGCGCCTTTTTGCTTTGGGGAAGACGTAGCCCGGATGAAGCGCAGCGGAATCCGGGATCAAGGCCGCGGTTCCAACGCGGCTGCCTGGCCATCCCTGGCGAGACCGCATCACGCCGCCAACCCCCTGCCCGGCCATCCGTGGCCGGGCGTTCGACCCCGCAGGCGATGACATTGAGTCATCGCCTCAGCGCCGGGTCTCACCCCAGGCTGCGAGCGATCAACTCCTTCATGATCTCGTTGGTGCCGCCGTAGATGCGCTGCACGCGGGCATCGGCGAACATGCGCGTCACCAGGTACTCGTTCATGTAGCCGTAGCCGCCGTGGAGCTGCACGCACTCGTCCAGCACTTCCTGCTGGGTGTCGGTGATCCAGTACTTGGCCATCGAGGCGGTGGCGGTGTCGAGCGTGCCCTCGAGCTGGTCGTGGATGCAGCGGTCGACGAAGACGCGGGCGATGCGGGTCTTGGTGGCGATCTCGGCCAGCTTGAACTTGGTGTTCTGGAACTCGGCGATGGTCTTGCCGAAGGCCTTGCGCTCGCGCACGTACTGCTTGGTGACTTCCAACGCGCCCTCCATTGCGGCCACGCCGCCCAGCGCCACGATCAGGCGCTCGTAGGGCAGGTCCGACATGAGCTGGTAGAAGCCCTGGCCCTCGCGGCCGCCCAGCAGGTTGGCGGCGGACACCCGCACATCCTCGAAGAACAGCTCGGAGGTGTCCTGCGCCTTCATGCCCATCTTGTCGAGGATGCGGCCGACGCGGTAGCCCGGAAGATTGGGTGTCTCCACCAGGAAGATCGAGGTGCCCTTGGCGCCCTGGGTCGGGTCGGTCTTGGCCACCACGATCATGATCTCGGCCAGGTAACCGTTGGTGATGAAGATCTTGGAGCCGTTGATGACGTAGTCGTCGCCGTCCTTCACCGCCTTGGTGCGCACGCCCTGCAGGTCGGAGCCGGCGCCGGGCTCGGTCATGGCGATGGCGCCGACCAGTTCGCCCCGCGCCATGCGCGGCAGGAAGCGCTGCTTCTGCTCCTCGGTGCCGTGGTTGAGGATGTAGTGGGCGCAGATGCTGTGCACGCCCTGGCCGAAGCCGGACAGGCCGCGGCGCAGCAGCTCCTCGTAGACCACCGCTTCGTGGCGGAAGTCGCCGCCGGCGCCGCCGTACTCGGCCGGGATATCGGTGCAGAGCAGGCCCTGGGCGCCGGCCTTGCGCCAGATCTCGTGACCCACGTGCTTCTGCTGCCGCCAGTGCTCGTCGTTGGGCACCATTTCGGCCTCGGCGAAACGCGACACGGCGTCGCGGAAGATGGCGAGGTCCTCGTCCATCCAGGGGGAGACATAGGGGCGGGTCGGGGCGGGGGCGTTGCTCATGGCGTATCGCTCAGCTTGGATTGAATGAGAAGGTGGTCCGGCCGTTGGGCGGGCCCGGGGGCGTCAGTGTACCGCTCCCCGGCCGGCTTTCGCTGCGGCATACTGGACCGGCGCGGTTCGCGCCGGCCGGCACGGGGCCGGACCGGCAAACCTCCATTCTCGAGGAGCGCCCGATGCTGAGCTTCGACCTGCTTTCGCGCTCGCTGCCCTGGCTGCGGACGGTCCGTCCGCGCCAGGCGGCCACGGCGGCAGGGGCGTTGCTGGCGATGGTGGCCGCCGCCGCTTACCTCGCGGTGCAGGGCCGGCCTGCCCAGGCGCGCCCGCCGGCGCTGCCCGCGACCGCTGCGGCGGCGTCCGGGGCGGTCCACCAGAGCGCCGGGCGCGAACGTGACTACCGCCGCGACTACGTGCGGCGGCCGCTGACGCCGCTGGTGGCCGAGGAGGTGTTCGCCCGGCAGGACGGCCTGCTCGGCGCCGCGCTCGACGCCATCGCCCCCAGCCGCCCCGGCAGCCCCGGGCTGTACTTCGTGGCGGTGGCGCCGGATGGCGCCCAGGACGTGTTCCGCAAGGAGGCGCTGTACGGCGCCCAACTGTTCCAGAACCGCTTCGGCGCCGCCCAGCGCACCCTCACCCTGGTCAACAGCCGCGAATCGGTCGAGCAGGTGCCGCTGGCCACCGTCACCAATCTCGATCGCGCCCTGCGCGCCATCGGCCGCAAGATGGATCCGCAGCAGGACATCCTGTTCCTCTATCTCACCAGCCATGGCTCGCGTGACGCGGAACTGGTCGAGGAGCTCGACTACCTCAGCCTGACCCCGTTCACCGCCACCCGCCTGGCGCAGATGCTCCACGATTCCGGCATCCTGTGGAAGGTGATCGTGGTGTCCGCCTGCTATAGCGGCAGCTCGTCGATACCCTCAAGGACGACCATACCCTGGTGCTCACCGCCGCCCGCGCCGACCGCACCTCCTTCGGCTGCTCCGACGACGCCGACTTCACCTACTTCGGGCGTGCCTACCTGCAGCAGGCCCTGAACCGTACCGCCTCGTTCACCGATGCCTTCTTCACCGCCCGGGGCCTGGTCAGGCAGTGGGAGACCCGCCACCACGAGCAGCACTCGGAGCCGCAGATGGCCAAGGGTGCCCTGATCGGCGCCAAGCTGGAGCAGTGGCAGGCGACCCTGGCCCAGACCGGCACCGAGGCGTCCGCCGCGGCGGTTCCACCGCCCTGATGCCTTCTGCCCCGACCGGCAAAGCGCTACAGTATCGCTGCCCACCCGGCAAGGGAAGCTTCGTGCAGCGGATGCGCACTCATCATTTTGGACGAGGTTTGTGCAGGGACGTGCCGATAAGGTAACGGCTGCATCGGAGGAGAAAAACAATGCCCTTGCCTGTTCGGCGCCAGACATTCTTTGTTCTGAAAAGGGGATCGGGGGTACTGGGGTTACTGCTGGGATACGCCGCCTGCCAGGGGACGGCCCAGGCCGGCACGCTCGATCTGTGGGAGAACGCGTCGCTCGACTACAAGACCACGCTCGGTTACGGCCTGGCCGTGCGCGCGCACAACGCCAACAACGCCCTCATCAACGGACCGGTCGACTCGTTCCAGTCCTACCTGTTCCCGGTGATCCCGGCGGGGCAGCCGGCGCAGATCTTCCGCTTCACCCAGTCCGGTCTGCCGACCACCATCAACTTCGATGACGGCGACCGCAACTTCAAGGCCGGCAGCCTGATCAACAACCGCGTCAGCGCCCTGGCCGAGCTGCAGTTCCACTGGAACAACTACGGCGTCGTCACCAGCGGCGACGGCTTCTACGACCAGGTCTATCACCACCCCAACGACAACAACTCCCCGGAAACCAACAACACCGACCTGCCGCATACCCACTGGACGTCGGGCGCCCGCTACTACGACGGCCAGCGCTTCCGCCTGCTGGACGCCTATGCCTACGGCGACTGGACCCTGTTCGACATGAACGTCGACCTGCGCGTCGGCCAGCAGCTGGTCGCCTGGGGCCAGAGCCTGTTCTTCTCCGGCATCGCCCTGGCGCAGAGCCGCGCCGATGCCACCAAGGCCTTCGTCCCCGGCGCCGAGGTCAAGAGCATCCTGCTGCCGACCGACCAGGTGGCGCTGCGGCTGGGCGTGACCAACGACCTGTCGCTGCTGGGCTACTACAAGCTGGCTTACCGTGCCAGCGAGATCTTCCCCGAGGGCGACTATTTCTCGCCCGCCGACGCGGTGGGGCCGGGCGCGACCTTCGTTTACGGTTCGGCCAATCCGCTCTACGGCGGGCCGGGCGAATGCCCCGGCCTGCTCACCAACTTCCACATCGGCAACACGCCGGTGCCGGTGATCCCGCAGGGAGTCGAGAACTTCGTCTGCAACGTGATCCTGGCGCCGGTCGGCAAGGCCCTGGACGCCCCCAAGACCATCAATACCATCCGCGGCCCGGACCTCAGGCCGAGCTCCGGCGGACAGTACGGCGTCGGCGCGGAGTACCAGGTTGCCTCGCGCACCAACGTCGGCCTGTACTTCCTGCGCTATGACGACAGCAACCCGGCGGTGCAGCTCAACATCGGTTTCGCGCCGTTCACCACCAAGCCGACGATCACCACCGCGATCATCAACCAGTACGTCCCCACCACCTACAACGTCAAGTACTACGACGGCATCCACCTCTACGGCAGCTCCTTCTCCACCGTGATCGGGCCGTTCAACGTCGCCGGCGAGCTCAATTACCGCGATGGCGTCGACATGCCGGTGGCGACCGCCATTTCCGGGGTGGTCAGCCCGGTCTACACTCGCGGCCGCATCAGCCAGGCCCTGGTGTCGGCGATCTACGTGACCAATCCGCACTTCTTCTACGACGACCTGGCCTTCACCATGGAGACGGGTGCGGTGCACGTCAACGGCATCGACCGGCTGCCGAACGACATCCCCGGCATCATCCCCCTGGGCAACGGCGATACGCTGTTCTACAGCCGCAACGCCTGGGCTTTCAACACGCTGACCATCCCGACCAAGCACAACGTGATCGACGGCTGGGACATGTCCACGCCGATCTCCTTCGGCATGCTGGTGAAAGGCAACCCCTCCATGGCCGGCGCCTTCGGCGCGTTCTACGGGCAGGGCGACACCCGCCTGGGCATCAGCGTCAACATGCAGTACCTGGGCAATCTCGAGGTTGGCGTGGGCTACAACTTCTTCTTCGGCAACCCCGACGAGACGATCGGCTCCAGCCCGCTGAAGGCCAACCCGTACATGGATCGCGACTACGCCACGTTCCACCTGGCGTACAACCTGTAAAGCAGTTTCCAGTTTCCGGTTTCCAGAAAAAGCCGCTTCTTCTCCGGAAGCTGGAAACCGGCGACCGGAAACTTTCTCTAGGGAGCCTCTGAACAACTCCATGCCCTCCCGCGGCTTGCCATTTTGTGTCGGGCAAGGCGCGAGGAGCGCGGTGTGCTGATTGCACAGGAGCGACGAGCAACGCGGCCCGGCGC
>JARLJS010000137.1 GCA_031291075.1 Nevskia sp. | reverse complement strand
GCGGCTCGCGCACGTTGGTCACCGCGGCGAAGCGCCCCTCGCGGTGCAGCGCCAGCCAGCTGCCGCCTTCGCGCAGGTCGCGGCCGCCGGCCACGGCGGGCGCGTCGGGCCAGTGGCCGAGCGCGGCGCTGGGTCGCGCGTGGAACTCGTCGCGGTTGGCGGCGAGCGCCAACGCGTAGTCGGGGTGGGCGTTCCAGGCGAAGGCGATCAGGCACATGCGCTATTTTGTCACGCCGCAGGGTTAATATTGATCGCATGAGCCCCCTCAACGAGTACGAGCACGAGCAGCTGGTCCGGATCCGTCACTGGCGCGCGCAGCCGCCCGGCCTGGCGACGCGCACCATCGGCCACGCCTCGGCGCCGCTGGCCGACGCGGCGGAGAAGGTGGTGCCGACGGTGGTGCTGCGGGTGGCGCTGCAGGCCGTGCACGGGCTGGCGGTGCGCCTGGCCGACCGCAAGTCGGTGCTGCGGCATGCCGGCGTCGACGAGATCGAGGCGCTGCGCGAGCTGCCGCTGCAGGGTTGCGATCGCCTGGCGGAGCAGGTCGCACGCCGCGCCATGCTGTTCGCCGGCGGCAGCGGCGCGCTGTGCGGCGTGGCCGGTGGTCTGGGTCTGCTGGTCGACCTGCCGACCCTGCTCACGCTCACCTTCCGCACCATCCACCGCACGGCCCTGTGCTACGGCGAGGACCTCGCGCCGCCCGAGCTGCGGCGTCTGCCGGTGGCGGTGTTCGCGCTGGCCTCGGCCAATTCGATGGACGAGAAGGTGGAAGCGCTGCGCGCCATCGACGAGGTGCTGGATAGCGGCGCGGGGACCGCCTGGGTCGAGGGGATCAGCCGGGCGGCGCAGCGCGAGTTGGCCAAGGACAGCGTGGCCTTCAGCGTCAACAATCTAGGCAAGAGCCTGGCCCGCAACCTGGGCTGGCGCAAGGCGGGGGAGTCGGTGCCGCTGGTCGGCGCCCTGGTCGGCGCTTCGGTCAACGCCTGGTACCTGCACGACCTCGCGCGTGCGGCGCGCCATACGTTCCAGCTGCGCTGGCTGCGCGCGAAATACGGGCACGAGGCCGCCACGCACGTGCTGCACCTGCAGCATCACTAGGAAGGTTCCGATCAATTCGCGATCGTCATTCCGGCGAAAGCGAATCCAGGGAATTCAGCGCGGCGCTGTGGCCCCTGCACCCCGGCTTGCGCCGGGGTGACAATTGATCAGCCACCCGTAGGCTGGGTTGAAGCGTAGCGAAACCCAGCATTGCTGCACACCGGCTCGTCTGGGATTCGCTACGCTTCATCCCAGCCTGCCCGTTAGCTGCTGGCTAGACACATGCTAGTCGTCGATCCCCAGCTCCTTGATCTTGCGGGTCAGCGTATTGCGGCCCCAGCCGAGGCGCCGCGCTGCTTCCTGGCGCTGGCCTTTGCAGGCGGCCAGCGCCACCTGGATCAGGGTGCGCTCGAACAGCGGCGAGGCTTCGCCGAGCAGGTCGTTCTGGCCGCTGCCCAGCGCGGACTCGGCCCAGCGGCCCAGCGCCTCGTGCCAGGACCCCGCGGCCGGAGCATCCGCCCTGGTGGCCACGCCCGCCGGCGCGACGCCGTCGATGGCCGCTGGCGCTGCCGCAGCGTCGGCGGAGCCGGCGACCAGACGCAGCTCCGGCGGCAGGTCCTGCAGGTGGATGTCGCGCCCGGGTGCCATCACGGTGAGCCAGCGGCAGGCGTTTTCGAGCTGGCGCACATTGCCGGGCCAGTCGTAGGCCTGCAGCCGCGCCAGCACTTCCGGCAGCAGCTGCTTCGGTTCGGCTTTCAGCTCCCTCGCCGCCGAATCCAGGAAATGCCGCAGCAGCAGCGCGATGTCCTCGCGCCGCTCGCGCAGCGGGGGCACCCGGATGCGGATCACGTTGATGCGGTGGAACAGGTCCTCGCGGAAGCGGCCTTCCTGCACCGCGCGCTCCAGGTTCTGGTGGGTGGCGGCGATGATGCGCACGTCCACGCTCACCGGCGCCACGCCGCCGACGCGGTAGAACTGCCCGTCCTGCAGCACGCGCAGCAGGCGCGTCTGCAGGTCGGCCGGCATGTCGCCGATCTCGTCCAGGAACAGGGTGCCGCCGTCGGCCTGCTCGAAGCGGCCCTTGCGCTGCATCTGCGCGCCGGTGAAGGCGCCGCGCTCGTGGCCGAAGAACTCCGACTCGAGCAGGTCCTTGGGGATGGCGGCGGTGTTGATGGCGATGAAGGGCTTGTTGGCGCGCGGGCTGTTGGTGTGCAGGGCGCGCGCGATCAGCTCCTTGCCGGTGCCGGATTCGCCGGTGATGAGCACCGTGATCTGCGAGGCGGCGAGGCGGCCGATGGCGCGGAACACGTCCTGCATCGCCGGCGCGGCGCCGATGATGGCGGTGCGTTCGGCCGGCTGCACCGACGCCGTCACGCTGCCGCGCTTGGCCGCCGCGCGTTGCACCAGCGAGGCCACGCCGTCGACGTCGAAGGGCTTGGGCAGGTACTCGAAGGCGCCGCCCTTGAACGCCGACACCGCCGCGTCGAGGTCGGAGTAGGCGGTGACGATGATCACCGGCAGGTCGGGTTTGCTGGCGCGCACCCGCTCCATCAGCTCCAGGCCGTTCACGCCCGGCATGCGGATGTCGCAGATCAGCACGTCCGGCGTTTCGTCGGGCAGGGCGTCGAGCAGCTCGGCGGCGCCGGGGAAGCTCTGCACCCGCATGCCTTCGCGGCGCAGCGCTTTCTCCAGCACCCAGCGGATCGATTCGTCGTCGTCGACGATCCATACTTTGATCGGTGCGCTCACGGCTTGTCCCCCAAGGGCAGGAACATGGAAAACACCGTGCGCCCCGGTTGCGACTGGCATTCGATCAGTCCTCCGTGGCTGTGTATCAGGTATTGGGCGATGGGCAGGCCGAGGCCGGTGCCTTCGGCGCGCGTCGTCACCATGGGATAGAAGATTTTTTCGAGCAGGGCCGGCGGGATGCCCGGGCCGTTGTCCTCGATGTCGACCTGGATCGCCAGCTTGTGGCGGCGTCCGCCGATCGTCACCTGGCGGCGCGTGCGGGTGCGCAGCACGATCATGCCGTTGCCGCCGGCGCCGATCGCCTGCATGGCGTTGCGGCCGATGTTGAGCGTGGCCTGGATCAGTTGCTCGCGGTCGGCGTACAGCTCGGGAATGCTGGGATCGTAGTCGCGCAGCACCACGATTCCCGCCGGCGCCTCCGCCTCCAGCAGCTGCCGCACGTGCTCCAGGATCAGGTGCACGTTGACCATCGACTTCTGCGGCAGCCGGTTGGGGCCGATCATGCGGTCCACCAGGTTCTGCAGCCGGTCGGCCTCGCGGATGATCACCCGGGTGTACTCGCGGTGCTCGATGTCGGGGTACTCGCGCTCCAGCAGCTGCGCCGCGCCGCGGATGCCGCCGAGCGGGTTCTTGATCTCGTGGGCCAGGCCGCGGATCAGCTCGCGGCTGGCCTGGTGCTGGGCCTGCAGCAGCTCGTCGCGCGAGATGCGCAAGTGCCGGTCCAGCGCCAGGATCTCCATCATCAGCCCCGGCTTGCCGCCCAGCAGCGGCGTGACCGTGCAGTCCACCGTGATCGTCTCCTCGCCGCCGCGGTGCAGCTTGAGCTCGCGCTCGATGAAGCCGCTGCCGGTATCCAGCGCGCGGCGCAGCCGCACCTCATGCTCGGCGAAATGCGCCACTGCCTGGGCCAGCGGCTCGCCCAGTGCGTGATGGCGGCTGAGGCCGAACAGGCTCTCGGCGGCTGAGTTGATGTAGGTGATGCGCAGCGCATGATCCAGGGTCATCACGGCCGTGGTCAGCCCGTCCAGGATCGCGGCGGGCTGCCCCCGGTTCAACACGGTGAATTTCATGTGTTGCGGCCTGCAAGATGTGCGCCATTATCGCGCGGCGCGCGGCGGTATGGAGCGAGAGTGGCCTCAGCCGCCGTGCCGCTGCGCCATCGGCGGCTTCATGTGGATCGTCACCGTCGCCGCCCGCGCCACCTCGTGTCCGTCGGCGCCGACCATGGCCACGGTCACGCTGTGTTCGCCGCGATCCACGCCGCTGTAGAGGAAGGCCGTGGATGGCGTGGGCTGGGCGTTCACGGCATTGCCGTCGAGGTAATACACCAGGCCTTCGCCTTCCCGCAGGTTGACGTTCACCGAGACGGTGAACTTGCCGTCGGCGTCGCGGATGGTTTCGTCGGGGGCGGGGGAGACGATGGCGATGGCGTCGGCAGCGGCTGTCGCGCCGTTCTTCGCCGCGGCCGGCGGGGGGGTGGCAAAACCGGACGGCGGGTTGCCGGGCTTGAACGTCTGCAACTGCGGCAGCGCCGCCGGCTTGTCGCTCGGCGCCTGCGGCTTGTCGGAATAATGCACGACGCCGTTGCCGTCCACCCAGCGGTAGACGTCGCCCGCGGCGGCGGTGGCGGACAGGCAGGAAAGCACTGCGGCGGTCAGGATGCGCATGGGCGGAAAATAGCGCGCGGCCGGCCGGGCTGTAAACCGAAAACCAATAAAAAAGCCCCCGATGGGGGGGCTTAAGGTCACGGTTTCCGTCCCCGCCGTTCCCGTCCCCTGAGTCAGGGGGCGGGAACGGGGTTATGGGAAAAAATCAAAAATACTATTCGCTTACAGCGAATAGTACATGTCGAACTCGATCGGATGAGTCGTCATGCGGAAGCGCGTGACTTCCTGCATCTTCAACTCGATGTACGCATCGATCAGGTCGTTGGTGAACACGCCGCCGGCGGTGAGGAACTCGCGGTTCTGGTCCAGGTGTTCCAGCGCCATTTCCAGGCTGTGGCACACGCGCGGGATCTTCTTGTCCTCTTCCGGCGGCAGATGGTAAAGATCCTTGTCGGACGGGTCGCCCGGGTGGATCTTGTTCTGGATGCCGTCCAGGCCCGCCATCAGCATTGCGGCGAAGGCGAAATACGGGTTGGCGGTGGAGTCCGGGAAGCGTACTTCGATGCGGCGCCCCTTGGGATTGCTGACGAAGGGGATGCGGATCGAGGCGGAGCGGTTGCGCGCCGAGTACGCCAGCATCACCGGCGCTTCGAAGCCCGGCACCAGGCGCTTGTAGCTGTTGGTGCCCGGGTTGGTGAAGGCGTTGATGGCCTTGGCGTGCTTGAGGATGCCGCCGATGTAGCACAGCGCCGTCTCGGACAGGCCGCCGTAACCGTCGCCGGTGAACAGGTTCTTGCCGCCCTTGGCCAGCGACTGGTGCACGTGCATGCCGCTGCCGTTGTCGCCGACGATCGGCTTGGGCATGAAGGTGGCGGTCTTGCCGAAGGAGTGGGCCACGTTCTGGATCACGTACTTCAGCTTCAGCACGTCGTCGGCCTTCTTGATCAGGGTGCCGAACTTGACGCCGATTTCGCACTGGCCGGCGGTGGCCACCTCGTGGTGGTGCACCTCGACCACCATGCCGCAGGCTTCCAGCGTCTCGCACATGGCGGAGCGGATGTCCTGCAGCGAGTCGACCGGTGGCACCGGGAAGTAGCCGCCCTTCACGCCCGGGCGGTGGCCGGTGTTGCCTTCGTCGTAGTCCTTGCCGCTGTTCCAGGCGGCTTCCTCGGAATCGATATGCACGAAGCAGCCGGACATGTCGGCGCCGTAGCGGACCGAGTCGAAGATGAAGAATTCGTTTTCCGGGCCGAAGAAGGCGGTGTCGGCAATGCCGGTGCTCTTCAGGTAGGCCTCGGCACGGTGGGCCAGCGAACGCGGGTCGCGGCCGTAGCCCTGCATGGTGGAGGGCTCGATCACGTCGCAGGTGAGCACCAGCGTGGGCTCTTCGAAGAACGGATCGATGAAGGCCGACTCCGCATCCGGCATCAGGATCATGTCGGATTCGTTGATGCCCTTCCAGCCGGCGATCGACGAACCGTCGAACATCTTGCCGTCGGTGAAGAGGGATTCGTCGACGGTGTGCGAGGGCACCGTGACATGCTGTTCCTTGCCGCGGGTGTCGCAAAAGCGGAAGTCGACGAACTTCACGCTCTTTTCCTGGATGGTCTTGAGTACGTCTTTACCCGACATGGGTGCTGTCTCCTGCGCGAGGGTGTTTAAAGAGTTTTACATCGGCCGGGAACACCGGCGGTGCACCGAATTGACGCACAAATCATGCCACGCCAACCGGGAAAATCGGGCGAAAGGCCGCGGCGGATTCCGCCGCGGCCTTCGCATCGAGCAAGCCGGCCTGCCTTACTTGGCGGGAGCGGCAGCCGGCGCGGCGGTCGAGGTCGAGCCGCTCAGGCAGGTCTTCATGTAAGCCTTGCGATCCGCGCCCTTGAGGGCCTTGGTCTTGGCGTCGGCGTTGCAGTCCTTCATCTTCTGCTGCTGCGCGGCCTGTGGCGACGCCGGAGCGGCCGGCGCCGCGGCAGCGGCGGCGGGCGCGCCGTCCTTGCTCAGGCAGGTCTTCATGAAAGCCTTGCGATCCGCGCCCTTAAGGGCCTTGGTCTTGGCGTCGGCGTTGCAGTCCTTCATCTTCTGCTGCTGCGCGGTGAGCGGCTTGGCCGGCGCGGCAGCCGGGGCATCGGCGGCGAGGACGGGGGCGGCGGCGCAGGCAGCGAGAACGGCCGCGAAAAGCACCTTTTTCATCAAAGCTTCTCCTTGATAACCTGGATAACTTGCGTCGAGGGGATGAGCCGGATCGATTGTCCCGCTTTCGGGAAATAAAATATATCGAAAGGCCATTCGAGGCTACCACGAGCCGGCCGCGCCTGTAGCAGCGGCCGTCATTGACAAGCGGGCGGCACTTGACGCGGTCCCCCGCCCCGGGCCGCTGTTTTATACTGCGCAGCCCATTTTCCACCCCGCACGCCATAGGCCCGCCATGACCTTCCAGGAGCTGATTCTCAGGCTTCAGACCTATTGGGCCCGCCAGGGCTGCGTGGTGATCCAGCCGCTGGACATGGAAGTCGGCGCCGGCACCTTCCACTGGGCCACGTTCCTGCGCTCGATCGGTCCCGAGCCGTGGAATGCGGCCTACGTCCAGCCCAGCCGCCGCCCGACCGACGGCCGCTACGGCGAGAACCCCAACCGCCTGCAGCACTACTACCAGTTCCAGGTGCTGATGAAGCCCAGCCCGCCCAATATCCAGGAGCTGTACCTGGATTCGCTCAAGCTGCTCGGCTTCGACCCCCTGGTGCACGACATCCGGTTCGTCGAGGACAACTGGGAGAGCCCCACCCTCGGCGCCTGGGGCTTGGGCTGGGAGGTCTGGCTCAACGGCATGGAGGTCACCCAGTTCACCTACTTCCAGCAGGTGGGTGGCCTGGAATGCCGGCCGGTGTCCGGCGAGATCACCTACGGCCTGGAACGGCTGGCCATGTACATCCAGAAGAAGGAAAGCGTCTACGACCTGGTGTGGTCGGACGCCGGCGGCCGCATCGTGACCTACGGCGACGTCTACAGGCAGAACGAGGTGGAGCAGTCCGCCTACAACTTCGAGCACGCCGATACCGCGGCGCTGTTCGAACGCTTCGCCGTGGCCGAGCGCGAGTGCCAGGGCCTGATCGAAAAGGGCCTGCCGCTGCCGGCCTACGAGCGCGTGCTGCAGGCCTCGCACAGCTTCAACATGCTGGATGCGCGCGGCGCCATCAGCGTCACCGAGCGCCAGGCCTACATCCTGCGCGTGCGCGCCCTGGCCCGGCTGTGCGCCGAAGCCTACTACGCCGCGCGCGAGAAGCTGGGCTTCCCCATGCTCAAGGCTGCCTAGCGCGGAGCCCGACGCGCATGAGCACCGTCCATCGCGGCAGCTGCCTGTGCGGCGGCGTGCGCTACGAATACCGTGGCGAAATCGGCCTGTTCACGCTGTGCCACTGCTCGCAGTGCCGCAAGGCGCAGGGCAGCGCCTTCGTGGCGGTGGTGCCGGTGGCGGAGGACGGCTTCAGCCTGCTGCAGGGTGCGGATCTGCTGAAGTCGTACACGTCCTCGCCCGGCAAGGAGCGCGTGTTCTGCGGCGTCTGCGGCTCACCGCTGTACAGCCGGCACGTCGGCAAGCCCGGCGTGTTGCGGCTGCGTGCCGGCACGCTCGACACGCCGGTCGGGCGCAGGCCGGATGCCCACATCTTCGTTGCGTCCAAGGCCGACTGGTACGAGCCGTCCGACGGCGTGGCGCAGTTCGCCGAACGACCTGAAACCCACTAAAAAACGCCATGAGCCAACCATTCCTGCTCGAACTCGGCACCGAGGATCTCCCGGCACGCTACGTCCGTCCGCTGGCGGAAGCCCTCACCCAGGGCATCGGCGGCGGGCTCGCCAAGCGCGGCGTCGCCGCCGGCGCGACGCGGACCTTCGCCACGCCGCGGCGTATCGCGGTGCTGGTGGAGAGCGTGGTGGACCGCCAGGCCGACCAGGACCTGGAACGCCGCGGTCCGCAGCTAGCCGCCGCCTACCGTGACGGCGCCCCCACCGCCGCCGCGCTGGGCTTCGCCAAGTCCTGCGGCGTCGCGCTGGAGGACCTGCGAGAGGAAAACGGCCAGCTGGTGTTCCGCCGCAAGCAGAAGGGCCGCCGCACCATCGAGCTGCTGCCCGAGATCTTCGCCGAGACGCTCAAGCAGATGGACGAGCTGGTGCCCAAGCGCATGCGCTGGGGCAGCGGCGAGGAGACCTTCGTGCGCCCGGTGCAGTGGATCCTCGCGCTGCACGGCGGCCGGGTGGTGCCGCTGGCGCGTTTCGGCGTCAAGTCCGGCCGCAAGACCTGCGGGCACCGCTTCCATGCGCCCAAGGCGATCGCGCTCAAGCATGCCGACGACTACGCCGCCGCCTTGCAGGAGGCCAGGGTATGGGCCAACTTCGCCACCCGCCGGGCCGAGATCAGGCGGCAGGTCGAGCTGCAGGCCGCGGCGCTGCACGGCACCGCGCGCATCTCCGAGGAACTGCTCGACGAGGTGACCGCGCTGGTGGAATGGCCGGTCGCCATCTCCGGCGCCATCGAGCAGCGTTTCCTGGAGCTGCCGCCGGAAGTGGTGGTGGCCACGGTGGAGACCAACCAGCGCTACTTCACCGTGTTCGACGCCGCCGGCAAGCTGCTGCCGCATTTCATCACCGTCGCCAATATCGAGTCGAAGGACGTCGCCCAGGTCATCGCCGGCAACGAGCGGGTGGTGCGGCCACGCCTGAGCGATGCGCTGTTCTTCTGGGAGCAGGACAGGAAGCTCGCGTTCGACGGCTACGGCGCGCGGCTGGGGCATGTCACGTTCCAGAAGGATCTCGGCACCATCGCGGGCAAGGTGGCCCGTATCGAAACCCTGGCCGCATCCATTGCCGCAGGCATGGGCGACAGGCCGCCGGGCCTGCTTGAGGAAGTCATCCGCGCCGCGCAGATCTGCAAGAACGACCTCGTCACCCGCATGGTGTACGAGTTCCCCGAGCTGCAGGGCCTGATGGGCGGTTACTACGCGCGCGCCTCCGGCGAGACCGAGGGCGTGGCGCGGGCCGTTGCCGAGCACTATCGCCCGACCCAGGCCGGTGGCCCGATCCCCTCAAGCTGCAGCGGGCAGATCGTGGCGCTGGCCGACAAGCTCGACACGCTGGCCGGCATCTTCGCCATCGGCCAGAAGCCGACCGCCAGCAAGGATCCGTTCGCGCTGCGCCGCGCCGCGCTCGGTGTGCTGCGCATCTGCATCGAGGGCGGCCTTGACCTCGACCTGCGCGCAGTGCTGCAGACCGCGCTGCAGGCCCAGCCCGCCGGCAAGCGCGACGAGAACACGCTCGACGAGATGTGGAACTTCCTGATTGAACGCCTGCGCGGTTACTGCCTCGACCGCGGCGCCGGGCCCGAGCAGTTCGACGCGGTGCGCGTCATGGGCGCCTCGCGGCCGCTGGATTTCATCCGCCGCCTGGATGCGCTGCGCCAGTTCCAGGACACACCCGCCGCTGCCACCCTCGCCGCCGCCGACAAGCGCGCGCGCAACATCCTGCGCCAGGCGGGCGGCGCCGGCGCCGGTATGATCGACGAGCAGCGGTTGGAGCATCCGGCCGAGCGGGCGCTGTGGCAGGCTCTCGACGACACCGAGGCACGCCTGCAACCGCTGCGCGCCAGCGCCGGCTATGGCGCGATGCTGGCGCAGCTCGCCGGCTTGAAGGAACCGGTGGACGCCTTCTTCGACGGCGTGATGGTGATGGCGGACGACGCCGTGCTGCGCAACAACCGGCTGGCGCTGCTGGCGCGGTTGGATGCGCTGTGCAGGGAAGTGGTGGATCTGTCGCTGTTGCCGGGGTGAAAGACGTGAGACGTGAGACGTGAGATGTGAGACGTGGAAAGCGCGCTGGGTGGCCTTCGCCGCTATGGATGAAAGAGTTTCCCAAGTCTTGACACGATATTTCAATCCTCTCAGCCTTTTTCGTCTCACGTCTCACGTCTCACGTCTCACGTCTCACGTCTCACGTCTCACGTCTCACGTCTCACGTCTCACGTCTCACGTCTCACGTCTCACGTCTCACGTCCCCGCCGCGATCTGCAGCTCCGCGAACTGCTTCAGCTCGACCGCGTTGAGGTCCGACACCGCCCACCACTCCATGCCGCCCTGGCTCCAGTGCACTAGCGAATAACCATCCTGCGATCGAACCTCCGGTATCGATCCGCCGCCGCCCGGCCACACGTACAGATTGATGATGTGCTTGCGGTGGCGATAGACCAGCGCCGCGACCTGGCGGTGCTCCACGTAGTCGAGGCGGCCGCCGGTCAGCGGAAAATCCTGCGCGGCCAGGTCGCGCACCGGCGGCGCGTAGTCGAGCCTGCCGGCGAACCAGGGTTTGACCGTGTGCTGGTCGGTGGAGGCGACGTCCGCCAGGTGCTCGGCCTGCAGCGAGCGCACGTGGCCGGCCACCAGCTCGTCCGCCAGCACGCCCTGCGAGCGCCGGGTCGCCAGCATGGTGTTGAGGCCGATGGCCAGCGCCAGGCTGGCCGCCAGCGGCATCGCCCAGCGCGACCAGTCGCGCCGCGAGCGGGCAGCGGGTGCCGGCGCGGCCGCGGCGGGCTCCGGCGGCAGGCTGGCGCGC
>JARLJS010000136.1 GCA_031291075.1 Nevskia sp. | reverse complement strand
GGAGGGCGTGACCCAGCCGACCCCGGAAATCACCGTCGAGAACAACAGTTTTCGCGTCGATGGGGATTATTCGTCGTATCTGGTGGTGAACATGACCGCCACCGAGGCGATGCTGAAGGGCAACAAGCTGTCGGGTTCGGCGAAGGCGCTGCGCGGCGACGGCGAGGCCCATTGACCGCCCTCGCCGCGGCCTGCATGAACACGCCGAAGGACAGCGGCTGGAACACATGAACGGTATCTGTCTCGTCGGCGCCGGCGTGATCTCCCAAAGCCATGCCGCGGCGTTGCGCTCGCTCGGCCGGCGCGTCGTCGCGGTTGTCGATCCCGACGCCGCCGCCGCCCAACGCCTCGCCCAGGCCACCGGCGCCGCGGCCCATGCCTCGGTGGCGGCGGCGCTGGCGGCTGGCGGCTTCGACCGCGCGCATGTGCTGGTGCCCCCGCCCGCCCACGGCGAAACCGCGCTGGCGCTGCTCGGCGCGGGCATTCACGTGCTGGCGGAAAAGCCGCTCGCCGTGTCCTCGGTGGAATGCGCCGATCTGCTCGGCGCGGCGCGGCGCGGCGGCGCGCAACTCGGCGTCAACCAGAATTTCGTCCACCACCCCGCCTTCGTCCGGCTGCGCCGCAAGGTCGAGTCCGGCGCCCTGGGGCGGCCCCGTTTCGTCTCCTGCCTCTACAACGTGGCGCTGCGCCAGTTGCAGGCACGCCAGTTCGGCCATTGGATGTTCCGCGAGCCCGGCAACATCCTGCTCGAACAGGCCGTGCATCCGCTGTCGCAGGTCGCCATCCTGGCCGGCCCGATCCGCCAGTTCCGCGCGCTCGCCGGCCCGGCCACGGAAATCGCCCCGGGCGTGCCGTTCGTCCCCGAGGTCACGCTCACCCTCGAGGGCGAAACCCTTCCCGCGCAGCTGCGTTTCGCGGTCGGCCAGTCCTTCCCGTTCTGGCAGGTCACGGTGGTCTGCGACGACGGCGTCATCATCGCCGACATCCTCGCCAACCGGGTGGCGACCCACGGCCACACCGGCTGGCTGGAGCCGGTGGACGCGCTGCTCTCCGGGCTGGCGCTGGCCGCCGGCGCGGCCGGCGACAGCGTGGCGAACGCCGCCCGCTACGCCGCCGCCACGCTGCACCTGACCGGCCGCGGCGACCCGTTCTTCCGCAGCATGCGTGCCAGCATCGCCGCCTTTCACGAGGCGGTGGACCACGGCCGCGCCCCGGCGCTCGACGGCACCTTCGGCGCCGGGCTGGTCGGGCTGTGCGAGACCATCCGCGACCAGGCTTTCCCCACCGCCGTGCCGGCCCCCGTCGCCGCTGCCCCCCTCGAGGCAGCGCCCGTCCATGTGGCGGTGCTGGGCGGCACCGGCTTCATCGGCACCCATGTCGTGCGCCAGTTGCTGGGCGCCGGCCTGCATGTGTCGGTGATGGCGCGCAACCTGCAAAACCTGCCCGCCGTGTTCGCCGATCCCCGCGTCGTGCTGCACCAGGGCGACATCCGCGACAAAACGGCGGTCGCCGCCGCCATCGCCGGCGCGCCGGTGGTGGTCAACCTCGCCCATGGCGGCGGTGGCGGCGGTTATGAGGCGGTGCGCGATGCCATGCTGGGCGGCGCCGAGACGGTGGCGCGCGCCTGCCGCGCGGCGGGGGTGCGCCGGCTCGTCCATGTCGGCTCGATCGCCGCGCTCTACCTCGGCCCTCAGGAAGTGGCGGTCACCGGCGCCACGCCGCCCGACCCGCAGGCGGAAACCCGGGCCGATTACGCCCGCGTCAAGGCCGAGTGCGACCGCCGGCTGCTCGCCCTGCACGCCGCCGAGGGCCTGCCCGTGGTCATCCTCCGCCCCGGCCTGGTGGTGGGGGAGGGGACCGCGCCGCTCCATTCCGGTCTCGGCTTCTGCAACACCGAGCAGCACTGCATCGGCTGGAATGGCGGCGGCAATCCGCTGCCTTTCGTCCTCGTCGATGACGTCGCCGCGGCGGTGCTGGGGGCGATCCGCGCCGAAGGCATCGAGGGGCGCTGCTACAACCTGGTCGGCGACGTGCGGCCGAACGCGCGCACCTACGTGGCGGCACTGGCCGAGGCGCTGCGCCGGCCGTTGCGCTACCACCCGCAATGGCCGGCCTGGCTGTGGCTCGAGGATGTGGGGAAGTGGACGATCAAGCGCCTCACCGGCCGCCAGGTGCCGATGCCGAGCCGGCGTGACTTCCTCTCCCGCGGCATGCAAGCCACCTTCGACTGCACGGACGCCAAGCGCGACCTGGGCTGGCGCCCGGAAGCCGACACCGCCCGCTTCTTCGCCCGCGCGGTGCGGGTGTACGCGTCCTGACCCTGCTGCTGCATGTTTTTTCCACCTTCGCGGTGGGTGGACCGCAGGTGCGTTTCGCCGCCCTGGCCAACCGCTTCGGCCCGGCCTGGCGGCACGCCGTCCTCGCCATGGACGGCAACACCGCCTGCCGCGAGCGGCTGGACCCGGGCCTCGACGTGACCTTTCCCGCCGTGGCGCTGCGCAAGGGCGACACCCTGGGCAACCTCCGCCGCTGCCGCCGCGCCCTGCTCGAGCTGCAGCCGGACGTTCTGGTCACCTACAACTGGGGCGCCATCGAGTGGGCCATGGCCAACCTCCTGGCCGGCAGGAAACACGTCCACATCGAGGATGGTTTCGGCCCGGAGGAGCGCGCCCGGCAGTTGCCCCGCCGGGTGTGGACGCGCCGGCTGGTGTTGCGCCGGGCCACGGTGGCGGTGCCCTCGCGCACGTTGGAGCGGATCGCCCTGAAAATCTGGCGCCTGCCGCCGGCGCGGGTCCATTTCATCCCCAACGGTATTCCCCTTCCTCCCCTCCCCTCGAGGGAAAGGGGAGGGGAGCCGGTGATCGGCACCGTCGCCGCGCTCCGTGGCGAGAAGAATCTTGTCCGTTTGCTCGAGGCGTTCGCCTTGCTGCCCCCGCTCGCCCGGCTGGTCATCGTCGGCGACGGGCCGGAGCGAACCGCGCTGGCGGCGCTGGCGGCCAGGCTGGGCATCGCCGATCGAACCGACTTCACCGGCCACCTGTCCGCCCCGCAAGCCACCTACCGGGATTTTGACCTGTTCGCCTTGTCCTCGGACACCGAGCAGATGCCGCTGACCGTGCTCGAGGCGATGGCCTCGGGACTGGCGGCGGCGGCGACCGACGTCGGCGACGTGGCGGCGATGCTGGCGGCGGAGAACCGTCCTTTCGTGGTGGCGCGCGACGCCGCGGCGCTGGCCGGAGCCATGGCGGCGCTGCTGGCCGACCCGGCGCGGCGGGGCGCGATCGGAAGCGCCAACCGTGCCCGGGTGGAGCGGGAATACGGCGAGGAAAAAATGTTCCAGGCCTACGCCGCCCTGTTCGGCGGCGTGCCGGCGATCTAACGCCCGATCACCCGGCGGAAAATCTCCAACTGCCCCTGGCTGATCGCCTCCCAGCCGAAACGCTCGGCATAGGCCCGCGTTTCCGCCCGCGACGGCGGGTCGCCCGCCAGATCCCGCACCGCCGCGGCAATCCCCGCCGGTGTATTCGCCGCCACGATCAGCCCGGCCGCCCGCTCGCGCACCACCTCGCCATTGCCGGGAATGTCGCTCGCCACCACCGCCACCCCGCAGGCCATCGCCTCCAACAGGACATTCGCCCAGCCCTCCCGGCTCGAGGCGAGGACAGACAGGTCCGCGGCGGAATAGTACTGAGACATAACCATATGCGGCCGCTCTCCCACCAGCCGCACCCGCCCGGCCAGCCCGAGCCGCCCGGCCAGCGCCTCGAGCGCGGCCCGTTCCGGCCCCTCGCCGACGATGAGCAGGGAAAACTCCGGCAGCAGGCGCAGGGCCTCGAGGATCAGGCGATGGCGTTTGCGTTCGATCAGCGCGCCCACCGATATCAGCACCGGCCCGGCGAGCCCCAGGGCGGCGCGGGCGGCCTCGCGGTCAAGCGGGCGGAAGGTTCGCGTATCCACGCCGTTGCGCAGAACCGTGATTTTTTCGCCCGCCGCGCCCAGCCCCAGCAGCGCCTCGCGCAGCCCGGCGCTGACGGTGATGACGGCGGCGGCGCGCGCCACCGCGTCCAGGATCAGCCGTCGCGGCACCGGATGGTCGGGAAACTGCGTCACATCCGAGCCGCGCGCGGTCAGCACCACGGGAAGGCCGAATTCCGCCCCCAGCCGCACCGCCGCGACGCCGTCGGGATAGAGGTAATGGGCGTCGATGGCATCGAACCGCGCCCCCGCCGCCAGCAGCCGGCGCAGCGCCCGCCGGCTGGCCTGGTGCAGCAGGAACGGAGAAATATTCATGCCGAAGCGCGGCAGGACGGCAAACCGCGGGTGGTGGATGGCCAACCCGTGCCGGTCCTCCCGCGCCGGCACCCGCGCGCACGCGCCCCAGCGGCCGAATACCGCGGCGCCGCTGGGAAAGAACGGCACCGGCGCCAGTACCGTGCTCACCGCCTCGCCGGTCGCCACCAGGTGGCGCAGCCGGTTCTCAACGAAGACGCCGTGGTTCGGCTGTTCCCGGTTGGGAAACAGCGTGGTGAATGTCAGCAGTCGCAACAACGCCGCTACGGCTTCGCCCCGCCCAGCTCGGCCAGCAGCTTGCGCGCCGCCGGCTTGTCGTCGAACTCGGCCGGGGACTTGGTCAGCTGGGTCAGCAAGGTGACCGCCTTGTCCTTCTGGCCGGTATCGTTCAGCGCCACCGCCAGGTGATAGAAAATAGCCGCCTCGGTGGACAGGTTGTGGGCCGCCTGGGTCAGCAGAATCACCCCCACCTTGGCGTTGCCCTGCTTGGTGAGGATCCAGCCCAGCGTATCGGCGGATTGCGGTCCGGGCGCGAGCAGATAGGCCTTCTGGGCCAGCGCCAGCGCCCGCGGGTCGTCGCGGGTCTGGTAGATCCAGGCCAGGTTGTTGAGCGCGATCGGGTCATTCGGTTGCAGGGCAAGCACTTCCTTCAGGTGCTCCTCGGCGTCCGCCGTGCGGTTGCTTTGCAGGTCAAGCGAGGACAGCGTCCGGGTGGCGTTGACGTCCTTGGGTTCGCGCAACAGCCAGCTCTGCAGCACGCGCTGCGCTTCGGCCGACCGGCCGGCGCTTTGCAGCGCGGTCGCGGTCGCTATCGCCAGGTCGCTGGAAGGATGCAGGCTCAACTCCGCCTGATAGGCGGCGGCGGCGTCGGCGTAGCGCTGCACCGACATGTACAGCCCGCCCTTCAGCAGCCGCGCCGCCGGCAGGTTAGCCGCGTTCCTGGTCAGTTCACTGGCGGTGGCCAGCGCGGGGTCGAGGCCGCCGATGCGGAAATCGATCGCCACCAGGGTTTGCAACAGCAAATTGTTCCCAGGCGATGTCTCCAGCCCCCGGCTGAGCACCGTCTTGGCATCTTCGACTTTCCTGGCCCGCACCAGCAGGTCGGCCAGCCGGCGGCGCGTGTCGATGTCCGTCGGGTTGGCCGTCAGCTCCTGGCGGTAGGTGTCCTGCGCCTCCTGGTCCATGCCCAGCGCTTCCTGCAGCCGGGCGCGGGCAACCAGCACCCCGGGCAGCCCGGCCTGGTCCTTCGGCAAGGCGTCGATCAGGGCATAGGCCTTGCGGGTCTCGCCGGTGTTGGCCAGCAGGTCGGTCAGCGCCACGGTCAGGCCGATATTGTCCGGCACCGCCTTGCGGGCCGCTTCCATCAGCGCGACCAGCTCGTCCGGCTTGTGCTCCGCCAGCAGGATGCCGGAAATCGCCGCCAGCGCCGGGGCGTTCGCCGGCTCCTTGTCGAGCAGGACGCGCAGCAGCTTCTCGGCATCGGCGCCGTGTCCTTGCTGGGCCAGCACCTTGGCCAGGTTCAGCCGCGCCGCGGTGGAGGTGGGATCGGCGCTCAGCGCGCCCTCGAAGGCGGCCCGCGCGCCGTCGAGGTCGAACCGCTCCAGGCGGATGAGCCCGAGCAGGTTGCTGACCTTCGCCGGATCGTTGTTGGGTTGCTGGCGCAATTTCTGCAGCTCGGCGTCGGCCTTGTCGACGTCGCCGGCGGCCAGCGCCGCCATCACCAGTTGCTCGCCAAGGCCGGCCTTGTTGGGCGTCAGCTCGAGCGAACGGGTCAGGTTGACTTCCGCCCCGCTGGGATCGCCGATCCCCAGGCGGATGCCGGCGATCCGCTCCAGCACATCGGAATTGTCGCTGGCGAGCCGGGCGGCCTTGTCGAGGGTCTGCAAGGCGAGCGCGGTCTGTCCGGTCTGGATGTAGGCGTTGCTGAGCAGCTC
>JARLJS010000135.1 GCA_031291075.1 Nevskia sp. | reverse complement strand
CAGCCGGCCCGGGCGCGGCACCGGCCGCGGGCTGGGACTGCGTGCCGGCGGCTGCCGCCGCCGGGTCCGGCGCCGTCGCGACATCCGCCGGCGAGGTCAGGCTGAATGGTTCACCCGCAACCGCCGAGGCTACGGCCGTTGTCCGCGGCAGCAATACTGCCGCGAGCTCCGCCATAGACACGCCAGCGGCCATGAGACTTAGCCCGTGGCCCGGTTCAACGGCAGACGCGCGGCGAATTCGTCCAGCTCGCGCTGGGCGCGGCGTTCCTGAGTGCGCCGCTCGCTGCCCTGGCTGCGTTCGATGAGATGCTCCAGCACGTCGGTGTCGCGGTGACGGCCAAGCCACTGCTGGCGCGCGCTCTCCAGGCGCTCACGCGCGTCGGCCACGGCGCCAGCCTGCCAGCGCAGCGCTTCGGCCAGCTGACGCATGAACGCCTCGCGGTTGGCGAGCAGCGCCGGCGCGATCGGGGCGCTCGGCGTGCCGGCGCCGTATTCGTTGAGGTAACGCTCCATCTCCTGCAGCTGCACTTCCTGCCGGGCCAGCGCCTGCTGGCTCTCGGCAAGGCGCCGCGCCGCTTCATCCTCGCGGTTCTGCGCCAGGCGGTGGATCGGGTCAAGCCGTTTCGAGAGAGTGGGTTTCGAGTTCATTGTGGCAGGAGGGTAGTCAAGGCCTGCAGGCTGTCTTTGAAATCCGCAGGCTCGTGGAAGTCTTGGCGCAGGTAATTCTCGATGCGCGGCCACATCGCCAGCGCGGCGTCGACGGTGGCGTCGCTGCCCTTCTGGTAGGCGCCGATAGCGATCAGGTCGCGGTTGCGCTGGTAGGCGGACACCAGCTGGCGGAAACGCCGCGCCAGCTTCTGCTGGCCCAGGCTGGTGACGTCCTTGGCGACGCGCGAGATCGAGGCCTCGACGTCGATCGCCGGGTAGATGCCGGATTCGGCGATGCCGCGCGACAGCAGGATATGGCCGTCGAGGATGCCTCGCGCGGTGTCCGCGATCGGGTCCTGCGGGTCGTCGCCTTCCGTCAGCACGGTATAGATGGCGGTGATGGACCCGCCACCGGCTTCGCCGTTACCGGCCCGCTCGACCAGACGCGGCAGCTGCGCGAACACCGAGGGCGGATAGCCGCGGGTGGTGGGCGGCTCCCCCACCGCCAGCCCGATCTCGCGCTGCGCCTGGGCGAAGCGGGTCAGCGAATCCATCAGCAGCAGCACGTGCCGCCCCTGGTTGCGGAAGCTTTCGGCGATCGCGGTGGCCAGCCAGGCGCCGCGCAGGCGCAGCAGCGGCGCGCGGTCGGCCGGCGTGGCCACCACCACGGCGCGTTTGAGGCCTTCCGCACCAAGGCTGTGGTCGATGAAATCGCGCACCTCGCGGCCGCGCTCGCCGACCAGGCCGACCACGATCACGTCGGCTTCGGTGAAGCGCGTCATCATGCCGAGCAGAGTGCTCTTGCCGACGCCGGTGCCGGCGAACAGGCCCAGACGCTGGCCGCGCCCGACCGTGAGCAGGCCGTTGATGGCGCGCACGCCGACGTCGAGCGGACACGAGATAGGGTCGCGTGCCAGCGGGTTGATCGCGGTCGCGTCGGGCAACTGCCGCTCGCAGCGCAGCGCCCCGCGGCCGTCGATCGCCTTGCCCTCGCCGTCGAGCACGCGGCCCAGCAGGCCGTCGCCGACCGGGATGGCGGCGGCGTGCGGCAGCGGGATGACGCGCGCGTTGGGCAGCAGGCCGTGCATCTCGCCCACCGGCATCAGAAAGATACGTTCGCCGGCGAAGCCCACCACCTCGGCTTCCACCGTATCGTCCGGCCCGCTGACGACGCGGCAGCGCGAACCGATCTGGGCGCGGCAGCCGACCGCTTCCAGGGTCAGGCCCACCACCCGCTTGAGGAGCCCTTCGGCGACCACCGTCGGCGCCTGCCCCACGTCCTGCGCATGCTGCCGCAGCCGCGGGGCCAGGTTGCGATTGGCGGAGGCGGCCCAGGGATTCATGGCGCGGCCTCGCGGTCGCCGAGCAGGGCGCGCGACAGCGCCCGTTCGCGTGTCGCCAGCGTGGCGTCGACCCAGCCGGTGTCACCTGAGATGCGGCAGTCGCCGCGCGCCAGGGTGGCATCCGGCACCAGCCGCCAATGCGTCACGTCGGGCGGCGGCTTGAGCGTCTCCTGCAGCAGCCGGACATCGTCCGGATGCAGGTGCACGCGCAGCTCGCGCGGCACCGTCACCAGGGCGGCGATCGCCTCGTGAATGGTGGCCGCCATCAGCTCCGGGTCCAGCTCGAATTCACGCTGCACCAGCCGGCGCGCGGCCTGCAGCGCCAGATCGGCCAGCGCCGCTTCGACCTCGGCGTCGAGGTAGGCCAGCGGCTTGGAGCAGTGCTCGAGCAGCTCACGCAGGCGCTGCGCCTGCGCGCGTGCCTCCGCCGCACCCGCGGCAAAGCCCTCGGCGTGGCCGCGGGCGAAGCCTTCCTCGTGGGCGGCGGCCTCCAGCGCGTCGAGCTGCGCCGCCGTGTGCAGCCGCGGCGACGTGCCGCCTTCGCCGGCGTTGAATACCGGCATCTCCCAGCGCTGGGCGGCGGCACCGAAATCGGGGGCGAGCGCGTCAGACAAATTCCTCTCCCTTGCCGCCGAGCACGATCTCGCCCGAATCGGCCAGGCGGCGGGCGACCACCAGCAGTTCCTTCTGCGCCGCCTCGACGTCGGACAGGCGCACCGGGCCCTTGGCTTCCATGTCCTCCATCAGCATCTCGGCCGCGCGCTTGGACATGTTCTTGGTGAACTTCTCGCGCACGCGCGGATCGGCGGCCTTGAGGCTCAGGCACAGCATGTCGCTGTTGGCCTCGCGCAGGATGGCCTGGATGCCGCGGTCGTCGACCTCGACCAGGTCGTCGAACACGAACATCAGCTCCTGGATGCGGGTGCCAAGCTCGGCGTCGGTTTCCGAGATGCTGGCGACGATCTTGGACTCGTTGGACGTGTCCATCAGGTTGAGGATGTTGGCGGCGACCTTGAGGCCGCCCACGCTGGACGACTTCAGGTTGTTGCCGCCGCTGAACTGCTTTTCCATGATCTCGTCCAGCTCGCGCAGCGCCGCCGGCTGGATGCCGTCCAGCCGCGCGATGCGCATCAGCACGTCGCTGCGCATGCGCTCGGGAAGCTGGGTCAGGATGTCGGCGGCCTGATCGGAGTCGAGGTAGGACAGCACGATCGCCACGATCTGCGGGTGCTCGTTGCGGATCAGGTCGGCCACCGCGCGGGTTTCCATCCACTTCAGGGCTTCCAGGCCCTTGCTGTTGCGGCCGAGCAGGATGCGGTCGATCAGGCCACTGGCCTTGTCCTCGCCCAGCGCGCCCACCAGCACGCGCCGCACGTAGTCGTCGGCGCCCACGCCCAGCGAGGTCTGGTTCTCCAGCTCGTCGACGAAGCGCTCCACCACCGCGTTGGCATTCTCGCGCGAGACGTTGTTGAGCGAGGCCATCGCCTGCCCGACCTTTTGCACGTCCTTGGCGCCCAGGTGCTTGAGCACCTGCGCCGCCTCCGCCTCGCCCAGGGACATGAGCAGGATGGCGGCGCGCTCCGGCCCCGACTCCTGCCCCTGCAGATTGTTGTCAGCCATCTTCACCCAGCCAGGTCTTCACGACCTGCGCCACCCGTTTCGGATCCTGTGTGACGGCGCCGCGCGCTGCCGCCAGTTTCTGCTCGTACGGAATCGCCTGCATGGCGCCGCGGGCACCGCCGCCGCCGAGCGAGAGCTGGTCTTCGCCCAGCTGGCCTTCCACCATGCCACCTCCGGCCATCCGGATCGGAGTGGCCATCAGGTTGCGCAGCAGCGGCCGCAACACCGCCAGCACCAGCACCAGCAGCACCACCGCGCCCAGACCCTGGCGGGCGATGTCGCGCACCTCGGGCTTCTGCCACAGCGGCACCGGCGCCAGCGCCGGCACGTTCTCGCTGGCGGCGAACGGGGCGTTCTGCACCGCCACGGTGTCGCCGCGCGAGGCATCGAAGCCGACCGCTTCCTTGACCAGCGCCTCGACCTTGGCCAGCTCGTCCTGGGACAGCGGCACCAGCGTCTTCTTGCCGGACTTGGCGTCCACCTTCTGGATGTTGTCCACCAGCACCGCCACCGACAGACGATGGATGCGGCCGACGGCCTGGCGGGTGTGGCTGACGGTGCGGTCCAGCTCGTAGTTGCGGGTGCTGGTGCGGTTCTGCGAAATCGTGGTGTCGGCGGCTGGCGCCGCGGCGGCCGGGGCCGCTGCGGCAGACTTGGCGTTGGCGGCATTGGCGGCGGACGCGGTCGGCGGCGGCTGGTTGCTGGTGGCGCCGGGAATGCCCTGCGCGGAGCTGCTGCCGCCGTTGCGCGTGGTGTCCTCGCTGGTCTGCTCGCTGCGCACTGCGCTGGGGTCCGGCTTGTAGGTCTCGCGCGCCTCTTCGGTCACCGAGAAGTCCATGTCGGCCGCCACCTGCGCACTGACCCGGCCGGGGCCGAGCATCGGCGTCAGCAGCTGCTCGATGCGGTGGATGTAGTCGGCTTCCAGGCGGTGGGTCTGCTCGAATTGCACGGCGCTCTGCGCCGATTCGCTGTCCGGGTCGGCCTGCGTCAGCAGGTGGCCGTACTGGTCGATCACCGACACCGCGCCCGGCACCAGGTCCGGCACGCTGGAGGCGACGATGTGCACGATGGAGGATACCTGGCCCTGCTCCAGCTGGCGGCCCGGGTAGAGCTCCACCACCACCGAGGCGCTGGCGCTGTCCTGGTGACGCACGAAGGCGGAAGCCTTGGGCAACGCCAGGTGCACCCGCGCCGACTTCACCGGCTGCAGGCTGGAGACGGTACGCGCCAGCTCGGTCTCCAGCGCCATCTGGTAGCGCGCGTTCTCGATGAACTGGCTGGTGCCGAGACCCTGGTCCTGCTGGATCATCTCGAAGCCGGTGGCGGTGCCCTTGGGCAGACCCTGCGAAGCGAGGTGCATGCGCGCCTCGTAGACCTTGTCGCCCGGCACGGTGACAGTGCCGCTGACGGGATCGAGGCGGAACGGCGTGCCGGCGGCGCGCAGCGCCTCAGCCACCTCGGCGGAGTCCTTCTCCGCCAGCCCGGGATACACGGGCACGAAATTCGGCTGCTGCGACCAGGTGAACAGGGCGACGCCACCGGCCACGGCCAGGGCGAGCCCAATCAGCAGCGCGAGCTGCCGCACCACCGGCAGATCCTTGAGACTGCCGATGCCGAGTTGCTTGAGACGTGGGGGAGCGATTTCAGCCATGGTTCATCACAGGGGCATGTTCATGATGTCTTGGTAGGCGGCGATGACGCGGTTGCGCACTTCCACCATGGAGCGGAACGAGACCTGCGCCTTGGTGGTGGCCAGCATCACGCTCGACAGATCGGTATTCGGGTCGCCCATCTCGAAAGCCTTCTGCATCCTGGTTGCTTCGTTCTGCGCGTTGTTGACGCGGTCGACCGAGCCCTGCATCAGCGTGCCGAAGCCGTCGTTGCCGCCCTGCGTTGCCGCGGGCTTCTGCTGCTGCGTCGAGGCCTGCGCGCTCAACGCGCGGATCTGCGCCAGCACACTGTTGACACTGATATCGCTCATGGTCGCCGTACTCCCGCATCGCCTGCCGGTTTTGCGTAGCCCCCGAGCAAGTCCTGTGCCCGGGTGCGCGACGCATTTCCGGCGTCATGGCGCGTGGCGGAAAGCGATCAGGCCTTGAGCTGCTCGCGCTCGACGAAGTCGCGGTGGAGGCCGTATTTGCGCAGCTTCTCCACCAGCGTGGTGCGACGCGTATTGAGCAACTTGGCGGCATGCGCCACCACTCCGCAGGAATTCTGCAACGCCTGGCGGATCAGGCTGATCTCGATCGCTTCGATGTAATCCTTCAGGTCGATGCCGTCCTGCGGCAGCTGGGTAGTGGACTCCAGCACCGTCACGCTGGCCGAACGTAACGGCAGCAGTGACGGTTGTTCGTCTTCCGACGGCTGCACGGCAGCCGGCGCCGGCGCGACGACGCCGCCCTGGCCGCGGTAACGCAGCGGCAGTTCAGCAGCCGACACCACGCCGTCCGGGTGCAGCACGGCGAGGCGCTCGACCAGGTTGGACAGCTCGCGCACGTTGCCCGGCCAGTGATAGGCGCGCAGCGAGTGCACGGCGTCGGCCGCCAGCCGCACGCCGCCGTGGCCGTTGCGTTCCTGCGCGGCGATCAGCTCGTCGATCAGCAGCGGCAGGTCCTCCAGGCGCTCGCGCAGCGGCGGCATTTCGATCGGGAACACGTTGAGACGGTAGAACAGGTCCTCGCGGAAGCTGCCCTTGACGATCGCCTCCTCCAGGTTACGGTGGGTCGCGGCGATGATGCGCACGTCGCAATGCAGGCTGCGGCTGGCGCCGACGCGCTCATAGGTGCGCTCCTGCAGCACACGCAGGATCTTCACCTGCATCGGCAGGCTCATGTCGCCGATCTCGTCGAGGAACAAGGTGCCGCCCTCGGCCATCTCGAAGCGGCCGCGGCGCGCAGTGATGGCGCCGGTGAAAGCGCCCTTCTCGTGGCCGAACAGCTCGCTCTCCAGCAGCTCGGAGGGGATGGCGCCGCAATTCACCGCCACGAAGGGCCGGTCGCGGCGGTTGGACTGGGTGTGGACGGCACGCGCCACCACTTCCTTGCCGGTGCCGGACTCGCCGGTGATGAGCACGGTGCTGTCGTGCGGCGCCACCTGCTCGATCATGCGGCGGGTGCGGCGTACCAGCATCGAGTTGCCGGTGGGCCCCACCGCGGCGGCGGCGGCCGGCGGTGTTTCGTCACGCACCAGGCCGGCGCGCTTGAGCGTGTCGCTCAGGTGGGAATACTTCACCGGGTATTCCAGCGGCAGGCAGGCGCTGCGATCGAGCCCGAGGGACTCCGCCAGCTTCTCGTGGTACTTGGCCAGCACCAGCAGCGGCGGGTGCAGGCGGTCGCGCTTGAGCCATTCGGCGAAGCGCGCCAGCGACTGCTGGTCGTCTTCCTGGCCGACGATGACGGCCAGCCAGTCCTGCGGCCGCCGTCCTTCCAGGGACAGGTGCGCCAGCGATGTCACCAGCACCGGCGCGTAGTCGATGAAGCGCAGGATCGCGCCCAGGGTTTCCAGACGCTGCTCGTCGGCATCGACCACCAGTACCTTTGCTTCGCTCATGTTCGTTCCCTCTACCATCCTGGTCCGCGCGGCCGTGCGGCCGCGCTGCAAATATCCCTCAGCCCGCCAGCGCCATCGCGCCTTGCGCCGGCCGCCGGCGCTCCACCGCCGGGGCGATCTTCATCGCCTCGCGGTACTTCGCCACCGTGCGGCGCGCCACCCGCACGCCGCTGCGCGCCAGCAGCGCGGCGATGGCGCCGTCGCACAACGGGGCGGCGCGGTTCTCGCCGTCGACGATGCGGCGGATCATGGCCTTCACCGCGGTGCCCGAGGTCTCGCCCTGGGCGTGCGCGATCTGGCTCGGGAAGAATGCCTTCATCGGGTAGACGCCCCACGGCGTCTGCACGAACTTGCTGTTGACCACGCGGCACACGGTGGACTCATGCATGCCGATCTGGGCCGCCACCTCGCGCAGCGTCAGCGGCGCCATGCCCTCCTCGCCGCGGCGCAGGAACTCGCACTGCCGCGCGAACACCGCGCGGGCGGTCTTGAGCAGTGTCTGGTGCCGCATCTCCAGGCCATTTACCAGCCAGCGCGCTTCCTGCAGCTGCTCGCGCATGCCGCGGTGCGACTTGCCGGCGAGCAGCTTCTCGTAGAGGGTGTTGACCCGCACGCGGGGCAGCGTGGCGGGATTCAGCTCGACCTTCCAGGACTGCCCTTCACCGCTGACCATCACGTCCGGCACCACGCACTGGGCCGGCTCGCGCGCGCTGGAACCCGGCTTGGGGTCGAGCGAGCGGATCAGCCGCATGGCCTGGCCGAATTCATCCATGCCGCAGGCGATCTCGCGCGCCAGCGCGGCGGGGTCGCCGCCGATGCGTTCCAGGCATTCCGCCACCAGGCGGCGGGCGAGTTCGAGGCCCCCGGTGTCGCCGCGCAGCTCGTCGAGCTGGAGCAGCAGGCATTCGCGCAGGTCACGGGCGCCGAAGCCGGTGGGCTCGACGCTCTGCACCAGCCGCAACGCGGCTTCCAGCTCGGCCAGCCGCACCTGCCATTGTTCCGGCAACCGGGCCAGCACCTGCTCCAGCGGCAGCTCCAGGTAACCGTTGTCGTCGATCTGCTCGATCAGCGCGGACACCAGCAGGGCCTGGCGCTCGTCGTTGACCATCATGCGCAGCTGCGCCAGCGCTTCCATGCGCAGGTCCTCGCCCCTGCGGGCGGGGGTGCGGGATTCGAAGGACTCGCCGTCCTCGTCGACCGGCTCGCCGCCGGACCAGGACTCCGAGCTGCTCCAGTCGAAATCCGCCTCCACCTTGTCGCTGGCGGCGGTATCGCAGCCGGTGACGGCGGCCTCGGTGCTGTCGGTCGCTTTGGCTTCGTCTTCGAGGACCGGCGCCGGCAGCTCGGCTTCCAACGGCTGCTCTTCGTCGGTCTCCTCCAGCATGACGTTGGACTCGAGCGCCTGCCGCACTTCCTGCTCGAGCTCCAGGGAGGAGAGTTGCAGCAGGCGGATCGATTGCAGCAGCTGCGGCGTCATCACCTGCTGCTGGCCCACATGCAGTTTCAGTTTCGGTCCCATCCTGTGTCCCCCATTCCTTTGTCGCTACGCCTTCCCGGCATCCGCGAAGTTGAATCCGGTGGGTGGTTGGACGATCACTCTTCGATCACAACCTGCCCATGGCTCGTAAGGTAGCCGTTCGCACCGTCAAAAGATCGTCGAGACGTTTCCGTTCATCCGCGCGGTTTCCTCCACTAGTCGGTCAGGGGTCGAAAAAATGCATCGCAAGTCCGCTCGTCCGCGCAGTCCGTACGCTGGTCGGTCGAGGACAAGCTCAAAGCTGCGGCGAAAATGCGTCACGGGTCGACGGCAGCGACCGCGAAGGGAACCAGTGGGGAATTCAGCCGCGCGGAATCGCGCGGCGGCAGGTATCCGGTGTCCGGATTACGACACTAGGGAACCTCTGAATAACTCCGTGCCCTCCCGCGGCTTGCCATTTGGTGTCGGGCAAGGCGCGATAGGGAACCTAGCCGGCCTGCTTGTCCGGCTGCCGCTTCTCGGCGACCTCGCGGCGGTGCCGCTGGAACACGTGGCGCTCCAGCGCGGCCTGGCAGAACTCGGAGACGCTGGCGAACTCGGCACGGACCTGGCCGGGTTCGGAGGCGACGATGGTTGCCGGCCAGCGCAATGCCATTGGCAGCACCGAGCTGAGATGGATCTCCACCAGGCCGGTCGAACCCAACGGCAGACCATGCCCCTCCCAGGTCACGCCGCGCCAGGACAATCGCAGCGGCACGGCCGGGGGACGCTGGGTCTGCAGGCGCATGAAACCGCCCACCAACTCCAGCAGCAGGTTGAGCTTCTGATGGATGCGTTGCAGCTCGATCTCGGTGGCGGTGGGATCGTCGCTGGGCTGGGTATGGGCGTGATCGCCGAGCAGTTCCACCGTCTGCAGCAGGCGGGCGTTGCTGTCCGCCAGCCGCTCGGCTTCAAGCCCTTCCGGCAAAGCCGGCAGCGGCACCCATTCCAGGGGCAGGCGGTCGCGGTAGCTCAGGGCATCGGCTGCTTCTGTTTTCGCTGCCTGCTGCATGGGTCTCCTCCGCCCGGAATCGGGTATGGGGCCCTTGCAAACGCCGGGCCGGGACCCGGGGACCCTAGCCGACCTGGGGAGCGATCGCGTCCCAGCCGGCCTTGACGGTGCGCAACAAGGCAGCCACCTCGCGCACGCCGGCAACGTCGTTGTCCAGCTTGGCGCGCACCAGGCGGCGCATCATGTAATCGTACAGCGAAGCCAGCCGCGCCGCGATGTCGCCGCCGGCCTTGAAGTCGAGCACGCCCAGCAGGTGATCGAGGATGGCGATGGTCGAATCGATCCCGCGCAGCTTGGCGAGCTGGTTGCCGAAGGTGATGCCGGATTCGGCCATGGCCAGGCGCTCCAGGGCGCCTTCGTACAGCATGGCGATGAGGCGGTGCGGGGAGGCTTCCGCGGCCAGCGTGCTGACGCTGGATTCGCGGTACTGGCGGAGAGCTGCGGTGCTTGGATAGGACATCGGAACTACTCGGCGGAGGTCGTTGCGGGGCTGATCCATAGATCGGCCGCGGATGGGAAAACTTGAGTCCTTTCAAGTCCACCTTGACAGGAGGATCATACTGCCGGACAGCCGTACAGACATTCTTTCCCCTCTCCCGCGTGCGGGAGAGGGTGGCCCGCAGGGCCGGGAGAGGGGGCTTTCCGTCCGGCTAAAAGCCCCGCTCCCCTGCCCCTCTCCCGCACGCGGGAGAGGGGAATAAAGTTGTATGCATCCAAACCAGGAATGCTGCAGCCCGTCGGCCGCCGGAAATGAAAGACCCCATGCCGGCCAAGCCGGCATGGGGTCGCCCCCTACCGCCCTACCCCTTACAGGTGCTGCAGCAGCGACAGGATCTGCTGCGGCTGCGAGTTGGCCTGTCCCAGCACCGCCACGCCGGCCTGCTGCAGCACCGAGGCGCGGGTTTCGTTCGCGGTTTCCGAGGCGAAGTCCGCGTCCTGGATGGT
>JARLJS010000134.1 GCA_031291075.1 Nevskia sp. | reverse complement strand
TCGGCCGCGGCAGCCGCGGCGGCGGCGTCGCCGTCCGCACCGGCGCCGTGGCCGGTCTCGCCCAGCACATCACTCTTGACGTAGGTGCGCTTCTTGCGTACCTCGATGCTGACGGTCTTGGCGGCCGCGCCGCGGGCCCCGCCGAGCTTCAGCTCGGTGGTTTCCTTGCGCTTGAGCGTGATGCGGCTGGAACCGCCCCCGAGCGTGCCGCCGGCACGGGTGGTCTTCTGCAGATGGGTCAGCAGCGCCATCTTGTCGGCCGGGCTGATCGGCGATTTCTCGTTGTCGACGGCGACGCCGGCCTCTTTGAGCTGGGCCAGCATCTCCGGCACCGGCTTGTGCAGCTCGGTGGCGAGATCGGATACAGTCAGGGTACTCATCGCTTGCGCTCCGCCATCAGGCCTGCTCGTTCAGGCCGCGCGCGCTCATGATCAATTGCGCGGCACGGGCTTCGTCCATCGGCACTTTTTCCACCAATTCGTCGGTCGCGAGGTCGGCCAGGTCGGTGGCCGTGACCACGCCGGCACCGGCCAGCTTGTAGGCCAGGTCCTCGTCCACGCCCGGCACGCCCAACAGGTCGTCAGCCGGCTTTACCGAGGCGGCAGCCTCGGCCTTGGCCAACTCCTTGTTCAGCAGCACGTCGCGGGCGCGGGTGCGCAGCTCGTTGACCACCTGCTCGTCGAACTCGGCGATGCCCAGCAGCTCCTCGTCCGGCACGTAGGCGATGGCTTCGATCGACTCGAAGCCTTCCTGCACCAGGATGTTGGCGATGTCGACGTCGACGTCGAGATTGTCCATGAACATCTGCTGCAGGGACTGGTTCTCCTGCTCCTTCTTGGACTCCGCCTCGGCGGCGGTCATCACGTTGAGGACCCAGCCGGTCAGCTCGGAGGCCAGCCGCACGTTCTGGCCGCCGCGGCCGATCGCCTGCGCCAGCTTGTCCTCGGCCACCGCGATCGACATGGCGTGCGCCTCCTCATCGACGATGATCGATTCGACCTCGGCCGGAGCCATTGCGTTGATCACGAACTGGGCGACGTTGTCGTCCCAGGGCACGATGTCGATGCGCTCGCCGGCCAGTTCGTTGGAGACGCTCTGCACGCGCGAGCCGCGCATACCGACGCAGGCGCCGACCGGATCGATGCGCTTGTCCTTCGCCTGCACGGCGATCTTGGCGCGCAAGCCCGGATCGCGTGCCGCACCCTTGATCTCGATCAGGCCCTGGGCGATTTCCGGCACTTCCAGCTTGAACAGCTCGATCAGGAACTTGGGCGCGGTGCGCGACAGGAACAGCTGCGGGCCGCGCGTCTGCGGGCTGACCTCGTACAGGTAGCCGCGCACGCGGTCGCCCGGGCGCACCGGCTCGCGCGGGATCACGTGCTCGCGCGGGATGATGGCTTCGGTGGTGCCGCCCAGATCGACGATCACGGCGCCGCGCTCGATGCGCTTCACCAGGCCGGTCATCAACTCGCCCACGCGGTCCTGGTAGGCTTCCACCACCCGCGCGCGCTCGGCGTCGCGCACGCGCTGGAAAATCACCTGCTTGGCCTTCTGGGCGCCGATGCGGCCGAATTCGATTGACGGCAGCGGCTCCTCGCGCACGTCGCCCGGCTTGGCGTTGGGGTCGGTCTCGAGCGCGCGCGCCAGCAGGGTCTGCCGCGCCGGGCTCTCGAAGTTCTCGTCCTCGTCGTCCATCACGGTCCAGCGGCGGAAGGTCTCGTAGTCGCCCGTCTCGCGGTCGATGGAGACGCGGATGTCCCAGTCGGCGCCGTAGTGCTCCTTGCTGGCGGATGCCAGGGCGGCTTCGAGCGCATCGAAGATGATTTCCGGGTCGACGCCCTTCTCGTTGGAGACGACGTCCACCATGAGCAGTACGTTCTTATTCATCAATGCGTCCTATCCTCTTCGGCACTCTTCTTGTCGAAATCCGGCACCAGCCGCGCGCGCTCGATGCCGGACAGCGGCAGGGTCACCGGGCCATCCGGCATCTGCAGCACCACCTCGCGGTCGCCCGCCTCCAGCAGCACGCCGCGAAAACGGCGGCGCCCGCCGACGGGGACCAGCATCTCGACCCGCACCTGTTCGCCGCGGAAGCGGCGGAAATGCTCCGGCTTCACCAGCGGGCGGTCCAGGCCGGGTGAAGAGACCTCCAACTGGTAGCTTTGCGGGATCGGGTCTTCGACGTCGAGCGTGGCCGCGACTTCGCGGCTGACCCGCGCGCAGTCCTCCAACCCTACGCCGCCGGGGGCGTCGATGAACAGGCGCAGACTGGCCGCCCCCTTGTGGGGGTTGAACTCGAGCAGCAGCAGTTCGTAGCCCAGGTCGGCTACTACCGGCTCCAGCAAGGCGGCCAATCTCTCCTTCAACGATACCTCCTGTATCAGACGACGCTGTCCGTAGCGCCGACTGTTCAGCAAAAGCCCTTGCCGATACAAACAAAAAAGGCCCCGAGGGGCCTGGCACTCCAAACCAGTATTGGTAGCGGGGGTAGGATTCGAACCTACGACCTTCGGGTTATGAGCCCGACGAGCTGCCAGACTGCTCCACCCCGCACCAGTGAGTCCGCAATTGTAATTCAGCTGACACCTGCAGGCAAGGAATACTTCCGCTCGGACAGGCGTGGTACATCTCGCGCCGCCACTCCCGCACTCAACCCGTTCAGAAGCACCGAGAACAAGAGTTGCGTGTGCGCGAACCCTCGCGATATGTGGTCGGACCCTCCCCCTTCAAGGCCTGCACGATGAAATTGCTGGCCACAGGGCGTCGTTCGGCGGCATGCGCGCGCCATGGGCGCTGAAGATCCGCACCAGCTTGATCTCCAGCCCGTGTTGGCGGGATAGCCGCCAACCGGCACTGAAATTGGGCAAAAACGATCATTTTGCCGCCTTGAGCAGGCTTCGGGGCGGCCTGATCGGGCAGCAGACCCCCTGCGGACGACTCGGCGCCGGCCGCAGGGGGCTGATACCGCACCACACGGGCGGGAAACCCGCCCGCCGGCCCCGCATCGGGGCCGGGCCGCTTACGCCGCCGGCGCCTTGCGACGACGGGCGAACCCGAACAGACCGCCGAGGCCGGAACCCAGCAACAACACGGTACCGGGAAGCGGAACCGCCGACGGGGCGAGGGCGACACCACGCAGCACCTGGCCGTACTGCGCCGACTCCAGGGTGGTGAAGCTTTCGGTGGCAGCCTGCGCGCCCGTCGTATAAGCCACCGTGTCCGAAATCGCCACCAGGCGGTTCGGATCAGCGCCCTGGTCGCCGGAGTTGCTGACCGTCGAGGTGATCGCGTAGAGGCTGACCGTGCCGTCCGCATTGATCTTGCCGGTCAGGTTGCGCAGGCCGTCGGTGTACTGGGTCACACTCTGGCCGGTGCCGTTGGGGTTGATGCTGCCGTCGGCATTGAGCCCGCCGGTCACGTTGTAGGCCTGGCCCAGGTTGAGGCCGTTGGTCAGCGTGTAGTCGAGCGTCCAGGTGCCGCCGACCAGGCTCCACTTCTGCAGGCCGCCGGCATTGGTGGCGTTGGACGACCCCCCGGAGATGTCGTTGAGGCTCTGGTTGCCCTCGTCCGCCACATACAGCGTGCTGGCGTTGGCGAACCAGATCCCGAAGGGGTGGTAAACGCCCGCGGTGCCGCTCGCCAGGGTGGTCGAAAAGCCCGGCAGGATGCTGATGGAGGTGCTGGAAGCGGTGCCGGCGGTGGGCAGGGTTCCCGCCGCACCCACCTGGTAGACCGTGTTGATGCCGTTGCCGCCGCTGCCCTTGGTGACGTACAGGGTGTTGTTGAAGACCGTCTCGCCGCGGAAGTTGTTGTCCTTGCCGGACTTGTCGGCCGTGTCGCCCTGCTGCGTCACCGAGTACCCGTACTGGAAGCCCTTGCTGCTGCCCGGCGTGCCCTGCTGAACGCCGACCACCGTGGTGCCCGGGCCGCTGCTGCCCTGCGCGAGCATCTGCACACCGGTGCTCTGCACGATGGATGTCGGCGGGGTTCCCGAACCGTTGCCGCCGTTGCCCACGGTGTAGTAGTTGCCATTGGCAAGAATGGCGGCGCGGCCATTGTTGCCGCTGTAGGCGTTGGTGGGGGTAACAGTGAGGTTGCCATAGGCGTCGATCGTGCCGATGGCACGGTAGGTCGCCGTCTGCTGGTCGGTATTGGTGGAATCGATCGCGCCGGGCGTGTTGGAATTCGACACATCCAGCGCGTTGACCGGGGCGGTGTAACCCATGAACGTCAATGCCGACCCGTCGCTGGTCAGGTTCAGGGACAGCTCGGACTTGGAAGAGAAGCTGGTGACGATACCGTTGGTGGAGTTGAAGGCAGTCGGCGCGGCCAGCGTGATGGAGTTGCCGACCTGACCGCTGGTGCTGAGATCAGTGAGAACGATCTGCGAGGTGACGCCGAAATTGCCGTCGACCGTGGCGCCGCCGTTGGTGTCGTTATTGAAGACCTGTGGATACGATCCGTTGGCGACCGCGGTGATGGGGGTGCTGCCATTCACGCTCGGCAGGTTCTGGCCTACCGTCACGGTGGACGCATTCCCCTCGTAGTAGCTGCTGCTGACCACCAGATCCCCGGCGTTGAAGACCGGCGTCTGCTGGGCAAGCACCGGCAGGGACGCGCCGCCGAACAGCGCGGCAACGGCAACAACCGTGGCGGTCAGGCGGAACTGGTTGGAGGAACGACCGTAAGCGCTCTGGAAATACATTTGCATAATGACCCCTGAATTTCTTGTGGATGAACGGAGCGATGTGTTCTGGTTTTGGGTGCCGGCCCACACCTTCCGAACCCGCGAACGAGCATGGCAAGCGCCCAGACCGATCCCCACGGTTAGCATGGCGGAAAAGAATGTCGCCCCAGTTTCAGCTGCGTTACAGATTAGGTTCTCCCAAAAACCTGCCAGCGGCTGTCACGGGGACTTTGTCACGCCCATGTCATGTTTTCCGCATAGCTTATGCGGCCTAGAGTCCGGCGCTCACCGGCGGGGCGGACCAGACGGAAGAGAGAGGTGGAGCCACCGCCGAAGCGGACGGACCTTCGGTCGCTGATCGGCGGGCCGCGGGCGCGGTGCCATATTCCCTCAGCCGCTGACGGGCGTGGCGGCGGCCGTCGCCTGAAGAGCACGCGGCCACGATCCGCTCGGCGGATTCGACCAACGACGCAGGCGCCTCAGCAGGGACAGGGAAAATTTGGAGCACGACGAACAGCCATGAAACGGACCGAAAACCTGGCAAAAGCGGGCTTGGTAAAAGCGGCCGCAATGCTCGTGGCAACCGGCTTCCTGTCGGGGCCTATGATGGTTCACGCGGAAACGATATCGGGCGCAACGCTACAACGGGCGTCGCTGAGCGCGGCTCCGCTCCTCCACTCGGCATTGTCCAGCCTGGATGCACCAGTGGTCTACGGCGCGGGCACGCCCGGCAGTTCGCTGTTCTTCGGCCTGCCCGGCGATTCCTCGGCGGTGACCAACCCTTACATCCTGTTTGCAGACGTGCTCTCACTGCCTTCCCTTGGCAGTGAGCGGCAAGTGGCGGCATCCGTGCTGCATTTCGAAGCCAGCAACAGCCTGCTCGTGCCCGGCCCGGTACCGCTTCCCAAGCCGTTCTGGCTGTTGCTCGCGAGCGCCGGCCTGCTCGCCGCGCTGGCCCACAAACGCGGGAACATGGTCAGCTGGAACGGGCCGTGGAGCCGTTGCATCTGAAATCACGGCTTCGCCGGCAGTTCCCAAGTTCGTACCCGAAAATGTCCATAAATTCCCTCCGCTCCGGTGCTGTCGCATCGCTCCTGCTGCTCGCCCTACTCGGGCCCGCCTGCCTGCCCGGCGTGGCGCTTGCCGGCGACGAGGAGCCGTTCCCGACGCATGAACCACCCCCTCTGCCGATGCCGAAGCCGCCGCCCCCCGCCGACAAGCCGGCGGCGCATCCGCCGCAGCGAAGCACCGACAACAACAGCGCCCCCTCGCCGTACAGAATCCAACCCGGCGACGTTCTCAGCGTATCGGTCTGGAAGGAGTCGGACCTGCAGTCGGATGTGTTCGTGCGGCCGGATGGCGGCCTGTCGTTTCCGCTGGCCGGTGACATCCCGGCCGCCGGCCATAGCGTCGAGGAAGTCCGGGCGATCATCGACAAGCGCCTGCGCAAGGTGATCTCCGACCCTGAGGTGACCGTTTCGGTCAAGCAGATCGGCGGGAATCTGATTTACGTGGTCGGCAAGGTCAACAAACCCGGCAACTTCGCCCTCAACGGCCCCATCGATGTCATGCAGGCGCTGAGCATGGCGGGCGGTACCACGCCGTTCGCCGCCCTCAACGACATCCGCGTCATCCGCCACGATGCAACCGGGCAAAGCTCGATCCCCTTCCGCTATCACGACATCGAAAAAGGGCGCAGCCTCGACCAGAATATCGTGCTGCATAGCGGCGACACCGTCGTCGTTCCGTGAGCGGCTACCTTGGTCGCAGCATGGTGGCAGTCGCAACAATCCTCGGAGCGACGGCCGCGCAGGCAGCCGAATGGGACTACACGCCTCAAGGTCGTGCCGGCCTCGAATATGTCCATAACCCTTTGCTGGCGCCGCAGAGCGCATCGACCTATGCCGCCGACGCCCTCAACGCCAACGCCTCCCTTGCCGCGGACGTTGCGCGGCACGGCGACAAGCTGGACCTCACCATAAATCCAAACCTGTTCTTTTCCCGGTACATCGATCATTCGCTCTACGATCGGGACGACCAGTACCTGAACCTGGGAGCCGCCTACAAGACCGACCGCACAACCTGGTCGGCAACGGCCAACGGCGTGCGGGATACCACCATCACCAGCGAAGTCGGGACTACCGGTCTCACCAACGGCAACGGCCGGCACGAGAGCCTGAACCTGGCTTTCGGCCCGACGGTGCAGCTTACCGAACGGCTATCGCTTGTCGCGCAGGCGGGCTGGCTCGCCAATCACTATCCGGACTCGGGCGGCACCGGGCTGATCGACTATCGCTATACGTCGGGAGACCTGCGAGGCATCTACTCCCTCACCGAGCGCACACAGACCATGCTTGACGCTACGGTGGCGCAGCTTTCGACCGCCCAGATCGGCGGCAGGCCGACCACGTACACACTCGAAGGCAACCTCACTACCCAGCTCAGCGAGCTGTGGACCGCGTCGCTGGCGTCGGGACCGGTCTACGTCGAATCCGACTCGGGCAGCGACAGCGGGGTGCTTTACGAAGCCGATTTACAGCGGCGCGGCGAGCTCGCCACCCTGACCGCCAAGGTATCCCGCAGCGTCACACCGACCGGTCGCGGGGTGCTCACCCGTTACGATCAGTTCCTGCTGAACGCAAGCCGGCCTCTGAGCGAGCGGCTGACATTGAACTTCACGGGACAATACAGCCGGAATCGCGATTTCGCCCAAGATCTGGCGCTGCAGTCCGGCGTCTACACGGTGGGTTACTACAGCCTGCAATCGGACCTGCAATGGAGGTTGACGCCCAACTGGAACCTGTCGCTGGCGGCGCAGGGTCAGCACCAGTCGACCGCAACCACTGCCAGTCCGGGCAACAACGGCAGCAGCTATCGATTCAATCTGGGACTTGTCTGGAACGGCGATCCCCGGCGGTTGCATTAGCAGGGAGGCAGCGATATCCCGATGTTCCAAGACACCTGACACCCGACCATGCCGACCCAAGAGTCCCTGAAGCTAGCCGATCTCCCGGGCGTGCTGCGCCGCCGCCTGCGGCCGATGCTTTACGCATTCGGAGCGGTGCTGCTCGTCAGCATCCTCGCCGCCGTATTGTGGCCGCCGTCATACCAGTCCACCGGCACGATCCTGATCGAGCAGCAGGAACTTCCGGCGGACCTGGTGCGATCCGCGATCAGCAGCTTCGCCGACCAGCGGATCCAGGTCATCACGCAACGCGTCATGACCACCGAGAACCTGTTCAAGATCATCCAGCGTTACGGGCTGTACCCCAAACTGCGTGAAACGGCCCCGCGGGAGAAAATCATCAAGCGGATGCGCGACGACGTCCGCTTCGAGATGATCAGCGCCGACGTCATCGACCCGCGTGCGGGCCGCCCGACCAAGGCGACCATCGCCTTCTCGGTCAGCTACCGCAACCGTTCGCCCGAGCTGGCCGCCCAGGTGGCCAACGAGCTGGTGTCGCTGTACCTGCGCGTCAACATCGAGAGCCGCAAGCAGGATGCCGCCAACGCCGCCGAGTTCATGAGCGACCAGGCGCAGCGTCTCAGCAAGCACATCGACGAACTGCAGGCGCAGATCGCGGAATTCAAGCAAAAACACCTGGACAGCCTGCCCGACCAGGCCGTCCTCAACTCACAACAGATGTACCGGGCCGAAGACGACGTCCGCGAGGCCGAATCGCAGATCCGCTCGCTCAGTCAGCAGATCAGCTACCTCGACGCGCAGCTGGCGGAAACCAACCCGACCTCGCAGGTCTATACCTCGACCGGCGAGCGTGTGCTGTCGCCGGCCGACCGCCTCAAGTTCCTGCGCACGGAGTACGCCCGGGTCAGCGCAGTGTATTCGCCCAAGCACCCGGACGTTCTGCGGCTGAAGCGGGAAATCGAGGGGCTCGAAAAAAGCGCGGGCGAGGTCAACACCTCCAACGACCTGAGCCGGCAATTGGAGGAAGCCCAGGCGCAGCTTGCCTTGGCAAAGCAGAGGTACGCCGAGAACCATCCGGACGTGCAGCGCCTGGAACGCCAGGTCGCGTCCCTGCAGGACGAATTGCGCAAGGAAGGTCCAGCGCCCGCACCCCCGGCGGGGGGCGCTGCCGGTGCGGACAATATCGCCTATATCTCCCTCAAATCACAACGCGAAGCGGCGATCAGCCAGCGCGCCTCCGTGCAGCAGAAGCTGGGCGAATTCCAGAACCGGGTCGCCGAGTTCGAAAAACGTCTGGCGCAAGCCCCCGACGTCGAGCGCGACTATTCGGCCTTGTTGCGCGAGCTGCAAAGCACCCAGATCAGTTTTAACGAGGTGCACCAGAAGGAAGTCCAGGCGGAGGAGTCGCAAAACCTGGAAGACGAGCACAAGGGCGAGAAGTTCACGCTGATCGAACCGCCGTTGCCCCCGGAACAGCCGGCCAGTCCCAACCGTACCGCGATCCTGCTGGTCGGCCTGCTGCTGGCCCTGGCGGCGGCCCTCGGCACCGCGGCCGCGTGCGAGAACCTGGATACCAGCATCCGCAACCGCCGGGACGTCGAATCGCTGCTTTCAGTCCCACCCCTGGCCGTGCTCCCCTGGGTGGAATCCGCCAGCACGCGGCGGAACCGGGTTCAGATGCAACTCATCGCTGTGGGCGGGTCGGTAGCCACGCTGATTCTCGCCCTGACATTGACCCATTTCCTTTACCGGCCTCTCGACGTGCTGTGGCACGTCGCGATGCGACGGCTGGGCGGGTAAGGACGCGCCATGGAACAGTCCACTGCCAAACAAGAACCTTCCCTGCTCCGGCGTGACGCCACGCCGGACTCCGCCGCGGCCATCCCCGGCGCGCTGCTGCCAGCGGCCAGACAATATGAACTCGCTCCGCCCAGGCGCGACCGGGAACGGATCCTGCCGCCAGGCGCAGGGGGCCCGCACGCCGCCCCGTACCGGATGCTGCGCAGCCAGGTGACCACCCGCCTCGACAAGCTCGACGCCAATACCCTGGCGATGCTCAGCCCGCTCTCCGCCGCCGGCAAGACGCTCACCGCGATCAATCTGGCGATCGCCATCGCCGCGGAGCGCGACCGCACCGCGATCCTGGTCGACTTCGACCTCAGGAACCCGAGCGTGCACCAGCGGTTCGGCTTCGAACCCAAATTGGGTGTCGAGGACTGCCTGACCTCCAGCCGGCCGGTGCACGAGGCGATAGTGCGGATCGCCGGGTACGAACGCCTGCTGCTGCTGCCGGCCCGCAACAGGGTCGAGAACTCGTCGGAGCTGCTCGCCGAATCTCGCACCCACGACTTGATCGAGGAATTACGCCGTCTTGGCGCCAAGCCGGTCCTGATTTTCGACCTGCCGCCGGTGCTGCAGGCCGACGACGCTTTGCTGTTCTCGCGCCACGTCCAGTGCGGCCTGATGGTGGTGCGCGAAAACAGCACGCGCCGCGAAGAGCTGACCCGCGCAATCGAGCTGCTCCACGACCTGCCGCTGCTGGGAACGGTGCTCAACGCTTCGCGGGAGCCCCGCACGACCGCCTACTGAGCGGGCCGCGGTGTCAGCACTTTGCGCCGGCCAGGTCGCGGTTCGCACGCGGCGGGCGTGCCTTTCGACTTGCCTGGCACTGATCTGGGCATGGCCGGCATTCGGACTAGCCACCGCAGATCCCCGGTCGCCCGCCGGCAGGCTGGGACCCGAGGACCTCGCGGTGGTGGTGAACGATTCCGATGGGCTCAGTGTCGCGATCGGCGAGTACTACCGCATGCAGCGGCATATCCCGGTCCGCAACATGGTGCACGTGCGCTTCGACGGCTCGCACGCGTCCATCGACGCGGGAGCTTTCACGCGGCTCAAGGCTGCCGTGGATGCGTCGACCCCGCCGCAGGTGCAAGCCTTCGCCCTCACCTGGATGCGCCCCTACCGGGTGGACTGCATGTCGATCACCACGGCCTTCGCCGCCGGCTTCGACCCGGCCTTCTGCAGTGAGGGCTGTGGCGCTACGCGTCGCAGCCCGTACCTCGACTCCGACAGTCGGCGCCCCTTCGAAGACCTGCGGCTGCGACCGACGATGAGCATCGCCGCCGCCGACATCGCGCAGGCGCGGGCGCTGATCGACCGTGGCATAGCGGCCGACGGCAGCATGCCCGGCGGCACGGCCTACCTCGGCGTGAGCGATGATACGGCGCGCAATGTCAGGGCAGCCGGTTACGCGGACACCGGGCTGCTGGCGGGACCAAGGCTGCGCGTCCGGATCCTGCCTATGCCGGAGATCGTCGATCGCCCGGACGTGATGTTTTACTTCGTCGGCGCGCGCGATGTGCCCGGGCTGGCCAGCAACCGGTTCCTGCCGGGAGCCGTGGGCGATCACCTGACGTCCTTCGGCGGGGTACTCGACGGCAAAGGCCAGATGAGCGCCCTGCGCTGGCTGGAAGCCGGCGCAACCGGCAGCTACGGCACGGTGGTCGAACCGTGCAACATCCTCGGCAAGTTCCCCAGCGCGGTGCTGCTGCTGCGCCATTATCTGGGCGGGGAATCCCTGCTCGAATCCTACTGGAAGAGCGTCGCCATGCCCGGCCAGGGCCTGTTCATCGGCGAACCGCTGTCACATCCCTACAGCCGCTAGCCCGCCGCCATGCACGCCGCCGATATGTCATCCCCCCAGCGCGCCCGGCCGCGACGCCTGGTGTTCGTCAACCGGTACTTCTATCCGGATGTCTCCGCAACCAGCCAGATCCTGTTCGATCTGACCAGCCGGCTGGCGCGGAGCGGCCTCGATGTTCACGTCGTCTGTTCACGCCAGCTTTACGAGGATTCCCGGGCCAATCTGCCCGGGCGGGACAGCGTGGAAGGAATCCAGGTGCACCGCATCCGTACCGCCCGCTTCGGACGCGCCCGTCTGGCCGGACGGGCGATCGACTACCTGAGCTTTTACGCCGCTTGTGCCGGCTACCTGCCGCGCCTGCTCCGCCGCGGCGACGTGCTGGTGGCAAAGACCGACCCGCCGCTGATCTCCGTGGTGGCCGCCGCCGCCGCTCGGCTGCGCGGCGCGGCGCTGGTGAACTGGCTGCAGGACGTTTTCCCGGAGGTTGCCTCGCAGCTCGAGGTGGCGCCGCTACCTCCCTGGCTTTATGCCGCCCTGCGCCGGATCCGTGACGGCTCGCTGCGCGCGGCCCACACCAACGTCGCCCTCGGCCTCGGCATGCGCGACTTCCTGATCGGCCGGCGCATCGCCGAAGAGCGGATCCGGGTGATCGAGAACTGGGCCGACCAGGATGCGATCCGCACGATGCCGGCACAGGCCAGCGAGCTGCGACGCAGCCTCGGCCTGCAGGACCGCTTCGTGGTCGGATATTCCGGCAACCTGGGACGCGCGCACGACTACAGGACCATTCTCGATGCGGCCTCGGCCCTGGCCCCCAATCCGCGGATCGTGTTCCTCATGGTCGGCGGTGGGGCGAACATGACCCGCCTGAAGGAAGAAGCCGGATCGCGGCAGCTCACCAATCTCCTTTTCCTGCCCTACCAGCCGCGCGCGTCGCTCTCCGACAGCCTCGCCGCGGCCGACATCCATCTGGCCTGCCTGCTGCCGGAACTGGAGGGGCTGATCGTGCCAAGCAAGTTCTACGGCATCCTGGCGGTGGAGCGCCCGGTCGTCTACATCGGCAAACCCGATGGCGAACTCGCGGGCATCATCGGGACCGCCGGTTGCGGCGCCGTGGTGAGCTGTGGCGACGGCGCCGCTCTCGCCGAGACCCTGCTGAAGCTCCAGGCCGACCCGGCAAAGGCGCGCGCAATGGGTTTGCGCGCCCGCAAGCTGTTCGTGGAAACCTACACCGTGGACCGGGCCACCTCCCAGTGGCTGGATCTGTTGCGTGAGATCGGATAGGAGCCGCCGAACCCGGTGCTCCGAAAGGCGCCAGGACACGCTTTAAGAATATTGCAATACGAGGACAGTAGGCTTGGACGTTCTCAGGTTTTTGCCTTCAGGGCGGCAGAACTGACACGGGATCCCTTTCCCACTCGCCGGAATGCCGTGAACAACGTGCTTTTCCCCCAACGCGGCACGACAACCGTTCCAAAGGTACGCAAGATGTGGCGACAACACCCGCCGAAGTCCGCCAAGCAAGGGCACGGACGCCGCTTTCCGTTCATCGCCGCCTTTCTTGCCGGCGCCCTGGTCCTTCTCGGCGCCCATGCCGATTCGGTGACCGCCACTGTCATCCACAGTTTTGATGCCAGCGGCAGTACCGCCGCGGGGGCTTACCCGTACGCCAGCTTGATTCAGGCCAAGGCGGCCGACGGCAACTCCTACGCCTACGGGACGACGTACAGCGGCGGTACGCACAACGCGGGCACCATCTTCATCGCGGGCTCGAGCGGCACGCCCGCCGTGATTTACAACTTCGGCAGCAACGTCACGGACGGGCAGAATCCGCGCGCGGGGCTGGTGCAGGGCAGCGACGGCAACCTGTACGGCACTACGCTGCAGGGCGGGACATCCAATGGCGGCACGGTTTTCAAGTTCAACCTCTCCACCGGCGTCCTGACCACACTGCACGCTTTTGGCAGCGTCTATCAGGACGGCACCGGCCCCAACAGCGGGCTGGTGCAAGGCAACGATGGCTACCTGTACGGCACCACGCAATCGGGCGGCGCCAAAGGCAGCGGCACGGTCTACAAGATCTCCACGTCGGGCACGCTAACGACGCTGTACAGCTTCGGCACCATTACCAACACCGATACCCATGTCATAGACGGCAGTGCTCCGACGGCCGGCCTGATTCAAGGCTCTGATGGCAAGCTCTATGGAGCCACTTCGCAGGGGGGAACCTATTCGCTGGGCACCGTGTTCAGCATCACCCTGGCGGGGACATACAACTCCCTGTACAGCTTCGGCGCCGCCAACAGCGACGGCGCCACGCCGCAGTCCGCGCTGATCCAGGGCCACGACAACAACTATTACGGCACCACCGAGTTCGGCGGCGCAAACAATAGCGGCACAGTGTACGAGCTGAGCAGCAGCGGCACGGTAGTCGTGCTGTACAGCTTCGGCGCCGCCACTTCAGACGGCACCTATCCCCGTGGAGGACTGGTCGAGGGCAGCACTCCGCTCAGCTTCTACGGCACCACCCAGGCCGGCGGGGCCGACAATCTGGGAACGGTGTACACGGTTTCCGTCCCGATAATGAAGCTGTCGCCAGGAACCAGTTACGTCATGCCGGCCAACGCCGCGGTCTTGGTGCCTGCCAACACGACCGTCACGAGCAACGGCGGCACCCCGGTGACCATAACTGGCTCCGACACCACCACAAATACCAGTGCTGGATCCACGGTGAATGTGCCGGCCACCGCGACAGGCGCCGCCGACAATATCGTCATAGCCGGTACGCTACAGCCGTCCAGCGCGGGCGTCAGCGATACTGTGCTCTACAGCTTCGGCACCGCGATGACGGGCGGAACCAACACGGACGGAATCAATCCGCAGGTCGCCCTGCTGCTGGCTACCGACGGGAACCTTTACGGCACCACCCTCAACGGCGGGCAGCACAGCACCGGCACGATCTTTTCGATCACCCCGTCCGGCCAGCTCTCCACCCTGCTGGCGTTCGGCGACACCGGGGCCCCCGGCGGCAGCAATCCTGCCAGCGGCCTCCTGCTGGGCAGCGACGGCAACTACTACGGCACCACCCAGGCCGGCGGCGCCAACTCGCTGGGCACGGTGTATTCAATCAGCCCCGGCGGCACGCTGAAAACCATCTATACCTTTGGCACCACGGGATCGGATGGCGCCAATCCGGGAGCCGGCCTGGTTCAGGGCAGCAACGGCATGCTGTACGGCACCACGCTGAACGGTGGCAGCAGTGGTTACGGCACGGTATTCCAGCTCACGACCGCCGGGGTACTGACGACCCTGCACAGCTTCGGCAATACGGCGTCGGAAGGGTCCAATCCCCAGGGGCGGCTGGCCTTCGGCAAGGACGGCAATCTCTATGGCGTTACGCGCGGCGGAGGCGCCAAATTCGCGGGCACCGTCTTCATGATCACGCCGAGCGGCACGACCCTGAAGACGCTGTACAGCTTCGGGACCGCAAGCACCGACGGCAGCAACCCGAGCGCCGGCTTGCTCCTCGCGAACGATGGCAGCTTCTACGGTACGACCTTCAGTGGCGGCACCAACAGCGTGGGTACCGTATTCAATGTCACGCCCAGCGGCGCCCTGAACACGCTGTTCGCCTTCAGCTCGAACAACGGCGCCAACCCCGGCGCCTCACTGCTGCTCGCCAACGACGGCAACCTGTACGGTACCACCCAGAACGGTGGCGCCAACAATATGGGGGCGGTGTTCAAGGTGACCATTGCCGGCGGCTCCTCGACGTCCGCCATGCCCACCACGATCTACAGCTTCGGCAGTGCGACCGGCGACGGCACCAATCCCGAAGGCGAGCTGGTGCAAGGCAAGGACGGCAATCTCTACGGGACCACCAATGCGGGCGGCACCAACGGCAAGGGCACCGTGTTCCAGATCACTCCGGGCGGCCAGCTGAACACCATCTATGCATTCGGCAGCAACCCGAACGACGCCGCCAATCCTACTTCCGGACTGATCAACGGGAGCAGCGCGGGTACGCTTCTCGGAACCACCTATGCCGGCGGCGTCAACGGGACGGGCACGGCGTACCAGATCACAACGGCCAGCCCCGGCAAATCCGGCGGCGGCGCGTTTTTCCTCTCACCGCTGCTGTTGTTGATGTACCTGGCCCGGGTCGGCCGAGCCAAGTCGGCGCGGTCGGCCTAGGAAGGTCCTGAAGGACCCGGTTACGGCTGCTGGCGAAGCTTCTCCGCCGCCAGCTTGTCGCGGTATTCCTGCAGCGTATTTTCCTCGTCCACCCGCTCCAGACCCAGCACGGGCTCCTTGCGGGTCAGGGCTGCCCATACACCCTTGTCGCGGTAGCGCTGCAGCAGGGCCTGGCCGTAATCGAACAGCTTCTGGTTCCTGGCCTGGCAGCTCGTGTTGTCATTGACACTCTTGCTCAGGCTGGATTTTGTGTCGGCCAGCTCCGCTTCACGCTGATTCAACTGGCTTGCGGTCTCGTTCTGCTTTTGCGTCATTGCCGCGAGCTGCCGCTGGGCTTCCTCGAGCCTGGCCGCGAGATCGGAACCGGCGGTCCTTTCCTTGTGCAACTCGGCTTCCACGGCGACGCTGTGCTGCCTGCCCGCCTGTTCCGCGCTGCTCAGCGCCTCAAGCTGGTCCGACGCCGCCTTGAGCTTGGCCTCGACGTCATTCTTCTGGCGTTGCAGGTCACCGTTCTCCGCCTGCAACTGCTGCAGCTCCTGCTGCGCACGATGCAGCAACTCGTGTTCGCGGGCGCTCTTGGCATCCGGATCCGCCGCGGCCGCATGCTGGCCGAGCACCAGGATCGAGAAACCAATCAGCATGTGGCGGTGTGCGCGCATATCACCCCTCCTAGAATGACGTGGTGAGATCGAGCTGAAGCACGTCGATGGCCAGTTGCGGCCCGCTGACCTGATCCGCGCTGAGCCAGCGCAAGTGCACGGTCGTGTCCTTGGCCAGGCCATAGCGCCCGCCGATAAAGTAGCCCTTCGCGTTGGTACCACCGAGGTGGAAGTCCTGGTCGTTGTACGCGTCGAGGACCGCATCGCGATCGAGGTGGCGGTAGCCGGTGTAAACCTGCCACTCGCCGCGATTGCTGGGCTTTTCCCGCCCGACGATCACCTTGGCCTGGTAGCCGGCGACACGCGCAGTCAGCACTTCCGGGTCGGTAATCCCGGTACGGTTTTCGATGTCCTGAGCGTGAAAGCCGAGATTCCTGACGAAGTCACCCCTGACAATGATGTGTGTGGGCGCGAAGTCGCCAAGGTCGACCGACGTCGAGAGGTTCAGCTCGCGGAATTTGGAAACCAGGCCGATGTACGTCGGCACCACGTTCCCCTGCTGCTGCACGTCCGCCAGCGCATGGATGTCGAACGTCTGGTTGCCCTTCTGCCGGAAGCCGGCGGAGCTCCAGTCGTATTGGTCGATGTTGTTGACATCGGTGGCCGCAATGCCCTCGACGTGCCGGTAATCGTAGAACGCCACGGCCGTCTTGAGGTCATCCCGGGGCTCGAATCTCCAGTCCAACCCGGTCTGGTAGCCGAACATCCATTTGTTTTCCGTGCCGACGCCCGGGGCGCTGATGATCTCGTTGTCACGCTGCTGGATCGGGAAGATACCGGCGATCAGGATGCCGTCGAGGTCGTCGCTGAAATCGTGCGTGAACTTCGTCTCGATGCCTTCCAGGCTGAGCGTCTCGGACCAGATCATGTCGCTGGACACGAAGAACGGATTGCCCAGGCGCCCACCCGTCAGGCTGAGCCAGTTCCACGGCTTGTAGCGGATATAGGCGCGGTCCAGGCCGATGGCGAAGCGCGTGTCGTAATTGCCGAGCGTCTGGTTTTCCGTGCCTGGGTTGCTGCCACCGCCCGCACCACCGGTCGCTACCCGCAAACCGGCGCTGATGGTATCGGAGACGCGGGCTTCCAGGCCAAAGCGCGCCAGGATACGCAAGCGGCTGCTGGTGGAAGTGGTGTCGTTCATGCCGTAGTAGTAGGGCGTATTGAAATCCACGACCGCCGGCGTCGCGTTGGGGGCCCCATCCGTCGGGAACAGGTCGGTTTCGCCACGCAGACGGAAGTCGCCGGACCAGGAAATGCGGTAAATCCAGTCCGGGAGTGCACCCGGGTCGCCCCAGCGCTCCTTCTTCGCCTGCGCCAGCACGTCCTGCCGGACCTGTTCGAGGATCTGTCGCTTGACCGCTTCCGGCACATACTGGACATGGACCGTGCCGTTGGGCTCCGCGGTAGCGGCCGGAGCGCTGGCGGCGCCGGGAGGCGGGGCGGCGCTTCCGGCTGTTGCGGTCGACGTGCCTGCCGGCGCGGATGCCGTGTTCGAAGCGGGGCCGGCTGTGCCTGTCGACATTGCGTTGGCGCCGGCCGAGGTCGATGTTCCTGCTGGTGCCGATGCCGCGTTGGCGGCGGAACCGGCCGTGCCTGCCGACGTTGCGTTGGTGGCCGCCGCGGCCGCGGTCGTCGCGCCACCGTCCACCGGCGCGGCGCCCTCCGTAGCGGCGGCCGCGACCGGAGCTGCCACAGCACCCGAAGCCATGGCCGCCGGGCTGGCCCCGCTCGCCGCGCCTTCCGTCGGCGCGCCGCGTGGGCCGGCGACAGTTCCCGCCGCCCTGGCGGCGTTCAATTCGGATTCCGATGCCGTGCCTTCCGCACTGCCGGGCACCGTGAGAGCCGGCAACGGCGTGGGTGGCGCCGTCGGCTCCCGTGCCGCTTCGGCTTCGGCGTTCCGCTGCGCTTCTTCCAAAAGGCTGTTCGCCTTGTCGCGGCTGATCACGCCTTGATCGACCAGGAGGTTGAGCACGTCGCTCGCCGACGGACTGCCCCCGGCAGATTTCGAGCCCTGAGCGGCGGAGCTTGCGCCGGCGCCGGCGGCCCCGGAGGAGTTGGCGGCGAGGCCACCCTCGGCGGTCATGCCCGGCGTCCTCTCAGCCTCTTCGTTGCCCGACTGCAGCGGCACCACCTTGGCCTTCTGGATGATGGCATCCGCCTTTTCGCGGCTGATCAAGCCCTGCTCCACAAGCAGGTTGACCAGGTTGATGGTGGTGTCATGCAAAGTGCGCAACTCGTCCATGTCCTCGGCACGGCTGGCCGGGGCGGACAGAGCGGTGGCGAGAAAGATGGCGGCGGCGTAACGCAAACGGGTCTTCATGGTGGGGCTAGCGATGGTGCGAAAGTGTTGTTGGCGCTCGGTCGGGGTCGTGCCTGGGCATCAGCGCATGCTGACTTCCAGGCCGACCGGCATCGGCATATCTGCCGGCGGCGCCTCCCTGATACGGTGCATTTCCGACAGCGTGGCCTGCATCACGCGATCGGTTTCGGCATTGCCCGAGGTCTGGATGAGCTTGAAACGCTGGATGCTGCCGTCGGGCGACAGCCAGAGCAGGACCCTGGCACTGGCGCCGCGCAGGTTGCGGCGCGACAGTTCCTCCTGGATCTGCTGCGCCATCCGATCCGCGTAGAACGCGAACCGGTCGCCGCCGCCGTTGCCGACCTCACCGCCGATATAGTCGCTTTTTATGTCGCCGCCCGCGAACGGGCTGGGGCCTTCGCCGGCGGGTCCCTCCATCTTCAGCTGCTGGGGCTCCGGCGGCTTGTCCTGCTTGGGCGCATCGGGTTGCGGCTGCTGCTTCGCCTGCTCCTTCGGCTCGGGTTTCTTTTCTTCCTTGGGCGGCGGAGGTGGCGGAGGCGGTGGGGCGTCGGGCAGGATCGAGATCTTGGCCACTTGGTGTCTCGGTGCCGCGATCCCGCTCATGAGGTGACGGACAGCCCATACAATCGCCAGTGCAACAACGATCGCGCCCAGGCCGAACCCGGCCCGGACCGCCCACACGCGGGCGGGCGATTCGTCGAGCGTATCCTCGGCGAGGCCGCTCATTCAGGTACCGATCCGGGACGTGACCAGTCCCATGTTGACTTGCAGCTTGTTGCACAGATCGACCACGGCCACGACCCTGGCGTACTGCGTCCTGGGGTCGCCCTTGATCTCGACCGACATCTGCGAGTCCCGCGATTTGGCGGCGCCGAGCTGCGACTCCAGTTCCGCCATGCTCACCCCCACCCCGTTGATGAGCAGCGCGCCGTCCGGCAGCACTTGCACGATCTTCACCTCGTGCTTCTCGGTGGCCGGCTTGTTGGAGGGCTTCGGCATGGTGATGGTCAGCCCCTGCACCGAAGCGGTGGTCATGAGGATGAACACCACCAGCAGCACATACGCCAAGTCCAGCATCGGCGTGACGTTGATGGTGTCGTAGGGCTTGGACTCGGTTTGGACCTGCATGGCTGTTACTCCACTGGCGCCCGCTTGGTGACCAGGCCGATCTCGGTGATGTCCAGGTGCTTGGCGATCTCCAGCACCTCCATCACCTTGTCATACTGGGCGGCAGCATCCGCCTTCAGCACGACCGGCAGGTTCGGATTGGCGGCCTTGTACTGGGCCAGCGTGCTGCGGAGCTGGTCCGGGGTCACCGGATACGCGTCCAGGTAGACCGACCCGTCGGCGGTGATCGTGATGGCATGGATCTGGGGCTTCGACAGATTGTTGGCCGCCTGCGTCTGGGGCGACTGCACCCGCACACCCTGCACCGCCGCCGTGGTGAGGATGATGAAAGTGACCAGCAGCACGTACGCCAGATCCAGCATCGGCGTGATGTTGATGTCGTCGTACGGCTGGTTGTCGTTCTTGACGTCGGCGGACATGGCGTTGGCCCCGGCGCTCCGCTCAGCGCTCGCCGTACAGCTCGGCGACGCGGGTGACGAATTCGTCGACGAAGATCTGCATGTCCGACGACACCACCTTGATGCGCGACGCGAGGTAGTTGTAACCGAACAGGGACGGGATGGCGACAGTCAGCCCCGCCACCGTGGCCAGCAGGGCCGCGGCGATACCGGGAGCGATGGCATTGACGTTGACGTCGCCGGCGGCGGCGATGGCCGCGAAAGTGATCATCACGCCCACGACGGTGCCCAGCAGCCCAAGGAACGGGCCGCCCGCGATGGCGATCGTGAGCAGCACCATGCGCGCGTTCAGCCGGTGGTTTTCGCGCACCATGTCGGCATCGATCGACGCTTTCACGGCGTCCAGCCCGGGGCCGGACAGCGGCTTGCCGCCGTGGCCGATATTGCGCTTGCCCAGTTCCCGCAGCCCGGCCTGGTAGACGCGGTAGATCGTCGAATGCCGGAACAGGGGGCCCTGCGCTACGGCGGCGGCGCCGACCGAGCCTCCGTCCAGATTGAGCACGTCCTCGGCGTCGCGGAAGCGACGCAGGAACTTGTGATTGGCGCCGTCGACGCGCACCAGGAACAGCGCCTTGCCCACCATCACCCAGACGGCGATCAGGAACATGATGAACAGGATGCCGATCACCGCCCAGCCGTCCGGCGTGAGGTTCTTGAACAGGATGCCGAAGTAGCTCTGGCTCCCCTCGCCCGCCTCCGCGGTGTCCGCCGTTTCGGTGTTGCTGGCGATCAGCTTGGCGTCGCTCGCCTGCGAGGCGTAGGCCAGCTTGATCCAGTCGGCGCTGCGCACCGTCGACGCCAGCACCACCTCGTCGATCAGGCCCTGGTAGCCGTCGCCCAGCTTGATATCGCCGGCGATCGGCTGGTTCTGCGTACCAGCGTCGCCCTGGCCGACCTGCGCACCGTTCACGTACAAGCTCAGCTTGCCGCCGCCGAGCGTCAACACCACCTGCGACCAGACCGCGGCGGCAACGTCACCACCGGCGACGCTGGTGCCGCCCACAGTCGCGTTGAGATGGCCCGCGTTGAGGTTGATGGTGAGCGTACCCTCGTTGAACAACACGCCCTGGGCCGTATCGGGATGGACCCACAGGCTCACCGTCAGGGGGCCTGCGGCCGGTGCACCCAGCCTGCTCGATGCCGGGAAGGTGATCGGACTGCCGATGAAGCGCGCACTGGGACCGATCAGCCCATTGGGTTCGTTGGTGACCGCGCCGGTCGCCTTCACCGTCCCGCTCTGATCGGTGGCCACGCCGTCCTTCTCGCCGAAATGGAACACCGCCAGCGTGCTGGAATCGAACACCGCCGAGGCCGGATCGCCCTGGACAGTGGCCTGATCGTTGCCGGCGTAGGCATAGACGATGTTCTTGTCCGTACCCGGCAGCACCGCGGGCACTTGCACCCACACCACGGCCAGCTCGTTGACGCTGTCGTAGCGTTCGATCCAGAACTTCAACGGCGTCTTGTCGTCGCCCGCGACGAACCGCAGGTCCGATGCGTCCGTCTTGGCGGAAAGGAAATCGAAGTTGCCGGAGTGCAGGCGCACCGGCACCGCCAGTCCGGAAACCGTCTCCTTGGTTTCCACACCGGCCGGGGACGTATTGAGTACCACCTTCGTCCGCTCTTTCCAGTCCTTGTTCCACCAGGCGTGCGCCAGCGCGGGAAACAGCAAAAGCGCCAACATCAGTACCTTTGAAGTCTTCATATTCCCCTGAGCCCTAACCGTTTGCGAAGTCTCTAGTCGTAATACCTGTCTGCCGGATCATTGCAGCTCGCAGTCCTTGCCCAGGCAGAACAGCTTGACCACCACAAAGCTGGGCTGCAGGCTCTCCGCCAGCTTCTCCCCGGCCGCGGCGGCGTCCGCCAGCGACTGCGACAGCTGGTCGACCGTGTTCTTGCCGGCATCGCCCAGCGCACTGGCCCCGGACAAAGCCCCGCTGAGCGCCCCCGCCTCCGACACCGGCACGCCGGTCGCCGTCCCTCCGACGGAGATGTTGTCGGCTCCGATCACCACCACTGCGGCGATATTGAGATTGCCCGCGACCCGGATACCGGCGTCGCCGGCGTTGACGTCGCCCTTGGGTGCGATGAGATTGACCAACCCCGCCTGCACGCCGGGGGTATCGACCAGCTGACCGATACCGCTGCCCGACACGGCGCCGAGCGGGTTGACGAACACGTTGCCGTTCGCGTCCGTCTCGATCACCGGCGGCGGTGCCGCCGAAGCGCTCTTGGCGCCGCGGCCGGCGTCGATGTCGCCGTTGGACGCCCACAGAATGATGTTGCCGCCCTCCAGCGTCAGGACACGCGACTGGTTGACGGTGAAATTCTGGTCAGCGAAGCCCTGGATGGCGCCGGTGCTCAGGACGAGAATGCCGAGGTTGGCGGCGGCGGGTACGGTCACCTGCCCGCCGCTGGTCGACTGCTTGATGCCGGCCAGGGATCCCGGCGGATTGGGCAATCCGACCACCACCGACCCGCCCGGCGCAAGCAAGTCGACGTCGCCGCCCTGCTCAGTCTTGAGCTGACTGAAGAACATGTTGATATCGCCGCTATAGCTCAGCGCCTTGCCCTGCGCATCCTGCGTGGGGAACAAGGTGCTGATGGCGGTATATCCACGGCTGTAGTCGGTGCCCTTGGCATTGTGGGCAATGCCGGTCGCGCTAAGCTCGTCGTACAGGACCTGGGCCACCAGGGGCAGTTGCTGCTTGACCGGCAGCGCTTCGAACTTGCTCAACGCGTCGCTATAACTCAGAGTACTCTGGCTTCCGAGGCCAAGTTGCTGCCCCATATAAGCAATAAGGAGACTCGCATACGCGCTGGGACTGCCGGACTGCGTCGGAGCCAGGTAGGCATCGATGAACGACTGGTAAGCCGGCGCGCGCAGGCCCGAACCATCCATGCCGAGACCGGCGCCCACAATCAGGTTCGCTCCGGCGGTAGGCAACCGCGCGTCGTTCAAGCTGCCCGTAGTGACGATGCCGACGCCATCGCCCAGGTTGAGGTTGCCGCCGGCCATGACTTCGACGTAACCGGGTCCGGCAACCTCAATACCCTGCGAATTCGTGGTCAGCGCATTGGTCGTGGGATCGGTCGGCGTCGCGAAACTAATCTGGCCACCGGCTTCGAACAATGTCACATCATTAGGTGCGATGTTCTTGCCGTTGTACGTGAGGTTGATGATGTCCCGGCCGGCCACGAACTCCGCCGGCTTTGGAAAGAGGAAGCTGCCGCCCGAATTATCGATGTCCCCGGTAGCGGCGACAATCCGGACCGGCTGCGTGTCGCCTTGGTGCAAGGGCGTCAAAGGCAAGGGAACGGACGGCAGGTAGTCCGCGATTCCCAGCGCTGTGGCATGCGTCGACAATTTCGATATCGGACTGGAGATGCTCGCTACCTGTGACGGATCGTTTTCATCCATCACCACGCCGCTTGGCACATCAACGCTGTTCCCCGCCAGAACATTCAAGGTTCCGGAAGCCGAAGGGTACAACTGCACCCCGGTGGGTAGGGAGACATCCCCGGCCAGCGCCGCGATATCGAGAACGGCCGGGTACACACCCAGGCTGCTGCTGTCGAATCCGTTGTCGTAATTGGTCGTTTTCGCCGTGGTCAGATTGGGAACCAGGTTGTCGAGCGGGCTTCCGCTGTAGTTCACGCCGGAGCCGGTGACGGTTTCAAGCGACACCTTGCCTGCGGCCGACATCAGGTTGAGAGCGGTCGCATCGGGCGTATAGGTATAGAAGTAGGAATTGTTGCCTGTACCAAGCGCCTTGGTATTGGCCCCGGCCTCAGCCAGCGCTGTAGCGTTGACCGCATCTTCGATTGTCAGGTCGGCACGCGCATTGATATTGAAAGTGCCGGCATCGTAACCGTACACCAGGATGGGATATACCGCAGCGTCATCGACAGCGACATAGCCGGGGGCCCTGGATGCTCCCTGGGGATTGGTATCCGATATATTGCGCCCCGTAGTGATGTTTCCGCCGGCGCTGATCAAGGCGTTGCCTCGATCGTCCTCGTACAGCCCGCTCTTGATATCGCCACCCGCCTGCACCTGCAGGCTGCCACCTCCGTTGACGATCAGTTGACTGATGTCCGGCGCGCTACCGGCCGCCCCGGGCAGACGGCCATTGCTCGGTACGACGGCCGACAGGTTTACTACATCGCCCCCGGCGTACACGGCGACATCGCCCCCCCCCAGTGCACCCACGCCCTGTTGGAACGTGCCGAAATTAACCCACCAACTCGTGTTCTGCACGATTCCGCCGGTGGTCGGGTTCACGGAGCCCTGGCGCCACAGCCAGTCCGAGACGAATTGGTTCGAGGGCGCACTGACGACATCCCGTCCCGCGCTGATGGTCAGGTTGCCACCGCCGGTGGGATAGAACGCGCCGGAATAGAACGTTCCTTGGCCGGCCGTCAACGCCGCCGAGGCGGTCCCGGCGGTGTAGATCACCGATGCCTGCGCTTTCAACTGGGCGGCGTTTGAGTTGGCGCCTATTTTCCCGGATGGGATGGGGAACCGGCACGACGCACTGACCGTGCAGCCAATCAGGACATCGGCGCCTGCGGCGATATCGATGCTCCCGTCACCCGTACGTATCAGCTGAGCTGGGCTGAGCACGAAGTTGCCGGAAGCCGGCGATACGTCGGCGACGCCGCTGGAGCCGAATCCGGCGGGACTCAGCGTGCTCATGGGATTGGCCGCGGCGAGATCCGCTCCGGCAGTCAGGCGGTAAGATGCCGAATCGCCAGCGCTGAGAAGCGGGGACGACGGAGCCACTCCGCCAAATCCATCGCTCAGAGAAGCATTGAAGTTCAGATTTCCCGCGGCGCGCAAAGTCAGATCGACAGGTGCACCGTTGAAGCGCCACTGCGACAAGTCCCAGGCATCGCTCAATGCCAGGTCTCCGGCACCTTGCACTTCAATACCTGGACGCACCTGCACGTTGAAACCCGCAGGATTGCTTCCGAACAGGCGTTGCTCGATCGAAGCCGCATTGCCGGCAAACTGGGCCGCCTGTGTGTACAGGTTCCCGCCGGTCGCGATCGAGAGGTTGGTACCTGAATCGGTCCCGGCACTCAGGGTCGAGCCCTGCGGCATCGCATAGACCTGGTTGCCTTCGAGCACCACGGTATTGCTGTTGTTGATGGTCGACGCGACCTCCACCACGGCAAGATCGCTGTTGCTACCGACACGCGGAGCGCGCAGCACAAGCGTGCCGTTGCCAGCCGTCGTGCCGTTGCTGCCACGCAGGTCGATAGTCGCGCCGGCTTGCAGATCGACGCTGCCGGTTGCCGAACCGCCGCCAGCCAGCGTGATGTCGCCACCCTGTGCCGGGCGCGCGTTGGCAGCGGCGGAGCCGCCGCCGCTGAGAAGTTGCGCGCCGGAAGCCAGCGTCAGGTCCTTGCCCGCCCACAGCCCGATGGTGCCGCCGTCGGCGCTAAGTGCGGTACCCCCGCTGGTGTCGATGGTGCCGGCAACGGCAATACTGCCCTGATCGGCGGAGAGCGTGAAGCTGGAAGCCTTGACCCTGTCCCCCGGGCCAATCATCACATCACCGCTGCGAAAGCGCTCGTTGAGAACACCACTGAACCCGCCTGTACTCAGCGTAGCGCTGAGGGCATCGTACCCGCCGCCGAGAGCGCCCGCATCCAGAGTGAAGTTGCCCTGCATCTGGCTGGGCGCCGCTCCGCCCTTCAGTGTCCCGCCCAGGGTTACCGTACCCGCGCCCGACACGACCACGCTACCAGCACTCCCCGCGACACTGCTGTCAGGCGAAGCCGCCCCCGACACATCCACTGTCGCGCCACTCTGGAGGATGATATTGCCCGCATCTGCGATCAAACCGACCTGCCCGCCCGGAGCTGCGGCATAAGTGTCGGCGAAGGGCTTGACCACGCCCGCTGCCGCGATTGTCGACCCGCCACCGAGAACAAGGTCACCGCCCTGCGCCTGCAGCGACACGATACCTGCCGGCAAATCGATCACCCCATTCTGATGGATCGATGTGCTGGCCGTGATGTCCAACCTGCCGCCGATCCCTGCGGCCGGCAACGCCATCCCGGCAGCGACCGCTGTCGCTGGAGCGATGATCACCGCCCCCCCGCTGTTGCTGATTGCCTGATCCGCATCGTCCGCAGTACTCACCCGCGCGGCCTGGACCTCCAGATCTCCGGCGCCGCTCAGGGTCAATGTGCCGCCGTTGCCCTGGATGCGGACGTCGCCGCTGGAGTTGAGCTGAACCGAACCGAAGCCACTCACTGTCTTGGAACCGGCCCCGAGCACAATCATGCCCGGGCCGGTTTTGCCGGTCACGGCATTCAAGGACAGAACTCCACTGTCCATGGCAGAAGGCGCCGCAACACTGGACGCCCCGGCGCCGGAGTCGACCAGTGAAATGGTATTGGCTGTGATCGTCTTGTCGCCGGAGCCATGGTCGACCAGGGAGCCAGCATCGAAGGTGATGCTGTTGAGCGGAGCGGCCGCCGAGCCAAGCTGGGCTGCGCCGTATAGACCAATGTTGCCGTAACTACGAAGGGTCAGGTCGGTCAGCCCGATCAGACCGGACAACAATTGATTGTTGAGATCGAGCCCGGCCGTTCCGGCCGGAACGTCGCCGAGGTTGATCTGGCCCGAGGAGAGGGTGACGGCAGGCGACTGGACAGACGCGGCCGGGTCCACCGTGCTGCTGAACGCGGCGTCGAGAATGAGGCTGCCGGCGGCCTTCACCGTCGCTCCCGACTGGATCTGCAGCACGCCGACGGCGTTGGCGGGCGCTCCGCTGCGCACCAGTGCGGCTTGCGCGCCGCCAGAGACATCGAGCAGGGCCCCGTCTCCGGACACCAGGTATGTCGGCGCACTGCCGGCAACAGTACCCTTGCCTTCCACGTCGGCGCCGGCATCCAGGCTTACACTTGTGGTACCGGCCAGGATGATTTGCGGGGCCACCAGCGCGTTGGCGGCGGTGTTGCGGATTTCCACCGTGCTGGCCCCGACGCTGAGTTGCATACCCTGCGTCGTGGAAGACTCCGACGCTCCGAGGATCAGGCTCGACGCCCCGAGCTGGTCAAGAGAACTGGCGCTGAGCAAGAGCGTATCCGATGGAGCGCCCTGGGCGATCGCACCTGGATCGGCGACGACAATCTGTGGCGCAACGATCGAGGCCACACCACCGCGACCTTGCTGCACGATGTTGTTGCCGCTGGAATCCCGGCCGCTTACGAAGCTGGCGGTTTGAAAATCGATATTGCCGTTGAGCTGCAGGCTCGAAGTGGCCGCAAGCTGCAGTTGCCCCGCATCCGCCGCGACCGGCGGTGCAGCACCATTGGTCGCGACGCCGGTACCAAAGAAGGTGTCGCCGTAACTGTCGTTGTACTGGGACTGTGTGCGGACTACCGTGCGCGGCACAAGCAGTACGGTGGATGTACGGCTGTCTACAATGTCGGTCCCGGCCACGCCTAAGCGAGCGGACACAAGGTAGGACCCGTCCGGTTGCGTCACTACCGTACCGGGCAGGACATCACTGCTTCTTTTCACGATATTGACCGCGAATGCACCAGGCAGCAGCGCATAGCGCGGCGGGAGCAGGGTGTAAAACCCCGCAGCCAAGCCTGGAACACCGGACAGGTAGACCGCCTTTCCCACCTGTCCCTGGCTCCCAGCGGCGTATTGCGGATCGATTGGCGCGGGAGCTGTGCCCAGCGACGGCAGAATGGCGTAAGCGTAGACGCCACCCTGGGCCGCAGCGCTCAGCACGTCGTTCTTTCCACCAGGACCGGCGATGAACTCATAGGCATAAAAATCACCGCCGCCGGAAAGGTCGACCGCAGCGCCCTTGTCGATGGCAACCTTGGTGCCGTTGATGTCGATCTGCTTCGACGGGGGCGCGGCGATCAGATCGCTTCCATCATAGAACCACTGCTGGCCGTTCTGGGTGGACCCGAACGGGATCAACTGCCCCCCGGAAGAAACTGACGTGACGCTGCCGCCCGCCAGGGTGACCGTCGGCGCATCCAGCGTGATTTGACCCAGCGGGGCACGCAAGACCCCCTGCTGGTCGATGGCGGCGCCGTTCACAACGAGGTCACCGCCGGCCGACAGGGGTACCGCCGCGGATGAGCCCGACGAACCTGGCAGAATGGTCACCTTTCCGGTTGGCGCCGCGACCAGCGTGGCCGGGTTAATCGTGAACTGAACCGCCGTGGTGGGATAGATCTGCGCAGCCTGCAGCGTCAGATAGCCGGCGGTGGACAATGACCCGGTGAAGTACGGTGCGCTGGAATTGGGCGTCTGCGCCGAGGCCAGGCGGATGTCACCGGTGCTTTCCAAGACGGTGTTGGCGAAGCCGTTGAGCAGGCTGTCGCCGCGCACATCCACGGTGTTGCCGATCACCACCAGATTCGCGTTGCCGGGCGAAAAATTGAGGCCGTTTCCGGACCCCAGGCTGGGCAGTCCGGCGGTACCCGGCGCGGCGGACGCACTGTAAGTAAGCACATCGCTGCCGCCCGTGTTGTAGAAGTTGCCCAGGGCGACATAATTTGAGCTCAGGCTCGCCGAAGCGCCGCTGCTGCCCTGCAGATTCGGCGCATCCAGCACCAGGCTGCTCTTGGGGCTGAGCGTCACCACGCCGTCGAGCACGATTGTGTCGGTACTCTTCAGGGTGACATTGTCGAAACCACCGGTGTTGATGGCGCTGGCGCTGATCTCAGCAGTTCCGCTACTCAAGCTGTTCACACCAGGCAACTGCGAAGCGGGCTTGGCACTCACCGTCAGCACGCGTTCCGCATTCGAATAGTTGTTGTTCGCCCCGGTCTGCGATGTATCCAGGTGACTGAACAAATCGAGCCCGATCGAAAGGCTGCCGCCCGCCGCGCCCGCGCTCGGAGCGGCGGCGGCGAGCAACTGGCCTTGCAGGACGATGCCCTCGCGCGCATCGATATCGATGTTGCCGGCATTCCCGGCCACGACGGTCGGGGTGATGCCACTCGAAGTCACCAGATCGACGGTGCCGTCGGCGCCCGACACGTCTACGGTAGATCCAGCGCTGGCGACGATGTACCCCTTGTTCGCCTGTAGTGAGACGGTGCCGCCGGACAACACCGCTCCCTTCAACAAACCCTGGGGATTTTCGGAGTTGATTTGCGCCACGGCGGTGGCGGACAACAAGGCTTGCGAGCCCAGCAGCAATTCCTGTCCGGGGACAAACAGCCCCGCGGTCACCCCGTTCACCGGACCGACTTGGAGTGTGATGTTACCGGCGGGCGCGACGATGCTGCCTTCCACGTCCAGGTTGCCTGTGGCGCCGCCAACCTTGAGCGCCACACCGCCCTGAGGATCGGTAACGATGGATGACCCCGCGCCAAGCGTCACGTCCCCGATCGGAAACAAGGCATTGGAGTTGGACGGCTGCCTCTCGGCGGATGCGATCGACACGCTGGCGGGAGCGCGCTGGATGCCGTTCAAGGTCTCCAACTGGGTAAAGTTCCCCAGGCTGGTGCCCGTGGGCTGCAGCAGTTGGTTCTGTGTGAAGACCAGGTTCTGCTGCAATGGCTGGATGGTCACTGGCGCCGGCTGCAGCGATTGGGTGCCGTCGCTATTTTGGACGAAGGCCTGGCCGATATTGACGCCATCGATGCCAACCACGTTGTACTGTTTGAAACCACCCTCCTGGAAGTAGGTAGCATCCAACAGAATTTCGCCGGCCTGGGTCTGATCGCTCGAATTGCTCTGGCCGAGGGACGTCGTTCCGATGGTAACAAGGCCGGATTGGACGGACAGCGTTCCACCCATGCCAGGACTCAGGCTGGCACCGAGCAAACTGGTTCCTGCGCCAGGGATGATCGCCCCGGTCGATATGGCGGCTGGCAGAAGCGTATAGAGAGCGTCCGCGTCGACGGTGAGGCTGCCGGCCGCGCCGGAGGTCAGCTTGTTGCTCGACGTAACCCATCCACCACCGGACACGTCAAGCGCGCTGTTGTCGCCGAGCACCACGTTATTCTCGGCCAGCAGGCTGATGTTACCCCCGTTATAGAGGAGAGGAACGGTTCCCGTCGGCATGCCGAGCAAGGGCGAGTCGTTGATCCAGCTTCCAGCTACACTGATCGCCGCACCCGGGCCCAGCGTGATGTCGTTGGCAGGACCGGCTAGACCGGCCGTGAATTGTGTGGTCTGCAGGCTGACGTTGCCGCCCGGCGCATCGATGCGTCCATCAATTTCGATCGATTGTCCGGTGGCGGTGAAGGAGCCTCCGCCGCCCAGCTTCAAATCCTCGCCGGCGCCGAGACTCACCGTTCCGTTGCTGTGGAACGCCAGGCTGGTAAATCCGTTCTGCGCCAGCTGGGTCGCCGATACGACAGTGGATGAGGCGAGTCCGGTCGGGAGCGCGGATCCTGCCAGAGGGTCGAAGTTCGATCCGAGATTGTCGAGGGCATCGTCCGCGAGCACCGTGCTCGGCGCACGGAAGTCCTGCAGCATATTGGTCGTGGGGATCAAGGAAGCCAGGGAGGCGTCGCCGAGCGTAAAACTGCCGCCAGCCGGTAGCGTCGAAGCGCCGCGCTGGTAGGGGCCTGCCGAAGTCTGCGCTTCCATGGAACCACGCAGATAGACCTGGGGCGCGAGGACGGTCACATTGCCCGCCGCCCCACCTTCCGCATAGCCGGCGTAATAGCTCGGCGAGATCGAACTGGTGGTCACGCCCCAGGTCGGGTCGGTGTAGGAATATCCGTTGACCAGTCCCACATACTGAACGGTGTTGGGCGCATTGGCGATGCCGTAGGTCTTTCCATCCGCGCCGACCAGCTGGGTGCTGCTGCTACCGTAGCCGCCCTGGAAAGCGACACTGCCACCGGACACGTTGAGCATGGATCCCGCGCGGGCGATCACATCACCGCTCGAGTCCAGCTTGATGCTGCCGGCCTTGGTCAGCACCTGGTTGATGCCGAGCCCAATGTTGTTCACGTAGGGCGTCAGATCGAACAGCGTGGAGCAGGTCGCCGGCGCTGTGATGCAGGCGCTGACATCGACCGTGACGTTCAAGCCGTGCAGAAAGCCGCTCCGCTCCAACGGGTCACCCTGGAGGTCGTTGCTCTCGAGTTTGACTTGCACCAGATTCTGAGTAACCGGCACCTCCACATTGGCAAGGCCGGACACGTCGATACTGCTGCCGCTATCCAGGTAGATCCTGCTACCGTCCGAGCCGACGCTGGACTGGCCCGGCGCGCTGACTCTCTGGAACGGGTTGGCCGCGGCCGTTATTCCCACATTTCCGCCCGGCACATGGATCGCTGCATTCTTCTGCACCGCAACCGTGTTGCCGACGAGATTGACCTGGGAGGGCTGGAACTGCTGCAAATTGCCGACGCTGACCGTCGCGGTATCGGTGGAATCGGGCAACACCTGCGTCACGCTGCCCGGCGCGAGGGTCAGTGTGCCGCCGTTGTTTGGCAACATCGTGCCAAAACCGGCCGTCGGGCTGCTTCCATTGTAGAAGGGGCTGCTGGCGGTCGTGGTGCTCGATGCGGTGTTCGACGTGTCGCCGGCGACCAGATAAACCGACCCGTTGGCCGTCACCGAGGTCGTGGCAGCCACGGTGCCGGACTGGTTGACCACCAGGCCGGCAAGCGTGGCATTGCCACGGGCAGCGGTGATCTGCCCGGTGTTGGTGACCGTGCTGTTAACCGCGCTGGCGGTGCCGGTCGAGTTGCCGTTCGCGTCCAGCTTTCTGCTGTCTACCTCGATCAGAAGACCGCGCAGGGCGGGATCGGTGCTCGCCGCAAGGTAGACGGTGTTGCCCGCGCCCAGTATCGTCTGGCCATCCGGCGTGCTGATGCTGCCGTTGTTGGTCACCTTCGAGCCGAGCAGGACGATGCGCCCGCCGCTGCCGTTGGTGCTCAACTGGGCGCCGGTGTCGACCAGCACCCCGCCGGCTTGCGCGTTGGGCGACGCGGTGAACACTGGGTTCAGTTCAGTGCTCGACTGCGCGATGTTGGGATTACCCGACAAAATTCCGTTCTGGAACAGCGAATCCTTGATGTCTAGCGTGGAGGCGGTCAGGCTGCCAACGTTGACCTGCGCCCCCTGGTTGAAGACGATGCCGTTCTGGTTGATCAGGTAGAGCTGGCCGTTGGCGCTCAGCTTGCCGCTGATAACGCTGGGATCGCCGCTCCAGATCCGGTTCAGTGCCGCAGCCGTGGTTCCCGGCTGGTTGAACTTGACCGAGTATCCGCTGGCGATATTGAAGTTCTGCCAGTTGAGGATGGCGCTGTTGCTGGTCTGGTTGACAGTCATGTTGCTGCCGTTCACCACCGGCGCCCCGACCTGGCCCGATTGCACGAAGGCCGTATTGCCCGTATTGACGCCGCAGGGCCCGCCGCTACAAGGCGTCGGCAGTGGCGGATGCACCGGACCGGCCGCCCAGGCGCGTGAGACCGGCAGCGTACCGAACATCAGGGCCGCACCCACGTAGATCATCGAAGCACTGGCGCGCGGCGCCGTGCGCAGGATGCGGTCGACGATGTCCTGGCTCAAGGCCGGCCCCGGACCGGCGGGTCTGCGAGCACCGCCCCGGCGTTCAGAAGCCATAGCTCACCTCGAACAGGCCGCGATTGCTGTTGGAGTCGGTGACGTAGCCCTGGCTCAGGGTGTGCGCGCCGTCCAGGTGCACGGTCAGCCCGCGTGCCTTGAACTGCATCCCCAGCCCGACGCTGGCCAGCGAGAAATGCGAGTCCTGGCCCGGCAGCGCATCGAGCACCTGCAGCTTGGCCGCCTCGGCGAAGGCGAACACATAGGACTGCTCGATGCGGGGGCTGTAGCCGGACAGCAGCCCGGGTGTCCGCAGTTCCAGGTTGCCACGGAAGCCCTGGTCGCCCAGGCGCTCGGATTCGAGGTAGCCGCGCACGCTGTCGGAGCCGCCGGCGGTGTATTGCTCGTTGCTGATCAGCGGACCGCTGGCGAACTGGCCGTCGAGCTTGGCCAGCAGGCTCCAGCCACGCGGCAGCATCTGCAGGCGCTGCACGGTAGGGTGCAGAGTCATGTACGAAGCGCTGGCGCCGAAGCGCTTGTTGTCGAAATCCTGGTCGTTGGTGGCCAGGTCGCGGATGGCGAAGCTCAGTCCCAGGTTCAGCCCCGTGCTGCTGCCGGGGGTGCCGGCCGGGCTGCCCTGGGGGGCTGCCTGCAGCCAGTTGGCGCTGTACTGGACCGTGAACGGCAGGTAATGGACCGGGGTGTTGATGCCCGTGTCGGACCCTTCCACCATCACGTCCTGCTTGAAGTTCTTGTAGTCGAAGCCGGCGCTGATGCTGTGGTAGAAATGCGCATCACCCCCGGCCAGCGGTTCGATCAGCCGCACCCCGAAAATGTCGCCGTTGCCGATCACGTCGAGCGCGCCCACGGCGGCCACGTTGCTGTTCGAGCGCACGGCGTATAGCGCCCATGCCGCCGACCCGGACGTGGGGATCACGTAGGAGAGCGACCAGACTTCCACCTCGCCGCTATTCAGGGGCGAGGTCTGGTACTGCAGATCGACGCTGTGCCCGGCCTGGAACAGGTTGTCGTAATGTACGTCGCCGATGAGACGCAGATGGGAGGTGTTGGCGCTGTAGTGGTTGTTGAGGTCGACACTGGCATGCAACGGCAGCTGATCCTTGACCTGCAGGTCCACGTCCACCTGTCCCGGCGTCTGGGAGGCCCGCAGCACCGGCGTAACGCTGCGGTCGGGTGTGCGGTTCAGGTCTGCCAGTTCCTTTTGCACCTGGTTGAAATCCGGCACGGTCCCTTCCGCCAGCTCCGGCACCGTGCCCTTGATGACTTCCAGCGAGTGGTAGCGCGAGCCGATGACGGTGAGCTTGCCCACCGGCGCCTCCACCACCTTCAGCACCACCACGTTGTCCACGATCTTCTGCGGCGGGATGTTCACCACCACGGTGAGGTAGCCGTGGTCGTGGTAAGCCTTCTCCAGGTCCCTGCGAGCGGCTTCGATATCCTTGATTCCCTTGCTCTCGCCCAGGTAGGGATAGACCGCGTTCTCGATGTCCTCGGTCTTGAGGACGCTGTTGCCCTCGACCCGGTATTCGAAAATATCGAAGGTATTGGCCAGCTTGGCCGCCGCTCCGGGCGCAGCCGTCGGCGCCGCCCCGGCGGCCGGGTCTGCCTGCGCGATGGACACGGACAGCGACATGGCCAGTACTGATCCCCAAGCCCTCTTCAACATTCGTCCTTGCGCGTATTTTTTGGGTCAGCCGAGCCAACATCCGTAAGGCGCGGCCACCGTGTGATGGTCCCGTGGAAACAGGTTCAATTCCGCGAGGTTGGATTGCCCTTGGTCCCGGCCGAAGCCCCCCGCGCGCAAATGCTGGCGAGGGGCGTATAAGGGTATTGAGGCTTGATGACAGTGGCGTGAAAACCTGGGCCATTCGGCCACAGTGCTCGTTCGAAGCCCCTCCGCTCCCGACCCGACTTCCAGGTCGCCTGGCCGTCCCTAGCCGCCGGTTACGGCCTGATCAAGACCTTGGTTCGTCGCCAGGAAGGCCAGGGCCTTGTGCACACGCACCATCACCTCGTCCCAATCCCCAGGAGTTTTCTGCCTGAACAGCCGGACCGAGGGGTACCAGGGACTGTCCTCGCGATCCTCGAGCCACCGCCAGCAGCCATCGAATCGCGACAATATCCAGGTCGGCTTGTTCATGGCCGCTGCCAGATGCGCCACCGCCGTGTCAACGGCGATCACCAGGTCCAGGCTCTCGATCAGGGCCGCGGTATCGGCAAAGTCCGCCAATTCGTCAGTGCGGTCGATGAGCCTGCCCGACTCCACGGCGCCACGCGCCTGCTCCGCCGCTTCTTGCTTCTGCAGGCTGTAAAAAGCCATGCCCGCAATGTCCAGCAGCCGTTCGAATGCGGAGAATTCCAGGCTCCGGCGTTGATCGATGCTGACCATGGCCGGATTCAGCAGCCTGCGTCCTCCCGCCCATACCAGCCCCACCCGGAAACGGCCATCATCCTTCAGATCGACGCACCATTTCCGCACAAGCGCCGGCTCCGCTGCCAGGTAGGACGTGCGCCCGGGGATCGTGTCCAGACGAGTGCCGAGAACATAAGGCAAGCTCATCATCGGGCAATAGAAATCGTAACCCTGCGGCGCGGCTTCGCTGGCCTTGAGCTTGACATGGATTGCAGCCGAGGTATTCATGCGGAACAACCGCGCCAGGTCCTTCCAGGTTTCGACCGTCACGTCCGCACCCCGGTCGATCACGGCCTGGACGTAGCGGAAGAACTGCAGGCTGTCGCCGTGGCCCTGCTCGCAGCGCAACAGGATCGAACGGCCTTCCAGCGGTTCTCCTCGCCAGCGCGGACAGGGCATGTCGACCAGGGCGGCGAACTCCGGCGCCTCCAGCCGCGATTCGAACGCCTTCCAGCCGTCCTCGTAGTTGCCCTTCAGCAACAGCTTGCAGGCCTGGTCAAAGCGTGCCTCGATCGCTCCGATACGCTTGCGGAATGCCGCTTGCTCCGCCTCGACCCGCGCAAGCTCATTCGTACGTCCCAGCGAAGCGAGCAGACCGATCAGGTTCTTCCAGGCATCGGCGCGTGCCGGAGCGCGGGCCACCGCCGTCCTCAGCTCGGCCAAGGCCTCCTCCGATCTTCCGGAGACCTGCAGGGACATCGCCAGCCGCTTGTACGCGGCCGGCTCTTCCGGCTCCGCCGCCACCGCCTGCCGCAACAGATCGATGGCCTGCGGGGTCTGCGCCCGCTGCTGCGCGATCATCCCGCACAAGAGAAGAGCGCGTCCGCTATCCTCCCCGTTCGCGATGATCCGCTTCGACACGGCCTCCGCCGCCTCCAACTGGCCGGCCTGGTAGAGATCGAACGCGTGCTTGATCGAATCGCTTTTCATCCATCCACTCACAGCAGGCAAGCGGGGCGGAGAGGCCGCTAGCGCGTCTGGCGGGCTATAGGGCCCGCGGGCCACTCGGCGGCCAGATGATCCGCTACCTCTCGAATCACGCTGGACCAATCGCCTCGCAGTGATTGTCTGAAAAGCCTGGCGCTCGGGTACCAGGGGCTGCGCCGGCTGTCCAGCATCCAGCGGAAGTCGGGACTGAACGGCAGCAGGATCCACACCTTGGCGCCAAACGCGCCGGCCGCATGCGCAACGGCCGTATCCACGCTAATGACAATATCCATTTCCCGGATCAGGGCCGCGGTCTCGGCGAAGTCGGACAGCCGTTCCGCGTGCGGCAGTATCCTTCCCTGCTGCACCATGGTGGCATCGTCCGGCCTGATCTCCCGCTGCAAGCTGTGGAACTCAAACGGCAGCTTCAACAGCGGTTCCAACAGAGTCAATGGAATGCTGCGATTGCGGTCGTTTCTGTGTTCACGGGAACCCGACCACACCAAACCGATTCTCGGCCGCGTCTTTTCGCCCAGCCATTCGCGCCACCTGGATCGCCGCTCTTCGTCCGCGTGCAGATAGGGCACCGCCGCGGGAACATCGGCCAGCGTGGTCCTGAACGCGAGCGGAAGACTCATCGCAGGGCAGCAGCGGTCGAACGCCGGCAGGGACATGCCCTCCTCGATCAGCTCGAATCGTCCCGGCATCGTCGCCAGCAACGGCATCAGCGGCGCCGGCACCTCCATGATCACTTCGACCCCCAAGGCCTTCGCCAGCGGGGCGTAGCGGCAAAACTGGATGAAATCGCCCAGACCCTGTTCGCGATAGATCAGGAGGGTTTTTCCGGCAATATCCTCGTTCCCGAGCCACAAAGGCCCTGGGCATGGTCTTGCTGCGGAGAACTGCGCGGTCTTCCAGCGCCATTCATATAGTCGCCAGCCGTCCGCGAAATCCCCTTGCAGAAGCTTGGCGATCGACTTGTTCCAGTGCGCTTCGGCGTAATCGGGCTTGATCGCCAGGGCACGATCCAGTTCGGACAGCGCCGGATCCAGGTGCCCGTCGCCGATCAGCACCAGAGCACGATTGTTGCGAGCCTCGGCGTGATTCGGGTTGACGGCGAGAGCCCGGTCAAAGCTCGCCAGGGCCTCCTCCGGGCGGTCCAAAGCCATCAACGCGGCTCCGCGCCCGTTCCACGCCTCGGCGTAACCGGACCGGAGCGCCAGGGCCCGCTCATAGCTGGACAGCGCTTCCTGCTGACGGTTCAGGCTCGCCAGCGAATTCCCCCGCCCGTTGTGCGCTTCGGCGAAATCGGATTTGAGAGCCAGTGCGCGGTCGTAACTGGCCAGGGCTTCTTCCGGGCGCTTCAAGCTCCTTAAGGTGTTGCCGCGGTTGTTGTGTGCCTCCGCGCAAGCAGGAGCCAGCGCCAGGGCACCATCGTAACTGACCAAGGCCTCCTCCAGGCGGTGCAAGGCCTTGAGCGCATTGCCGCGATTGTTGTAAGCCTCGACCAGGTCCGGCCGCAGGGCTATTGCACGAGTGCTGCTCGCCAGCGCCTCCTCGTAACGCTTAAGCTTGAGCAGACCGAATGCTCGATTCGAAAGTGTCTCGGGCTGGTCGGGAACAAGTTCGAGCAACCTGCCGAGAATGGCCGCACCTTCCTCGAAACGCCCAAGTTGCAGGGCAATCGCTCCCAGCCCCTTGAGCGCTTCAGGGCGACCGGGAAATCGCCCGAGCAAAGCGCTATACGCTGCCGCCGCTTCGCTCAATCGCCCAGAACGATGCAAAGCCGACGCCTGCCGAAGCTTCGCGTCCGGGTCAAAATGGGCTATTTCATTCATCTTGACGAGATCAGGCCACGACACCGGGCGCGACGAGCTCCGCTACCGGGGCGGACGGGAGCTCAAGATTCAACTGTCTTACGATCTCTTCGATGACACCGTCCCAACCGCCTCTCGACGTCTGCCTGAACAGAACCGCGGTCGGATACCAGGGACTGTCTCTACGCTCCAGCATCCAACGGAAGTCGGGTGCATGAGGCAACATCAGCCACACCCGCCGCGCCAGGGCTCCCGCGACATGGGCAATTGCGGTATCCACGCTGATGACCAGGTCCATCGCCTCGACCAGGGCCGCCGTATCGCCGAAATCCTGCAATGCGCCGTCGTGCAGGCGGACATCCGTAAGACCGTCAAGGAGGGTGCGATCTTCCGTTCTCAATTCCTTCTGCAGACTATGGAACTCGCAATTCAGCCTGAGCAGCGGAACCAAGCGATCCAGCGGCACGCTACGTTCCCGGTCAATGAGGTGGCGGGCCGATCCCGCCCAGGCCAGCCCCACCCTTGGCCGTAGCTTCGGACCCAGGCGCTTGGACCATTCGTCACGTTTCAGCGGGTCCACGCCCAGATACGGAACCTCACCGGGAATCGTCTCGACCGTGGTGCCCAAGGCCAGCGGCAGGCTGAGCAAGGGACAGTGGCAGTCGAATTGCGGCAGGTCCGCTCCAGCGGCGACTGTCACGAACTCGCCCGGCAGGCTCCGCAGCAAGGGCAACAACTCCGCTGGCGCCTCGAGCACAATTTGGGCGCCCAGGGAACGCACTGCCGGCAGATAGCGGCAGAATTGAATGGTATCGCCGAAGCCCTGTTCGGCGTGAAGCAGGATCGTCTTTCCATGCAAGGGCGCATGGCCCAGCCATAGCGGTTGCGGAAAATCCCTGCGCGCCTGGCTTGCGTAGGACTGCCAACGCGATTCGTAGAGCGGCCATCCCTCCTCGAATTGCCCTGACAGGAGCTTGATCAGCCCCTTGTTCCACTGCACCAGCGCCAGGTCCGGCTCCAGCCGCAGGGCCTGGTCGTAATTCTCCAGTGCCTCCTGGTAGCGACCGGCGTCATGCAGAAGATGACCGCGGTTGGAATAGACCTGTGCGGACTTCGGGTTTATGGCCAGGGCCCGTCCGTAGGTTTCCAGCGCCTGGTCGAAGCGCTGCAACTGGTTGAGGATGTTGCCCCGGTTGACCAGCGCACCGAACAATCCGGGATTGATCGCCAGCGCCCGGTCCACACACCGCAGGGCTTCCTCGAACCTCCCAAGCTCCAGCAGCGCCGTCGCCAGATCGTTATGCGCCTCGACGTAACGAGGTTCCAGGTCAACCGTCTTTTCGTACCCCGCAACCGCCTCCGCTAGACGGTCCAGGTCGTGCAGAACGACGGCCCGGTGGTAATGGGCATGAGCCAGTGCTGGACTAAGCATGATGGCGCGGTCGTAGCTCGCAAGGGCATCATCGACACGGGATAGCTGCCTCAGGGTGAGACCGCGGTTGCAGTAAGCCTCCGCGAAATCCGGCTTCATGGCGATCGCGCGGTTATACGCGGCCAAAGCCCCTTCGTATTCTCCAGCACGATGCCTGGCGTATCCCAGGTAATTGAGCGCATGAGGCTGTGACGGTTGGAGCCTGAGCGAACGGTTCAGCAGCCGCATCGCCTCGGCAAGATCGCCCTGCAATATCGAAATGGCGCCGAGCAGATTGAGGGCCTCGATCTGCTTGGACTCGATGGCCAGTAGTTGCCGCAGCAGGCTCGCTGCCTCGGCCAGTCGACCGGCCTGGTGCAAGCGGACGGCCTGAGCCAGCATGTGCCGGCTATGCGGTGACTCTGCGCTTTTCACGTTTCTTGGGTGAATCAGACGACATCTGCCCAGGCAAGCCGCGGTCGGCGGGACATGTAAGGGCTAGTTTCGCCTTCCATACAAAAATAAAAAAGACCCTGCATTACAGCAGGGTCTCAATAACTTCTTGGCAGCAAGGGCAGGTCGGGCGGCTTTTCCAGCCCGCCCGACCGGCCTGTGGCTTACTGCAGCTGGTCGTTGCAGGCCGGGGCCGCGCCAAAGGTGGCGTCGGCGAACAGCTGCAGCGGGGCCAGCGAGTTGCCAAAGTGCGTGCCGGTGGTCACGCAGTCGCCGAAGTTGCTCACCGACGGATCCAGCAGCGTGCCCGTCACGCCAAGCGGGAACTGGCCGCTCACGCCGCCCGGCAGGTTGCCGTTGCCCAGCTCGCTCATGAAGATGTTGATGAACACGCTGTGCGCGGTATGGTCGCCCAGGTAGCCGCCGCCGTTGATGCTCTTCGTACGGTAGTTGAAGGAGTTGCTGACGAAGATGTCGTAGGTGCCGTTGATCTCGTTGGCGTAGGTCGCGTAGACGTGGCCGCCCGAGGTGATGCGCGAGTACGGATCCGCGCCGTTGATCTTCACCAGCTGGTAGCCGCCGCCCTGGACTTCCGGCGGGAACTCGGCGCCCAGGATGCCGATGGCCAGGCAGCCGTTGGTGTTGTCCGCCTGCAGGCCCTGGAACACCACAGTGTTGCTGCCGTTGTTCAGGTCCGTGAACGCCGACGGGTTCGAGCTGGAGCAGGCGCTGCTCGGGCGGGTGCCCACGGGGCCGCCACCGGTGAGGTTTTCGTTGTACGGCGTGAGGCCGCCGTTCGGGGAGGTCGGGCTGAGCAGGAGGGCCTGGGTGATGCCCGCCTTGGTGCCGGAACCCGGGGTGCGGTCTTCCAGGATCATGGCCTGGTTCGGCATCACGGTGCCGTCGTCGGCAAACAGCTGGTTCCAGTTCGTGATGCTGCCGCTCAGGATCGCCGCGAGCTCAGGCTTGGTGAAATTTGTCTTGGGATGCGGGAAAGAGGTGGTGCCGTTGTAAACCACGTTCGTCACCGCCATGCCGAGGATGTTCTCGTAGAGCGGGACCTGGCTCAGATTGGCGACCGCGGATGCGGCCAGCGTGGTGCCCGGGTGGAAAATCTGCGTGCCGCCGGGGCCGGCGCTGTAGCTGCCGACCACGTTCAGCGAGTTGTTGAACAGGGCCACTTCCTCGTCCGAGGTGCCGAAGTCCGGGATCTGGGTGGTGGTGGCAAAGCCGGACGGCAACTGGTAGGTCGCGTGCGGCGCGCCGCCGCAGGCGGTCGAACCGGTCAGCGAGGCCGGATAAACCAGCGCCGCGGCGTTGGCAACGGCCGCGATGCTGTTGGGGAAGGTGCCGCCGCCGAAACGCACCATGTACAGCACGTTCTTGCCGGAGGGGATCGTGGTGCCCTTGCCATCGTTATAGGCAGCCTTGGTGGTGCCGAACAGGATGCGGTACGTGCCGCTCTCGGCGCAGGTGCTGCTGTCGGTATAGCTGTCGACGTTGCTCAGCAGCTGGGTGGCGGCCCAATAGTGGGCGTTGGCCTGGGCGGAACCGCTACCGACGTAGATGATGTAGTCCGGGGTGGTCGTGGGGGGCAGCGCGTAAGCCGAGGTGGCGGCGAGGCCCATGGAGGCAACGGCTGCGGCGATCAGATGCTTTTTCATGATGATCTCTCATTTAAGGGGTGTGCAAGGGGTGGAGCCGCGGCCAAGAGGCCGCAGCGCCACCCAAAACCAGCTTGTGAGACTGCTAAGGCTTAAGCGGCGAAGCCACCGAAGCCGCGATCCCCGTTCTTGCCGCGACGGGCGATGATGCCCATCAGCGCCAGACCGGCGATCAGCAGGCCAAACGGAGCCGGAACCGGAACCGACGAGGTCGTCGCGTTGTACGTCAGGTTGCCGGAGCTATCCAGCAGCCAGGTGTTGGCAAACTGGTTGATGATGGCCCTGACGTTGGTCGCCTGGTGGTTGGTGGAGCCATAAGTCTCGGAATAGAACGCCAGAGCGGTGCCCAGCGATGCGTCCGGCGTCACCTTGAGGTCGCTGCTCCAGGAGCCATCCGCATTGGTCCAGACGGCGCCGCCCGCAGGATTGCCGTTGGTGGAGGTGGCGTAAGCGCTGTTGGTGGTGGAGCTGCTGATGGTGTTCGCGGCCTGAGCGACACCGGCGCCGAAGCCTACACCGCCGTTGAGCTTGGAGTTGAACACGCCGCTCGGCGTACCGCCACTGGTCGAAAAAGCCGCGTTGCTGCTGGCGGACACGACATTGTAGGAAACGCTGTCGGTGGTGGTGGTCAGGTTGCCGCCAGTAACACTGTTTACGAAGGACACCCAATTGGCATCGCTGGCCAAGTTCACGTTGACGGACGAATTCGTGCCGTCGAACGTGTTCTGATTCAGGCCCGTGTCATAAACGAAGCTGGTGTTGGTGGTGCTATCAAACAGGTTGACGAAGATGGAGCCGGTGGCGCTGGAATCCAGCGACATGTCAGCGAACGCCGACCCAGCGGCAATCATCGCGGCGCCAGCAACCAGCGCCTTGAGCTTCAAACTTGCTTTCATTGAGAAATTCCCCGTTGCAAAGAGCCAAATGTGTGATTAGGTACCGCGCGCGCACAACATTTCTCATGCCAGCCCCTGCTCGCCCAGTCCGTGGCGCGGACCCGACAAATACAACTGAAGCAGCCTGAGACGGGCGCAAAGGTATCAGCCGCAAGTTGCACGGCGATTAAGGAATGAAGACAGGTTTTCAGGGGTCCGGCTGTCATAAACCCGCGATTTCGCGGGAATAGCCACCCTTTTCCCGGCACGCGCGGGCGGTGCTTCCTCAGTGGCGTGCTTACCCGCCCGACGTTACTGCCGCACCACCCGCCTGAGCTGATCCAGGGTCGCCTGCGCCTCGTCCAGGCCGGCGAACTTCATGCCGGACTTGACCGCCTCGCTCAGGTTGGCCTCGGCGTGGGCCGAATCGCCGCTCTTGTACTGGGCCATGCCGAGGTGGTAGCGCAGCACCGGATCCTTCGGGGCGCGCTCGGAAGCCTGCTGCAACAGGGCCAGGGCGTTGTCGTAGCTGCCGCTCTTGTACTGCACCCAGCCGCGCGTATCCATGTAGGACGCCAGCGGCGAGTTCTCCAACGGCTGGACCAGCTGCCGCGCCCGGGCCAGGCTGGATGGGTCCTGCTTTACTGTCACCAGCAGCATGGCCAGGTTGTTGGCGAAGAGCTGGGACGACGGCTGGCGCTTGAGTGCCTGCTCATAGGCAGCGATGGCGTCGTCCGGACGGCCGAGCCGCTCATACAGCTCGGCCTGGTCGGTCACCAACGCGGCGGCATCGGGATTCTTCTCGACGCCCTGCGACAGTGCCTGTACGGCCGCGTCATTTTGCTTGAGGGCCAGCCGGGCTCTGGCCAGCCCACGGTACAGCATCCAGGTCCCGGGTTGCCGGGTGATCGCATCCTGGAATACCTGTGCCGCGGCGTCGAACTGGCCTTGCGCCAGCAGCATCTCGCCCTTGAGATTGCGGGCGAACATGTTGTCGGGATACTTTGCGATCGTATCGTCCAGGCGCTGCATCGCCTTGCCGGCCTGCTTGTGCGCCACATCCTGGTGCACCAGTGCCGCCAGCGGCTCGCTGCCCTGCGGTTGCGCGGCCAGGGCATGCTCGTAATCGGCGATGGCGGCGTCGGACTTGTGGTCGTTCTCGTCGGCCAGTCCGGCGAGGTAGAAGCCCAAGGCCAGCTCGGGGTGCTTTTCCTGGTACTTCTTCGCGGTCGTGCGCGCGGCGGGGATGTCGTTGAGGGTCATCTGCACCTTGAACAGCTCCTCGACCAGCCGGGCGTTATCGGGCGCCCCGGCCGCCAATTGCTCGAGGATTGGGCGGGCCTGGTCCATCTTGCCGGTCTGCTCGAGCACCTGCGCCAGGTCGAAGCGCGAGTCGACATCGTCCGGACTTGCCTGCACCGCCGCCCGCAGGGACTCCTCCGCCAGCGCCGGCTCGCCGTTCTGCAGGTGCGCCTTGGCCAGCAGGCGCAGCACGGGCGCCGCATTCGGCCGGTCGTGCAGCACCGTGCGCAGATCGGTGATCGCCGTATTCAGGTCGCCACGCTCCAGCGCCATATGGGCGCGGATCAGCAGGGCGTCGTTGTCGCGCGGGTTTTCCTTGAGAACTTCGTCGATCAAGGCCTGCGCCCGCTTGCCATCGTTGCGCTGCAGCATGAGTTCGGCCAGCCGGTCGCGCGCGGTGAGCCCGTCCGGCTTGATGCCGGCGTGGGCGATGATCGCCTCGTAGTTGGCCTGGGCCTGCTCCGGCCGGTTCTGACGCTGCTGGAATTCGGCCAGGGCCAGCTTGAGCTGGTCGTTGTCCGGCTCGGCCTTGATGAATTGTTGCATCTGCGCCTCGGCCTGCTCCGGGCCGCGCTTCTGGGCCAGCAGGCTGACCAGCATGATCTTGGTGGAGACATCGTCCGGCGCCAGGGCGATGGTGTCGCGCAAGGCCTTTTCGCCGGCGTCGGCGTTGTTGGTGAATTCGTAGAACCGCACCAGGTTGTAGCGCCGGCTCAGGTTCTTGGGATCCAGCTCGATGGCCTTCTTGAGCTCCGCCTCGGCCAGATCCGGGTGCTTCTGCACGTACAGGTCTGCCAGCTCGACGTGGAGATCGACGTTTCCGGGCAGCCGCTCCAATGCGGCCGTGACCACCTTCACCGCATCGTCGGTACGGTCCTGGGTGCGGTACAGCGCCGCCAGCAGCGACACGGCGTAGTCATCCTCCGGCGCCAGCCGCACCGCGTTCTCGGCGTCCTGGACCGCACTCTTCATGTCGCCCAGCTTGGCGCGCGCCGCGCCCCTGGCGGTGAGCAACTGCGCGTTGTTGGGGTCCTGGGCCAAGCCCGGTTCCGCCACCTCGACTGCCTTCTCCGGTGCGCCGCCCAGCACCAGCAGACGGGCCAGCGCGGCGCGCGCGTCGAGGTCTTTCGGATTCAGGTCCACGGCCGCCTGGTAGTGACCGAAGGCATCGCGCGGATCATTGAGCTTCTCGGCGGCCCGCCCGAGCAGGAAGTGCGCCTTGGAATCCTTCGGATCGATCTGCAGCGCGTTGCGGAACTCGACGCGGGCCTTCTCGAAATTACTGGCAGCCAGGTATTTCTCGCCGTGGGCGATGTAGCTCGCCTTGCGGTCGGCGGCACTGCCGCAGGCGGCCAAGGACAGCAGGATCATGGAGATCGCGAGAACTCGGCAGCGGGGGGCGTCTTTGCGCATGATTGGATCGGTTGGGTAAAGAACAGGATGGTGGATCTTGGTGCGGACACTGCCGCTGAACGGGGTCAGGACGCCGGCCCCGCGGCCAGGCTGCCTGCCGCGCAGCCCAGCAGAAACAAAAGTGCCGCCACGCTGAACCAGCGCCAGCGCCTGCTACCGGTCACGCTGAGCAGCTCCAGGCCATAGAGCAGCAGGACCAGCTTCGCCACGGTGGCGCCGAGCGCCTGCGGGCTGGCGACCGAGCCGGGCAGGTTGGGCACCGTTACCGCGGTGAAAATGACCAGCAAGTCAAGCGGATTGACCGAAAACTGCCTATCGCGCAGCCACCAGACCCGCAGTAGCAGCGCCAGGGCCAGGGTGCCGAACAGCGCCAGCTCCAGGTAATGCACCGCCTGCCCTGGATGGGGCGCGCGCCCGTCGATATATGCCGCCAGCACGGCACCGAAATAGAGCCCGCCCTTGTCGACCCAGTTGGCTTCCGGCTGGCGCCAGCGGATCGCCAGATTGAGGCCGACGGCGGCGGCACTCAGCAACAGCACCGTGCGCAGATCGCCGGTTGCCGGCAGCCGCAGCAGGACGATGGCGCCATATCCCAGGATTGCGGCCCCCGAGGCATACCCGGTCCAGCGCGGCAGGCGCCCCTCGGCGCGCAGCCACTCGATGTGGCGCCCCAGACGGGAAGCCGGAGCCGTGTCCGTCAATGGCGCTCTCCAGCGCCAGCCTGCGCGGGCGGCCAGCCGCAGCGTCATGATCAACATGGCGGCAAATCCGCCGAAGGCCAGCACGATGGTCAGGTCGGGCTGGTAGCGCAGGAACCAGGCGGCAACGAACAGGCCGGCCTGCAGCAGGTAGATCACCATCACCGCTTCGTGGTGGTCGAAGCCCAGGGCCAGCAGCTTGTGGTGCAGGTGGTTACGATCGGCCTTGAACGGCGAGCGGCCGCCCACCACGCGTTCGGTCATCACCACCAGCGTGTCCATCACCGGCACGCCCAGCAGCAGCAGCGGCAGCGCCGACGATACCGGCGTCGATGGATCCTGGGTCAGCGACACCGACAGCACCGCCACCGAGTAGCCAAGGATCTGGCTGCCGCAGTCGCCCATGAACACCCGGGCGGGATGGGTATTGAAGCGCAGAAATCCCAGAATGGCACCGGCGATCACCAGGGCGACAGTGCCGACGAAGGGGTTGCCGAACGTCAGCGCCAGCAGTGCCAGCGCGCCCAGGCACAGCAGGGACATCCCCCCCGCCAGGCCGTCCAGCCCGTCGGACAGATTGATCGCATTGGTCGCGCCGATCAGGAACAGGAAGGTCAGCGGCGCCGAAACCCATGGCGGCAGCGGCAGGCGGTCCGCCCCGGTGACCGACGCGATCCTGATCCCGCCCCAGATCATCGCGACCAACACCGCCAGGGTCTGCCCCAGCAGCTTGGTGGCCCAGCCCAGGGTGACGCGGTCGTCCCAAACGCCGAATACGAGCAGGACAAATATCCCGCAATAGAAGGCCTGCAACAGCCGGTCGAAATGCCCCCATAGCGCCAGCGCCAGCAGCACGCCGGCCGCCATGGCGATGCCGCCGACCCGCGGTATGGGAACCGTATGGACCTTGCGGCTCTCCGGCCGGTCCAAGATCTGGGCCCGGCCGGCAACCCGCATGAGCGGCGGGATGAGCACCATGGTGACGCTCATCGCCACGATAAATCCGAGCAGCAGGTCCATTACACCCAACCTCACCCGGGAACGTAGGTGCCCAGATTCGGCACGGCGGCACCGACGAAATCCCGCAGCTCGGCATCGCCGTCATCCGGGCTCTGCCCGGCCTTCAGCGGCAACACGAACCGGACCAGCGCACCGTCGCTGCGATGGCGCTGGATCGAATCCTGAAACAGGTACCACTTCACCAGGTACTCGTTGGTCAGCACCCGCCCGCGCTGCATGAACAGGTAGTAGACGAGCTGCCGCTGCGTGCCGTATTCGATCACCGCGCGGTTCACCCGCAACGGCTTCCCGTAGACCTGCAGCGGCGCCAGGTCGCGCTGGCCGAACTCGGTGATGCGCCAGCCGCCGCCCGGGATGCAGGAACGCGGAGAGTGCACGGACTCGCCGGCGGCCTGGGAGTTGTACCAGGCCACATAGAAGTTCACCGGCGTCATACCGGGACGGGCATAGTCCGCCAGCAGATAGTCGTCGAGCTTCAGCGCATCCAGGTATTCACGCTCCATCCCGCGCCGTTGCCCTTGCCAGGGGCCGAGCTGGTCCGGAAATCCGGCGAACGCCGACCGCGCCGGCGCGGCCTGGGCGCGTTCCGGCAACAGGGCGATGACGCCGGCCAGCAGGGCCAGCAGCAAAGCGCTCGCCACCAGTGGGCGCGGCAGCGGATGCTCGATTCTTCCGGTGCTGGCCGGAAGGGGTTCCGGGAAGCCCAGCCCCAACACCTCGCGCCATGGCCGGCGATCGCCGCCGACGCGCGCCAGCAGCCTGATCTCCAGCACCAGCACGCCCAGGCTCGCCATGAACACGACCCAGCCCTCGGCGTCGTGGATAAAGCCCTGGGCCATGCGCGGCCCCCAGAACTCCACCAGTACGCCGATCACGCCGACGCGGAAGCTGTTCATCAAGATGGTGATGGGGATGCTGGACAGGAACACGACAGTGCGCTTCCACGCCGCACCCTGGTAGAAATAGGCCAGGATGAGGCCGATCGTCATCAGCGGAAACAGATAACGCAGCCCGCTGCAGGCCTGGGCGACCTCGAGCTTGTAGGCGCCGAGATCGATGACATTGCCTTCGAGGAAGACGCTGATGCCGAGCAGGCGGATCAGCACCACGCCGAACTGAGAGGAAATGAGCTGAAGCTTTGCCGAAAAATCCTGCAACAGGAACTGCGGCAGCGGCACCATGAACAGCAACAGCAGCAACGGCATGGCGAGCAGCCGCACCACCTGCCAGCCCGCAAGGCCCAGCACGAGACCGTACACCACCACCAGCAGCGCGTACTGCTGCACCACCAGCAGCGCCGACAGCCGCCCCAGCAGCAGCAACGCGCAGCCGAATCCGACCAGGGCAAAGCCCGCCCAGGAACCCCGCATAGGTGTCCGCCCGAGCAGGTCCTTGCGCTGCCATACCAGGAAACCGGCGATGAACGGGATCAGGATGGCGTGGCTGTACTCCTCGCTGCCCAGCCAGGCCTCGACCATCTTGCCCAACCCGGTACGGCATACCAATGCCAGGATGCCGAGCGCCGCCAATGCAAACGCCCAAGTCGATCGCGGCAGCGCGTGTATCGGGCGGGAACTGTCTGGACTCTGGCTCATGCGAAGCACGGTGGAGTTACGCTGTATAGCGGGCTTTGATTTCTTTTGTGTGACGCGATCGTGCGATACCGTTGTCACCGTGCTGTCACACGGGCAGCCCCTTCTGCTTCCGCAGCAACTCCTGCGACTTGCATTCGATCAGGTATTCGTAGATCGCCTGCAGGCTGGCGTAGGTCAAACCGGCGCGCCCATCCAGGAACGCGCGCCGCCACACCACGTAGTAGCCGAACTTGATCAGGGGACGCGCCGGCAGGCGGAAGAACAGGTCCTTGAGCGCTCGGCGGCGCTCGTTCGGATCGTTCGACCACAGGCTGCCTCCCTCCCGGCCCGGCTCCTGCCGGAGCTTCAGCGCCTCGATCGCTTCCAGGTCCGAATAGCGGTTGTGGCGGGCGACCCAGTGCGAGAGACCGTGGCTGAACGGGTAGTGATCGATATGCGCCTGCAGCTCGCCGGTCTCCCCCTGCACTTTCGCCACCGGGTTGACCACCCGTTCGTAGCGGATGCGCTCCGGCCGGAACAGGCGTACCAGCCAGGTCGGGTACAACTGGGCATGCCGCAGCCAGCGGCCCATGAAAAAATCCTTGCGCCGCATGCGGAACGCGGCTTCCGGGGCATCCGCCTTGGCGCACTGCAGTACCTCATCACGCAGATCCTCGGGACAACGCTCGTCGGCATCGAAATAGAGCACCCAGGGATGGCGGAACTGGATGTTCTGCACCGCCCAGTTCTGATGGGCGGACCAGTTGTCGAACGGCCGCTGCACCACGCGCGCACCCTTGTCCTGAGCGATCTCCACGGTGCGGTCCGTACTCATCGAATCCAGCACGACGATGTCGTCGGACCAGGCCAGGGAGTCGATGCAGGCCCCGACGTTGATCTCCTCGTTGAGAGTCAGAATTAAAACTGAAACAGACATGTATTAGCCTATGCGGGAGCGGTTGCTTAAGCCCTGAACGACGGATTTGTTACAAAAACCGGTCAGGGGCATGCAGCTGCCCCGCTTTTTATGGTGCACGGTCGGAAGAAACGCCAGCATGGCGCGCGACTGGACATCGCCTGGACCATGTTACGGCGCCTTTGTTACAACGATGCTAAAAGCAGGAAAACTGCGGATTTTGCAGGTTGTTCCCACCTACTATCCCGCGGTCCGCTATGGCGGACCGATCCGCTCGGTACATGCCTTGTCCAAGGCCCTGGTGCAGCGCGGGCATGACATCGAGGTCTACACCACCAGCGTCGACGGCGATTCCGACATCGATGCCACGCCCGACCGCCCGGTCGACCTGAATGGGGTGAAGGTTCGTTACTTCCCTGTCCCGGCCCTGCGCAGGCTCTACTGGTCCCCGGACCTCCAGCGGCAGGTCAAACGCTCCGTCGCCGACTTCGACCTGGTGCACCTGCACTCCATTTACCTCTATCCGACCTTCGCCGCCGCCCGTGCTGCCAGAAGCGCCGGCGTACCCTATATCGTCTCGCCACGCGGCATGCTTTCGAGTGACCTGATCCGGCGCAAGAGCCGCTGGGTGAAGACCGCATGGCTGAAGCTGATCGAGGAGCGGACCCTCGCCGAGGCGGCCGCGCTGCATGTGACAGCCGAGTTCGAATCCAGCGAAATCAAGGCCATGCGGCTGAACACTCCGGAGTTGTGCTGCGTGCCGAACGGCGTCGAATGGCCACAGCCTCATCCACCGCTATCGGCAGGACCGTACCAGGCCGTCGCCGCCCGCCCGTACGCGCTGTTTCTCAGTCGCATCGTCTGGAAGAAGGGGCTCGACCGGCTGCTGCAGGCGTGGTGTCGAATCCCCGACCTGGCACTGGTAATCGCCGGTAACGACGACGAAGGCTATCAGGCCAAGCTGGAAGAGATGGCCCGGTCCAGCGGGATCGCCGGGCGTGTGCATTTCGTCGGGCCGGTCAGCGACGAGCACAAATGGGCTCTCTACGAACACGCCGAGATGTTCGTGCTGCCGTCCTACAACGAGAATTTTGGCAACGTCGTCGCCGAAGCCATGGCGATGGCCTGTCCGGTCGTCATTTCGCCCGAAGTCGGCATCGCCGACCTGGTGCGCGAATCTGGCGCGGGCATCGTCACCAGCGGCGACCCCGAACCCCTGGCCGAGGCGATCCGCTCGCTGCAGGCCGACCCCGCCCGGCGAAGGGAACTCGGCCGACGCGGCCGGGAGGCGGCGATCCGCCACCTGTCCTGGGACGCAGTCGCGGGGGAGATGGAGGCGCTTTACCAGCGCCTCGTGTCCAACGACAATTCTCTCGACTCCTAGTGCCTGGTGCCATGACGCGTTCGTATCCCCTCACCGTCGCCCGGGTCGGCTCCCTCAACAAGCTTGGCCGCGCGCTATGGGGCTTGGTGTGGCTGCTGCTCTACCGTCCGAGCCCGGTACCGCTGCACGGCTGGCGCCGGCTGCTGCTCCGCGCATTCGGCGCCAAGGTCGGCGCCGGCGCGCATCCGTATCCCCGCGCCAGGGTCTGGGCCCCCTGGAATCTGAACATGGCCGACCATAGCTGCCTCGCCAACGATGTCGATTGTTACTGCGTGGCGCCCGTGTCGCTCGGGGTTCATGCCACGGTCAGTCAGTACAGTTACCTGTGTACCGCCAGCCACGATTACCGCGACCCCGCCATGCCGCTGGTGGTAGCCCCCATCGTCATCGAGCGGGAAGCCTGGGTGGCCGCCGATGCCTTCGTCGGGCCGGGAGTGAAGGTGGGAACGGGCGCTGTAGTGGGCGCGCGCTCCACCGTCCTCGCCGACGTCCCCGACTGGACAGTGGTCGCCGGCTCGCCGGCGCAACAGCGCGGCCAGCGCCCGCCATTCCAGCGCGAGATGGTGGAAGGCGCGGTTCTACCGGAGCCCGGGACATGAACCGCACAGCCTTGTACTTGGCGGCCAACCTGCTCTTCCTGGTGGCCGTCGGGGTCGGCGCACTCAGCGGGCCCGCCAATGGAGTCCATCCGCTGTATCTGGTGGCTCTGTTCGCACTCTGCTCCAGCCCAATCCTGGTCATCCGTCGGCTCAATGACCGGTATATCCTGCTGGGCATTTTTTCCGCCGTCTACTTCCTGTTCTTCGGCGTCCTGGACTTCTTCAACCTGATGTCCGGAACGACGCAGCCTGACGGGCATGACGACATCGTCAACAATACCGAGCTCGTGATCCTGATCGGCGGTGCATTGGCATTCGCCGGTTATCGGCTCGCCTGCCAGGGCAATCGCGCGACACCTCCTGGAACAGCGAAAGACTGGCCGGAAAGCACCCTGGTCTTCGCCGGCGGGCTGCTCTGGATAGTGAGCACATGGCTGACCTGGCAGTTCAAGGTCTACGTGATCGTCGACACCTCGATCGACAACCAGCACCGCGGACTCGCCGGCGCCGGCGCAGGCATGTCCGCCGTGTATATGCTGGCCACCTACCTGCAGCCCCTGGGCATGCTCATCCTCGCCTACGCGCAGAGCAAGTACCGCCGGTTTTACATGCTGCCGGTGCTGATCGTCGCGGTCCTGGTCCAGCTTCTGATGGGGTTCGTAGTCGACATCAAGGGCGACGCCCTGCTCGGCCTGATCATCGTGCTCCTGACCAAGCTGCTGGTCGACGGCAGGATTCCCGGGCGCTGGTTGTTGGCGGGGGCACTTTTCGTGATGGTGGCGTGGCCGGTGTTGCAAGCCAACCGGACGGTACGCGACCAGTACAGCATGAACCACGCCGAGGTGGCCCGGAACCTGTTGACGACGGTCGAACGCGCCCTCGAAGCGAAGAAGGAGGTCATGAAGGGCCCGGACCGCGCGAATACCATCTTCGAACGCATGTCACTCAAAGGCAGCGTCGACATGATCGTTTCCGGGACGGAACGCGGCGTCCGTTTCCAGGACGGCTACACGCTGACGCCGTTGGTCACGGCGTTCATCCCCAGGCTTGTCTGGCGCGACAAGCCCGACGTTCAGACCGGTCTGCTGCTGAACAAGGTGTTCCAGGTTTCGGAGGTCGAAGACACCTATATTTCACCCTCGCACCTCGGCGAGCTTTACTGGAACTTCGGCTGGGCCGGAGTCACGCTAGGCATGTTCGCGATCGGCCTGCTGTTCGGGTTCCTGGGCTCCCGCTTCGACCTTTCGGCCACCGCAACCCTCACCCGGGTGATGATTGCGGTGGTGACCATGCGGGCAATCGTTCTGGGGTTCGAAGGGGCGATCGCACCTCAATACGTCGTATGGATGCGGTCCATGCTGGCCGTCGGCCTGCTGCACCTGGTCCTGGCGCGCAGTGTGAAGCCCGCCAGCGCGGACAGCACGTCTTCCGCGGAAGCCCGGCGCGTCCCACCCGACCCCGCGCGTCGCATCGCCAATCTGATGCGCTGACAAGCTCTCCCGCAAGCCCGGAGCAAGGGGCGCAAGGGTTCGCTACGGCTTCACTGCCTCGACCATCAGCGTGTGAGGAACCTCGAAATCGGATTCCCACTCCTTTTCGAGGCAATCGCGGAACAGGTCCGGATAGTGGGTCTCCTTCACCGGCATGCAGCTCCGGACATCCGAAAAGCCCGCGTCGGTCAGGAGCTCCTCGAGAAAGGAGTACGTTAAGATGGTGACGTGCTCGCCCCGGCAAAAAATGAAGTTCTCGAAGCGGCCCCCGATACTCCTCCGCTTGTCGGGAAAGTCGCCGAACCAGTCCCGATCGTTCGCGACGAACTTGGCAATGGCCGAATCGCCGTTCGGCCCGCCCACCCTGTAGACGCCGCCGGAACCCAGGCAGCGGAATGCCTCCTTGAAATGGGCGGTCATATCCGGCAGGTGCTCGATGACATGGTGCGAATACATCGCCCGGACCGTTCCATCGTGGAAGGGAAGCGGGTCGCGCAAATCGGCCCACACGTCGCATTTCCCCGTGAAAATATTGGCGTCGACGTTGACCCAGCCGTCGAGGTAGTTCTTGCGGCCCGGGCCCAGGTGTACCTTCAGATCGCCGCTCCTGGGGGCGCGAAAGCGGCGGAACAGGATCCCGTTCGTCCGCATCATCGGACCCGCGACGGTGTAGAAGGCGGCTTTGGTGTTGCGAGCAAGCATGAAAATTCCTCTTGAGCGTATCTGGTCGGGGATTGTTTGCCGGACTGCCGGCTATCAACGCGCGCCGGGCAAGCCGAGCGCGTCCCGGTGCTGCCGCAGGACACGCAGCATCAGGATCGGCCCCAGCGCCTCGGCGAACAACAGCGACCATGCCGCACCGTCGGCGGCAAATTGATGAACCAGGACGGGCAGAACCAACAGGTTCAGGACGCCCACTACGGCGTAAATCCTGGAGAGCTGCGCCGTAAGGCCCAGATTAACCATCACGGTCTGGGCCAGGATCGTGGCCACCGTCACCAGCAGGGGCACCGGCGCCAGGATGCGCAGAACGGACACCGCGGCGACATAGGACGCGCCGCCGAGGACAGCGATCACCTGCGGTGCCAGCGCGGCCAGCAAGAGTGCCGCCAACCCAAGCACGGGAAGCAGCACCCATGCCATGCGCCGCAAAAGATTCCAAGCCTGGTCCTTGCGCTGGTCGAACAGCAGGCTGGCGCGCGGGAATACCGCCTGCGTCACCGGGCCGGCGAGCCCCTGCACGAACCCCACCACCTTGTTCGCCAGGCTGTACAAGCCCACCTGCTGCTCCCCGCACATCAGACCGAGCAGAAAAGTGTTCGTATACATGTACAGGGAAGTCGACACGCCGGCGGCGAACATATGCCAGCTCCCGCCGAGGGCTTCGCGAATATCCTTGAGGCCGGGCCGGTAGAACCGCGCGGGCGCGAGCCGCTTGCCGAGGCAGAGGGCGGCGAGCGCCCCGATCAATTGCGGGGAGGACAATATCAGCGCTGCGAGCACCACATCGTGCGGCGAACGCACCAGGGCAATGGCCGCCGCAGCGACCAGGCACTTGGCGACCGCCTGGCTCAGAGCCACCTCCTTGAGCCGTTCAAGTCCCTGGAAATACCACTGAGGGAACAGGACGTTACCGACCACGATCAGGCCGGATGCCGCGAAGATCGGCCAGTCGGCGCGGAATCCGGGGGTGAGGAACACCACCATGCCCACCACCAGGCCGCTGACCAGGAACAGCAGGGACTTCGCCGCCATGGTGGTCCAGTACACCCGGGCCACCCGCTCCGGATCGTCGCGCGCCACCGAGATGTCGCGCGCTGCCGTCAAGTTGAAACCGAAATCCGTGACAATACCGGCGTAGCCCAGCAGCGACTGGGCGAACATGATCGAGCCGTACCCCGAGGCACTCAGAACCCGCAGAAGGAAAGGCAACATCAGCAGCGGCATCAGGTAATTCAGGCCCTGCACGGCATAAAGGGACAAGGCGTTACCGACCAACTGACCCCGCAAGATTCTCGATACCACGGCGCTCAAAATGCTGTTTCCTTCCCGCGTTTGCCCAGGTGCCCGTACACGCGAAAGTTCGGCACCTGCGAAAATGTTTAAGGATAGGCTTTTTGTATGACAGTATCTCGGACCTGCGCCATCCGGCGTTACAGCCCCTCTTGCCACCCGTGACCATCAACATACCCAATCCGCAAGCACAGAACGTCGCGGTCGTCCTGGTCAACTGGAACAACTGGCGCGACACGGTGGAGTGCATCGACTCCCTGTTGGCCCAGGACCACCGGAATTTGCACATCTTCGTGGTGGACAATGGCTCCAGCGACGGCTCGGTGGAGCGCATCCAGGAGTGGTGCGCCAAGCCGCGCGCCTACCCGGGCTGGCGCGAGTTTCCGAGCGTACTACGGCACACGGCGCAGCCGAATCCCGCACCGGCGATCTGCCGCGTGGCTGATCAGCCGGCGCAGGCCTTGCCGCAGGCACCTGTCGGATGCCGCATCAGCCTGATCCATTCCGGCGGCAACCTCGGCTTCGCCGGTGGCTGCAATGTGGGCATCCGCGCCGCAGGCACTCAGGCGTTCGGCTTCTTCTGGATGCTCAACAACGACACAGTGGTCGAGCGCGGCGCGCTCGACGCGATGCTGCGGCGCGCCCTGCGCGATGCCGGAACCGGCATGGTTGGTTCCACGGTCCGTTACTACGATGCTCCGCAGGAGGTGCAGACGCTCGGCGGCGCGCGCCTGGACGCGGTACACGGCATTTCGCGTCACATCGGGCAAGGCGTGGCGGTGGACCACCTCAATGCGGATCCGGTCGCGGTAGAACGGAAGATGGACTACGTGTTCGGCGCCTCACTGCTCGTGTCAAGCGCGTTCGTCCGCGAAATCGGCCCGATGCAGGAAGACTACTTCCTGTATTTCGAGGAGATCGACTGGGCCCTGCGCGGCCGTGGCAGATTCTCCCTGGGGTATGCGCCTGACAGTCACGTATTCCACAAGTCGGGCGCCAGCGCCACGAAAAACAGGCCCTTGTTCACCAGCGGCTTCTACTACCGCAACCGCATTCGCTTCATGAGCCGCTTTTTCCCCGACAGGCTTCCTGCCACGCGGCGGCGGTTGGCGGCCGAGATCCTGTTTTACCTGGCCAAGAGGCAATGGGCACATGCCCGCCTGGTGGCGTCGGTGGTATGGAATGCACACGACATCGCCCGGCAGACGCCGCAGAATGCAAGTGACCCCAGCCGCGCAACACCGGCCTGAACTGTCCTGCCGTGCATGAGGCGCGGTCAAGGTACCGGATCATCCCGGCCAATTTCAAAGCATTCGCAGTCTTCCGACCCCGCGTCGGACGGGCATATCCGCAGAGTATGGCTGCCCTCGTCGACAAGCTTGGCGCTTACGTTCCTGCATGAGTTGGCGTAGAGCGCGGCATGCCAGATCATCGCGTGTCCCAGGCTGATGCCGACCCGGCGTCCGGATGCATCCGCCTGGCATCGCTTGCGCGGCGCTGTGCCCGAAACATCCTCGATGACGTTGTGGTGGATCAGCACGTTGTCGACCAGCCGCCACTTGTTCGGCGGCGGGCCGGCGTACCAGGCCAGGGGTAGCGAGATGCCACCTCCGTGCACGCTGTCGGCGTGCGTTACGGTATTGTGCGCAATCGTGACTCCATAGCCGGCGGTAGGCGGTGGCGCCGCAGGCGTGGGTGAGGCACTGAGCGCGCCCTGGATTCCCGATGAACTGCAGTCGGAATCCCAGTCGTATTCGCCATCGATACGGTTGTCCCTGATCTCCAGGAACGACTGGAAGAAGCTCCAGGAGCCGAACTCGTGGGAACCCGGATCGGCCGCGCTGTAGCTCTGCAGGAACAGGATGCCGTCGGTATCGTTCTGCAGGTTGCCTTCGACCACCGAGTCGCTGGTCTGAGCCCATAAGCCGATGACGCCGCCCTTGGGCTGGCTGCGGTTGCTTTTCTGGCAAAGCGGGCGTCGCTGATCGACGCGGTTGGCCAGCGCATATACCTGCCAGAACTCCCTGCCGACGCTGATCCTACTCCGCCCCGCCTCGGGCACCACGTCCCAGGCCGGGCTCACCTTGAACGTCACCGTGCCCGACGGACCGATCCGGTAGGACTCGATCCTGCGGACCTGGCCGATTCCCCTGCCCTGCCCCACCTGGATCCAGTGTCCGACGTAGTACCGATCGAGCGGCACATCGCGATCGTTCTGGCGTCTTTGCAGCGGCCCGGCCACGGTCACCGAATCCGGTGTGGCCTCGAGCACCTCGCGTGCTTTGTCGAAGGCGAAAGTATTGGCGTTGTTGTCGTAGGCGATCGCCTCCCCGTCGCCGATCTTGTCGCCGGTGCAGGTGGCGACATTCTCGGAGATGAGCGACATCTCGTGGCTGTTGTTCATGTGCCAGAAGAATGCGGCGCGCCATCCCCTGGCGTCGTCGGGCGAATAGAGATAGTCGGTCGAGGCGCCATCCGCCACGTTGCCGCTGAAGTCGAGATGATAGGAGGCGCCGATCTCGCTGGCGGTGACGCCGGTCTTTTTCGCGGTGTCCAGGTAGCTGCCGGGCTGGAACAGGTTGTGGACGATGGCGGAATCGTCGAAGCGGAACTTGTCGACCATGTTGAAACGGTTGCCGGCCAACTCGAGATCGTTGGCGTAGGCCCCAAACACATTGGCGGCCACCAGCAGCCTGGAGATCGGCAGGCCGCCGTCCTCGACCGCCAGGTACACCTTGTCGAACACGTTGCGGACAATAGCCACGTCATCGACGTTGCGGGGTTCGCCTGCGCCCACACGGTAATAGACCTTGCCGAGCAGGAGCGTGGGCATGAAGGGATCGCCGGGCTGGTGAACCTTTGCATCGGCGAAGGTAAGTCCCTGCACCGTGTTTTTGCCGGTGAGGGTGAATACCGGCTGGGTCGCCCCCCGGTCCCAATCCTCGTGCCGAACGATGCGGCTGAGGCGCGCGCCGGCCCCGCTCAAGCCAACCCCCGCCGGGACCACGATACCGTCGTAGGCATCCACCGCCGCGCCCCCCCCGGCGAGATCCCAGACGCCGGGCCCGAACCGGACCGTGCCGCTCCCGGCCATGCGTGCCGCGTCGATGGCGCGAAGGATACACGGCGTGTCGTCCACGCCGTCGTCGGGCCGGCAGCCGCCGTACGCCGGGTCGTCCACGGCAAACACCGGCGCCGGCGCCGGGTCGGGGCGCACGTCCAGGCGATCCGGCAGCGTCAGCCAGCTCACCCCGTCGCGGCTCAGCTCCAGCCGGTAGTGGCCGGGCTTGAGCGCAGGCAAGCTTACCTTCGCCACATATCGATCCAGCGCGGAAGCACCGCGATCCCCGCCCGCCGCGGTCAGGGTGAGCTTTTGCGGACCATTCAACCGCACCAGCGTGTGCGCACCGGGCGCCGCCTGGAGATTGCGCCCGACCACCTTCAATTCACGTGGCAAGCCGGCCGCTGCTGCGGTGGCATAGACATAGGCCGGCGTGAACCACAGCGGGCGGGCGTCGTTGACGGCCACCGCATTGCTCCACTCACCAAGCCGGTTGCGCACCCGCAGCACGTAGGACTGGCCGCTGCGCAGGACCTGCGGCAGCTTCACCGTGAGCGAATACGGGACACTGGCATAGCTGACGACCGGGACAAGGCCCGAGGCAGCATCCGACGTATCCGGAACCCGATCGGGGGGCGGGGGAACTCTGGTGGTGTCCGGCAGGATCTGATAAACAACGCTGTCGCCGTCGGCAAGGCCATCGCCGGGCAGCAGGAGCAGATCGTCCGGTTCGGCGCGGACCGGGCTCTGATAGGCCGGCTGGCTGTACAGGCGCGGTGCGGCCTCCGCAGGCTGCGCCAGAACGACGGCCATCGCCAGCGCTGCCACCGCCGGCACCCTGCCCGCGCTGCCGAGGCGCAGCCGCATCCCTCAGTCCGGAAACCGGAGTGCGGGCGCAAGGATTCCGGCGCTCTGCCTCGGTTTTGAAATATTTTTCATCGATGCTATGTCAACCCGGATCGCCGGGGCGACGACGATCAATAGCACAGCTGCTTTACAGAAGTATGAATAAAACAAGACTGGCGATCGTCTCCACCCACCCCATCCAGTACTACGCACCAGTATTCCGGGCGCTGGCCGAGTCCGCCGAAGTCCAGCCGAAGGTGTTCTACACCTGGTCGCAAGCGGCGCAGGGCACGCAGTTCGATCCGGGGTTCGGGACCAGCGTGAGCTGGGACATCCCCCTGCTGCAGGGGTACGAATACGAGTTCGTGCCCAACGTCTCCCGCAAACCGGGGACGGAGCGTTTCATGGGTATCCGCAACCCCGGGCTGGCGAATGCCATCGCCTCCTGGAACCCCCAGGCCCTGCTGGTGTATGGCTGGAACCTGCATTCGCACCTGCAGATCATGCGCCGGATGAAAGGCCATGTCCCGGTCTACTTCCGGGGCGACTCGACCCTGCTGGACCACCGCCCCCCGTTGCGCCGGCTGGCGCGGCGCGCGGTTTTACACTGGGTCTACCGCCACATCGACACGGCGATTGCCGTGGGCAGCAACAACGCGGACTACTTTGCCTGGTGCGGCGTGCCGAGGCAGCGGATTGCCGTGGCCCCCCATTCGGTCGACACCCGGCGCTTTGCCGACTACCAACAAGGCTACGACGAACGGGCGGCGGCGTGGCGTCGCGAGCTGGGCATCGGCGAGCGGGACTTGGCCGTGGTTTATGCCGGCAAGTTGAGCCCCACCAAGGATCTTGCACTGCTGGTGGAGGCGTTCAAGCAATTGCGGGTCCCAGCGCATCTGGTCCTGTTCGGCAACGGCGAGCTCGAGGCCGAACTCAAGGCGCGCGCCCAAGGTCGCGGCAATATCCACTTCATGCCATTCCAGAACCAGGCGGCGATGCCGGCGGTGTACCGCGTGGGCGACCTGTTCATACTCCCTTCGCGCGGCGAAACCTGGGGCCTCGGACTGAACGAGGCGATGGCCTGCGGTCGCGCCATCATCGCCAGTTCGAAGGTAGGAGCCGCGCGCGACCTGGTGCGCGAGGGGGTCAACGGCTGGACCTTCGAGTCGGGCAGCATCGGGGCCCTGGTCCAAACGCTGGAGACGGCCCTCGGCTGCGGCCGCGAGGTGCTGCATTCGATGGGCGCGGAGGCCGCGCGCATAGCCGGGCGCTGGTCCACCGAAGCCAGCGCCGCCGCGATCGCCGCGATCGTTTCCTCGCGCCACGGCGGCGGCGCCGACCTGGCGAGCGCAGCCGGACAGGGCATCAGACCATGTGCGGAATCGTAGGCGTTTACCGCCGCGCGGACGCTGCGCCGGTCGAGCCCGACCGTTTCGCGGCCGCCCTGCAGCGCATGCAACGGCGCGGACCGGACGATTCCGGCACCTGGCAGGACGAATCCGTGCATTTCGGCCACCGCCGCCTGGCGGTCATCGACCTGTCCGCCAACGGGCACCAGCCGATGGTGTCCCACGACGGTCGTTTCGTGGTCGTCTTCAACGGCGAGATCTTCAACCACCTGGAACTGCGGTCGGCATTGCCGGCCGTGCAATGGCGCGGCGAATCGGATACCGAAACCCTGCTCGAAGCCTACCGTGTCTGGGGCACCGGCTGCCTCCAGCGTCTCAACGGCATGTACGCGTTCGCCATCTGGGACCGCGCCGAGCGCCGCCTGTTTGCGGCGCGCGACCGGCTGGGAAAAAAGCCGCTTTACTACAGCTGGGACGGCCACCGGTTCGCCTTCGCCTCCCGTCCGCGGGCACTGGCCGACCTGCTCCAGCAGGGCACTCTGGACATCGAACCGGCAGCCTTGCGCGCCTATCTGGAACTGGGTTACATACCCGCGCCGCTGTCGTTCTACCGCGGCGTCCACAAGCTGCAGCAGGCCCACTACATCCTGCTCGACGACGCCGGCATGCGGGTCGAGCGCTACTGGGACTATCGCCAGATCGCGATCGACCGCTCCCTGCTGAACCGTGGCGAGGACGATCTTGCCGACGAACTCGAGGAACGCATCCGGCGGGCGGTGAAACTGCGCCTGATCAGCGACGTGCCGCTGGGCGCGTTCCTGTCCGGGGGCATCGACAGCGCCATGATCGTGGCGGCGATGAAATCCCTGGGGCTGGCCGAACCAAGAACCTTCACCATCGGCTTCAACGAAAGCGCTTATGACGAGGGTCCTGCGGCGCTCGCCATCGCACGCCACCTCGGCGTGGATCATGTCCAGGAAACGCTGGGCGTGGACGACCTGCTGGACCTGCTGCCGACCTACGTCGAGGAGTTCGACGAGCCGTTTGCGGACAGCTCCGCGTTTCCGACCATGGCGGTGGCGCGGCTGGCGCGCCGCCACGTCACCGTCGCGCTCACCGGTGACGGCGGCGATGAACTGTTCGGCGGCTATCATTACTACCGGCTCGTCGGCTCGCTGTCGCGTATCGCCAGCCTGCCCCGCCTGATGAGGTATGGGGTACGCAACGTGGTATCGCGGGTGCCCGGGCACCGTGCCAAGCTGCTGGCGGGGGTGCTCAACCACGATTCCCCGGCCAGCGTCTTTCACTTCATGCGTAGCTTCGGCAAGGACTTCGGCTCGATGCTGCGTGACGACCCGTCCGCCGCGAAGCAGGACGCGGCGCGTGGCTTCGAGGACACCGCCCTCCACTTCCCGCGCGATCTGGCGAGCGCCGAGATCGGCATGCGCCTGGACATGCAATACACGCTGGCGGACGACTACCTGCAGAAAGTCGACGTGGCCACCATGGCCTACTCGCTGGAAGCGCGCTGCCCCCTGCTCGACCACACTTTGGTGGAATGGGCGACCGCGCTACCTCTCCGGTACAAGATCTCCCACGGCCAGGCCAAGTACCTGCTGAAAAAAGTGCTGACCAGAAGCTTGCCCCCGGAACTCGTCTATCGGCCCAAGCGGGGGTTCGGCGCGCCTACCGCGGAGTGGCTGCGCGGCCCCTTGAAGGCCTGGGCCCTGGAAATCCTCAACGACCAGGCCGTGATGTCCCGTGTGCCGCTCGACAAGGCCCGCGTGCTGGAATTGTTCAGGCTCCATGCAAGCAGGGACCGCGACGCCCATCCGCTGCTTTGGGCGGTGTTGATGCTGCTGGGCTTCGTCTCCCACCACGTCGTCGGCGAGAGCCTGCCCTCCGTGGCTCGGCGGCAAGCAGCCTGAAGGCAACATGCCTGGCCTCAGCTTGATGCGCCTACCCTCGCATCCCGTCCGCCGGGTGCTCGTCTTCCTGGTCGGTTCGCTGGGCGACACGCTGGTCACGCTGCCGGTCCTGCGGCTGGTGGCGGCGCATTACCCCGATGCGGAACGCCGCCTGCTGACCAACTTCAGCATCAGTGAAAAAGCCGCGCCGATTTCCGCCCTCCTCGACGGCACCGGCTTGATCCACGGCTATATCCGATACCCGGCGCAACGCCGCGATCCGCGCCAACTTCTGCAACTCGCCGCTACGATACGACGCTGGAAGCCCGACTTGCTGGTGTATCTGCACGAGCCCCACGGCCTTCGAGCGGCCTACCGCGATGCGGCGTTCTTCCGCGCCTGCGGCATCCGGCACATGATCGGCGTGCCCTACCGCGCTTCCGACCAGTTTCTCATGTTGGATTCCGACAGCGGACGCAGCGAGCATCGCTCCGAATACCTGGCGCGACTCCTGGCGCAGCTCGGAAATGCCCGCCTCGAGGATCGGTCCTCCTGGAATCTGCTCCTGTCCGGGTCCGAACAGGACACCGCCCGCTCCGCGCTGGCGCCGCTGCTGGGCTGCACCGGCATCCTGTCCGCCAGCATCGGCTCCAAGGTCGACGTCAAGGACTGGGGCGACGACAACTGGAGACGGCTCCTACGCAGCCTGAGCGAGCGCCTGCCCGGCTGGGGCCTGGTCATGATCGGCGCACCGTCCGAACACGAGCGAACCGCGAATTTGCTCACCGCTTGGAGGGGCAGGAGCCTGAACCTGTGCGGGGGCATCACGTTGCGGCAATGCGCCGCGGTCCTGGAGCACTCGGACGTTTACTTAGGGCACGACAGCGGCCCGATGCACCTGGCCGCAACCGTCGGCACCCCGTGCGTCGCCATCTTCAGCGCACGGAATCCGCCCGGCGAGTGGTTTCCCTATGGAGAAGGCCACACCGTTTTCTACAAGAAGACGGAGTGCTATGGCTGCCGCCTCGACACCTGCACCGAGTTCGCCAAGAAATGCATCCTGTCGATCAGCGTCGATGAAGTGGCGGAAGCCGTTGTGAACAAGGCTTTGGCCGTAACCGCCACCGGCCGTGCCTGCGAATTGGCGCCGGAGTAGTCCAGCGGCCTAACTCCGCTTCAGGCCGGCGTCGGATCCGGGCGCCGGCCACGGCCACGCAGCAAGCCCAGGCCGGCCAGGGCCGCACCAAGCAGCCACACGCTGCCCGGCACCGGCACCGTGGCGATCGACGTCACCTCGTTGCTGATGGTGAACGACGTCAGCGTCGTCGTGCCCGGGTGCTGGATACCGGCGAGGAAGTTGTTCCAGGCCGCGTTGTTGGTGATTTCGGTGTTCGTGTAGTTGCTGCCGCCGTTGTTCAGGAACAGCCACAGCGATTCCGGCAGGTAGGAGGGTGGCTTGTTGGCCCACCCCGAGAAGTTCTGGATCGTGAAGCCCAGGGCGTCGTCCTGGACGGAGCCGCTGTGAGTCGTGTCCGCGCCGACCGCGGTGAGCCGCGCACCATACAACAGGCAGGGTGAACCCGGGCAATTTAAGGTGCTGGAATATACCGTGGACCAAGTGGTGGAATTCTTCGGCGGCGTACCGGCGGTCGGATTGTTCGAGGCCGGCAAGGCCGGCGAACTGGCCGTGGTGCCCTTGCCGTAGATGTCGTAGGTATCCTCGAACGCCTTGCCGCCGTAGAGAGCGAAGATATTCAACAACCCGTTGGTGCCATAGCTGTTGAGCAGGTGGCCCTGGGGGTCGAAGTAAGCGGTGATCTGCACCGTCGGGCTGCCGACCTTGTAGTAAGCGCTGTTGTTGTCGAAGATCGCGCTGGACGGGGCCGTCACGCTCAACTCATAGTCGCTGTACGACTTGCCCAGGAACTTCCAGGTCTGCTGCGTCAGCGTCGCCGTCTCGCCCACCGCCCAGAAGTTGGGGTAGTGCGGCTCCTGGATCGTGGTGTTGTAGAAGGTCGGTACGGTCGGCAGGCTCGACGCCTGACCGGCAACCGGAGCAAGGGCGAAAGCTGCGCCCCCGAGCAGGACCAGCACTGAAACCGAACGGAATTTAATACCCACAATGTCCTCCGCGCCAAGCTCTGTAGCCGGTTCTTGAGTAAAGCCCTTACCCCTGAGTGCGCCGGCCGGCCCCTTAATAAGCGGAGAGCCGTACCGTGTGGGAAGCACCTTAACAGGGCCGCATTACTCTTTTATGGCGCAACGGTGACATCGGGCCGGGACAAGGCCGAACAGCCTGTCCCCTCAAAAGGGAGAACGTGGTATGGAAGAGCGTAGCGGACTCCGCAACAGCCTCGCCGCCTGGGTGGGCAGGCCCAATCCGGCCTGCCCACCCTCGTCATTTATTTCTGAAAAATCCTTCAGGCCGCCTTCATGCTGCCGAAGCTGCCGCGGGTTCGACGCGCGAAACCGAGGCCCGCCAGCGCCGCACCGAGCAGCCACACGCCGCCCGGCACCGGCACCGTGGCGATCGACGTCACCTCGTTGCTGATGGTGAACGACGTCAGCGTCGTCGTGCCCGGGTGCTGGATATCCGTCAGCAACTTGTTCCAGGCCGTGTTGTTGGTGATCTCGGTGTTCGTGTAGTTGCTGCCGCCGGTGTTCAGGAACAGCCACAGCGATTCCGGCAGGTAGGATGGCGGCTTGTTAGCCCAGCCGGAGAAGTTCTGGATGGTGAAACCCAGGGCTTCGTGCTGGACCGTGCTGGTGTTGGTCGTGTCCGCGCCAACGGCCGTCAGCTGCGCGCCGTACAGCAGGCAGGGCGAACCGGGGCAGTTGGAGGTGTTGGAATACACCGTGGACCAGGTGGTGGAATTCTTCGGTGGCGTACCCGCGGTCGGGTTGCTCGACCCCGGCAGCGCCGGCGCACTCGCCGTGGTGCCCTTGCCGTAAATGGCGTAGGTGTCCTTGAACGCCTTCCCGCCAAACTCGGCGCTCAGCGAGAGATTGCCGTTGGTGCCATAGCTGTTGAGCATGTGGCCCTGGGAATCGAAGTAGGCGGTGATCTGCACCGTCGGGCTGCCGACCTTGTAGTAGGCGCTGTTGTTGTCGTAGATCGCACTGGCCGGAGCGGTGACGCTCAGCATGTAGTCGGTGTACGACTTGCCGAAATACGACCAGGTCTGCGCCGTCAGCGTCGCCGTTTCGCCCACCGCCCAGAAGTTGGGGTAGTGCGGGTTCTGGATCGTGGTGTTGAAGAAAGTCGGCACGGTCGGCAGCGACGACGCGTGACCGGTTGCCGGAATCATGCTGGCGGAAATTCCGCCCAGCACGGCCAGCAACGAGATAGAACTGCTTTTCATGCTCACAATGTCCCCCGTGCCTTATGTCGGCTCAGTTCAAAGTTGAGTGTGGAGTTCCGCGAGCGTTCCGTACCGCGCCACGATACGAGTCACGCACGGCTAAGTTAACAGCGCCGCATTACCCTTTCGTGGCGCGATGGTGACAGGTGGGGATTTCCAACGAGGGATCGAAGACGGACGCCGGCGACAACTAATGCATCCAGTGCCGATCGTCGAGACGGTGGGCAGGATCAATTCCTGCCCACCCGAGACAACTATTGCCGCACGCGTGAGCTCAAGCGTATACGCCTGGCGTACGGCGTTGCCGCTGACGGCGCAGCAGGACCAGACCGCCGAAGGCTGCGCCAAGAAACCAGACCGAACCCGGCAGCGGCACCGTGGCGATCGAGGTGACCTCGCCGCTGATCGTGAACGACGTCAAGGGAGTTGACGTCGAGTGGCTTTGGATCTCGGCAAGGAAGTTGTCCCAGGCGGTGTTGCTGGTGATCTCGGTATTGGAGTAGGCCGAGCCATCATTGTTCAGGAACAGCCAGAGCGACTCCGGCAGGTACGACCACGGCCGGTTGGCCCAGCCGCTGAACAACGCCGTGCCGAAACCCAGGGCGTCGTGCTGGACGGTGCCATTGTGAGTCGTATCGACACCCACCGAAGTCAGCAGCGCACCGAACAGCAGGCACGGCGAACCCGGGCAATCCAGGGTGTTGGAGTACACGGTCGACCAGCTCGTGGAATTCGCCGGCGGCGTGCCTGCCGTGGGGTTGGAGGATGCGGGCAGCACCGGCGTGCCGCCGCGGTTGCCTTGGCCGTAGATCGAATAGGTGTTGAAGAACAGCTGGCCGCCGTAGCTGCTGATCAAATGGCCGTAGGGATCGAAATAGGCATGAATCTGTACGGTCGGATCGTTGACCTTGTAGTACGCGCTGTTGTTGTCGAAGATCGCGCTGGCCGGCGCCGACACGGTCAGTTCGTAATCCGTGTACGTGGTGCCGAGCAGCTTCCAGCTGTTCGAGGTCAGCGTGGCGGTTTCGCCCACTGCCCAGAAGTTCGGATAGTGGGGTTGCTGGATCGTGGTGCTGTAGAAGGTCGGCACCGCCGGCAGAGTCGATGCATGACCGGCCAGAGGAACCACGCAACCGAAGCCCCCGATCAATGCCAGCAGCGGAAACGCGATGCTTTTCTTGCTCATTATGCTCTCCGAATCATGCGTCATCTACGTCCTGGTAAATGCGCAGGCTTTGTTGCCTGGCCTTAAGCACAAATCACAACATCCCGAGCTGGTGCCAATCTAGCATCGCCGCATGACCTCTTGATGGCACGACGGTGACGCCGCCCCCCCGCAAGGATATCGAGCCAATCTCCCGCCGCCGCATTCAGACCGGCTTGCACTTCACCTGGTAAGTGGCACCGGACGGCTGATCCATATCCATCCAGATGCCCGCCTTGACCTGCTGCGCCGGGAATACCGTGCTGAGCTGCTGGTCCGCGATGCTGGTCTTCTTGCCCTGGTCGAAGTAATAACCCTGCATATGGGTGGAACAACGCAGGATCCGGCTATCCTGGTTGGTGATGAGGATCGTGTAGACGACTTCCTCGTTGTTGTAGCCGGCGCGCTCCCACTTGTCCTCGGTCGTGAACACGGGAGCGGCGTTCGCAGGCGCGGCGGCCTGGACCGGTGCGCCGGCCGCGGCCGGGCGCTCTGAAGGCGCGGCCGCGCAGCCCGCCAGAAGCGCGGCCGCCAGTATCGATAGGACAACACTCTTCATCCAGCGCTCCTGAATCCCCGTTCCGCCAGCGTCCATACGCACCATCCAGCACCTTTGCGGAAGCTTAATGCACCGCCGCGGCTTGTGCCTTCTGCAGCGACCATACCGCATCGAGCGGCACATACTGTCGCCGCCCACCGCCATCCGCGCTCCCGTCGATGAACCATTCGGGCTTGGGCGTGCCGTAGAACCCCGGCCTGGGTCCGTTGGCCGGCGCGCTACTGCCCCGCGGATCAGCCGCATCGTCGAAAACGGCCAGCCGCCCCGGCTTGCCGTCGACCACGCCGATGGAGGCACGCGCATGACAGGTGATGCACGACGATGTGCTCTGCACCACCCCGGCTTCCAACTGGGCGTTGGCCAGCAGTGTCGGCTTACCTTGCGCATCGACGAACCCGGTCATGGTGCCGCGCAAGCGGTAGTTCTGCCAGACCGTGCCCTCCAGCCCGATACCGCGCGGCGCCTGGCTGCAATCCGCGGCCTGTCCGACGCAGGAGAACCGGTCCCGCGACGGCAGCCGCCATTCGGCATGCAAGGCCGAAGGGTTGTCTACGTGCTCGAAGGTCCCCCAGAACCAGTCCGGCAGGTCCTTGGTTGCGATGTGCAGCGCCGTCAGGCCATAGAGTCGGCGGCTGCCGTCCGCCATGGCGACTTCCACCGTGTAGTAGCGGGACTTCTGACTGGCGTCGATGGGCCTCCATTGCGCCTTGACGTTCCGGGACGCGGCGGGAAATGACACCGGCCGGTCCTGGCCGATCAGATCGAGTTGCCCCTGCAGGCTGTAAAGCCGCCGCTCGCGGATGAATTCGAACGACGCCCGGTTCATGTGCGTTTCGTTGAGATGGCTGGCTGCCGCCAGGGGGTCGGTAACAGCCACCATCACACCGTTCACGATGTGTCGGGTCGGCGCCCGCGAATCCAGCGGCAGGCCCTCGTAGCGGTCGGCATCGCGCAGCGCACGGTTTACGGCCCCGTCCTCCCACGGCCCCGGATCGGCCCCGTCCTTGAGAAAAATCCGGCTGGCGTTCCGCCAGTATTCCCACACCACGGGCGAATCGTCACCCAGGTTCCTGCCCGGATCCGGAGCCCCCGTGACTGGATCGGCAGGCCAGTTCAGCGCCACGAACAGGCGCCAGGCGTACTCGTCACTGTTCCCTGCTGCCGCGGCCGGATCCAGCGGCTGCACCCAGGGACTGCTCCAGGCGGAAGCCGGCCATGCCGGCAGGGCGACCGCGCCCGCCACGATGCAGAGCCCAAGCAACACCCGCCTCGCCCGGTCCGCGCCCCGGCCCGGAACGGCGGTCCGGTGTCGTTCAGGAACCATCGGGCCCGGGGTGATAGCCATCGGTCAGCGTCTGCAGAAACGCGATGAGGTCTTCGATCTCGGCGTCGGTCAGCGCCGGACTGTCGCCCGGCTTGCGGTTCAACGGCGCGTCATGATCGACGTTGTCCGGGGCCCCAGGAGGAAGATCGTCGAACTTGTGCACGCTTCCATCGGCGTTGCGGGGATACCACTTCTCCGGCTTGATGTCGCGCTCCACGTAGAAGTGCAGGACTTCGCGCAGGGAGTGGAATACGCCGTTGTGGAAAAACGCGTCGCGGATTGCCACGTTGCGCACGGACGGCGAGCGGAAGTAGCCGCACAGCTCCTTGCGCGTGGCGAGATCGGTCCGCGCCGGCCCGCACAGGCCGAGATCGAAGTACGCCGGATCCGCGTTGGCTTCGATCTTCGGATTACGCGGCACGCCGACGTTGATGTAGTCGAAATCGGTGAAGGTCGGCAGGCCGCCGTCCCGGATCACCGTGCCGTGACAGCTCGCACAGTTGCCCTTCGCGGGATCCTTGAACAGGGCGACGCCCCGTTCCTCCGCGTCGGTGAGGTCGGCCTGCCCTCGCAGGAACGCGTCGTACTTGCTGGTGTAGGGATAAAACTCGGACGGCACCTGCTGGAACGCCTCCAGCGCTTGCAACCCCGCTTCGAACGCAGCCTCCGGCCGGTCGAAGATGTCGCGTCCGAAGGCGCGGCGGAAATCCTCCGCGTAGCTGCTGCGGCGCAGCCGTTCGGCGACTTCGGTCGGCCCGCTGTTCGCCATCTCGTTGGCGGCCAGCAAGGGCAGCTTCGCCTGCTCGCGCCTCAACGCCGCGCGCCCGTCCCAGGTGTAACCGCCGCCGGGACCATTGTCGCCGTCCGCGAAGTGGTAGTGCTCGGCGAATGGCGGCACCTGGTGCAGGTAACGCAACGAGGGAACAGCCCGTGTTCCGCCCCGGTCCATGTTCTTGCCACCCAGGGCGATGGCCTTGCCCGGCGGCGGCCCATACGCATAGTTCGGGTCATGGCAGCTGGAGCAGGCCAGCTTGCCCGACGCCGAGAGCGAGGGATCGAAGAACATCCGGCGGCCGAGCGCGGCGATCGCCCCCGTGCCGGCATCGGCGGTCGCCGGCGCAACAGTCTGCGCCGCTACCGTCCCCGTCCGGGCGTCGGCCGAGCAAATCGCCGGACCTGCCGCCAGGCAAAGCCCCATTACGACCATGCGGACCATCGCCGCGTAGTGCCGGACACCCGGCAAACCATCAGCCATATCGCTTACTGCTTGAAGAAAAGCCGTCACGGGACCGGAGAATCGGCAGTCCGCTCTCCGCACCACGTGCAGTCGCCGAAGCGACACAAATCATGCGACCGAAAACCTGCGGCCGGCAGGGGCGCTTGGCCCCGGCCGGCCGCAATCGGAAGGGTCGCTCCGCGAGGGATCAGGCGGTGCGACGGCGGCGCGCCATCGCCCGCAGACCCAGCATCCCGCTGCCGAGCAGCCACACCGCCCCGGGCAAGGGCACCGGCGCCGGGGTATCGGACACTTCCAGGCCGATCGCCGGAGCGCCCGAGGTGGTGTACTGCCCACTCGCCCCGTTGGCATAGGCGAACGCCAGCGCCGGCGCCGTACCGGTCGACGCCGACACCTCTCCAGGCGCGTTCAGACCATGGGTCTGCGAAGTGGAACTCACTTGCAGCGCCAGCCAGTAGTCGCCGGTGGTGGTCGGGGTCCAGTTCACGTTCGTCGTGTTCCAGCCGTCGGCGCTGTACGTGCCTGTGGCGGTGTACAGCGGCGCCGGGCGCTGATTGGCGCGCGAGGTGAAGCCGCTGCTGCCATAGATGGCGAAGGTGAACGTGTCGCCGACCGAACCGGCGCCCTGGGTCAGATAAGCCGACAGATCGGTGATGGTGTCGCCCCCGTTCACGGCGAACTCACCGGCGAAATACTGCGAGGTGCTGAGCACGTAGGTGCTGCTGCCGGCGGGGGTGCCCGTATCGAGCACGAAGCTGGCGCTGGCCGCTGCCGGCACCAGGATGGCGGCGCCGACGACTGCGGCGATGGACTTGCGGATGTTCATGGCGATTCCTCTCTATCCCGTTACTGCAGGGAAGACACGTTGTAGAGAGTCAGGGCCTGGACCGGACCGAACGCGTCGCTGAAGCCATTGACCGTCAGCGACACGGTACCGCTCTGGTGCACTTCCACCAGCGCCCAGGCGTAGTAGCGGTCGAACGGGTTGGTCAGCACGGGCTCGTTGCAGCTCGGGCAGGTGCCCACCAGCTTGTCGTCGAACGGCGAACCGCCGGAGCCGACGATGACCTGGTACGGCTTGCTGGTGTAGGTACCGGTCGGATCCGGGTTCTGCGACACGTTGACCGTGTGCTCATGGCCGCAGAAATAGGTGGCGCCGTACTGCGCGATAACCTTCCAGAACGCGTTGCGGGTGGTGGTGTTCACGTCCAGACCGGCAGCCGATATCGTGCCGCCGCCACCAGCCGCGTAATTGTAGGTGAACGCCGGCTTGTGGCCGAAGACGAAGTACTTGACGGCGCCATGTCCCTGCGCAGCCGCGAAGTCGCTGGCCAGCCAATCCGCCGGTGCGGTGGAGTCGGCACCGGACGGATCGGTGTTGATCACCGCGAAGTGCAGCAGCCCGGCCGACGTCTGGATGTCGAACGAATAGCTCAGCTCGGCCTGGTTACCCGTGATCGGACCGTTATTGGTGCTGGCCTGGGGCGCCGTCGCCTGGGTCAGGCCCGACACGTTCAGGGCGTTGAAGCCGGACACGTTGGAGAACCGGGTGTTGGTCACCAGGTCCTGCACCAGATCACCGGTATTGGCACGGAAAGCATTTTCATTGTCCGCATAGGCCGTCTTGCCGCTGGCGCAATTCGGATTCGCGGACGAGGAGCTGTACGGCGCCGCGGTGCTGCTGCACTGCGTCTCGTGATTGCCCGGTACCGGGATCACGTAGGTGCCGTTGTAGAACAGGTTGGCGATGGAGCCGCGCCAGTAGGCGTACTGCACGTATTCGAAGATCGTGTCCGGCGTCACCGATTGGGCGCTGGTCCAGGTTCCGGGCTGGCCGTTGGACCACGCGCTCGGCAGGACCGGGCGACCGTAGCCGTAGACCATGTCGCCGTTGAAGAACAGCAGGTTGGGATCCTGCGAGGCGATGCCGTTATACAGCATCGACCACGCCTGCGAATTCTGCAGCCACTGCTTGTCCTGCGGCAGCAGGGTACCAGTGTTGTTGGGAAGCAGCGTGGTCGGATCCGGGCTCTTGGGATCCTGGCGGCTGTCGCCGACCGTGGCGAAGCTGAACACGACGGGGTCGTTGCTCTGCGCGTGGGCAACCGCACACGACAGGAGGGCGGACGCGGACAAAGCCGCGGACAACATGACACGACTGGTGCTATTAAAGCGCGGAGCAGGCATAACGATTCCCCTTCAGAGCTCGATCAAGGCAATTCGAATGTATCTTTCCCAGGCGCAACCCACCGCGACCGCGTTTTTTGAATAGTGCGGTCAATGTAGCCGGGAGGTAGCTGGGATCGCAGCTTAGACGCTCGTTGTTAAGGGTCCGTGACCGTTTCGAGACAGCTGTTGGCACCGGTGCGCCGGATCGTTGCCTGCAGAGCTTGCCGCACCCGTTCGACCACCCCCGCCCAGTCGCCCGCTGTCGTTTGCCCGAAGACACGCGCGCTCGGATACCAGGGGTTGCGCTCCTGGTTGCGCAGCCAGCGCCAGCAGGCGTCGTGGCGCGACAGCACCCATACCGGCTTGCCGAGACCGCCGGCGGCGTGCACCACGGAAGTGTCGACCGCGATCACCAGGTCGAGATTCTCGATGATCGCCGCGGTATCCAGGTAGTCCTCGACCTCGCTCATGTAATCGGTCAGCCGTCCGCGCAAACCACACTCGTCGAGTTCGGCAGCCTTGGCGCCGAACTGCAGGTTGTAGAAGCGGGCTCCTTCCACTTCCAGCAGCGGCTTCATCTGCTCCAGCTTCATGCTCCGCCGCACGTCGATGCGGCTGGCCGCCAGGTCGTGCTCGCGCGGATTGCCGGCCCACACCAGACCGATCCTCGGAGCCGCCACCCCGGCGAAGCGCGGCGCCCATTTGCGCCGGGCCTCCGCGTTCGTCTTCAAGTACGGCACCGCGGCGGGCACGTCCTGCAGCGTGGTGCCGAAACGATACGGCAGGCTCATCATCTCGATTTGCAGGTCGTAGCCGCCGGCGGGCGCGTCCACCACCACTTCGTCAATGTAATCGCAGTTCTCGAACAGGCTGCGCAAAGGCGGATAACAGGCCACGATCACGGTGGCGCCGCGCGCCTTGCACAGGGCCGCGTAGCGCACGAACTGGAGCGCATCGCCGAGTCCCTGTTCGCTGCGGATCAGCAGACGCTTCCCCTCCAGCGGACCGCCGTCCCAGCGCCGGTCCAGCTTCGGCTTGTGCCGATTCTTCGGGTCATCGAGGCGCCATTCGTACAGCGGCCAGCCGGCCGCGTAGTCGCCGCGGCCCAGCAGGCTGGTCCCCATGTTGTACTTGCATTCGGCCCAGTCGGGCCGCATGCGCAGGGCGCGTTCGTACCAGTGATACCCCTCGTCGAAGCGCCCGAGAAACGAGAGCGAGGTGCCCAGCCCCATCGTCGGCAGCTCCCAGTCCGGCCTGAGACGCAGGGCCTGCGCAAAGCATTGCATGGCCTCCTCGAAACGGCCCTGGTTCGCCAGCGCCACGCCGAGCTGGTAGAAGGCGCCGGGAAACTGCGGCCTGAGACGCAGCGCCTGCTGGAAGCAGGCCAGCCCTTCGGCGAACTGGCCCTGATCGCACAAGGCGGTCGCCAGGTGGTTGTGAACGTCGGCGTTCTGCGGCTGCAGCTGCAGCGCCTGCCGGTGCAACTGCACCGCTTGGTCCGCCTCGCCGACCATGCGGTAAGCCAGACCGAGGTTGTCCAGGATGCGCACGTCGCCGGGCTTGAGCCGCCGCGCCCGCTCGAAGCTGTCGCAGGCCTCGCGATACCGCTCCAGGTCGAACAAGGTGTTGCCGCGGTAGAGATGGGCCTCGGCGAAATCGGGGACCAGAGCAATGGCGCGGTCGAAACTGGCCAGCGCTTCGTCGAGCCGGCGCAGATCGCGCAAGGCATTACCCAGGTTGGTCAGCGCCTGCGGCTGGCGGGGCTCGAGTTCGACCGAGCGGCCGATGAACCGGATCGCCTCCGCCCGCGCTCCCCGCTTCAGATGGACGATGCCGAGCAGGTGCCAGGCGTCCGCGTGCTCCGGATCAGACTCCAGGACCTTGCGGCAATACCGTTCCGTCGCGGCGGCGTCGCCGACGCTGAACGATTGCTGCGCTTGGGCAAACAGACGGTTGGACACCGATTTTGATCCGGACAAAAGAGAGCCCGCGCGGAAACGCGACGACAGGCCGCCGCCCGGATTCCCGGCCGCGCACGCATTTATGGTGTTACACGATCGTTACGGCGACGTGACACAGCCGCCCGTGCTCAGGCCCGGAAAGCGCCCGCGTGTTCCGCGATAAATTGGTCCATGCCGCACGATTGGCGACCGAGCAGGCGCTCGAGCGTGCCGTCCGGTTCGCCGCCATGGCCGCTGGTGTAGTACTCCTGCAGCTCCAGCAGGGCCGTCACCTGCCACTGTGGCATGCCCTGGTCCAGCATCGCCTGGCCCTGCGCCTGCGCCGGGATGTCCACGTAGCGTGCCGGCACGCCGGCGATCCGGGCGATCTTTTCGGCAAGCGCGGTATAGGTCAGCCCTTCCGAGCCGTGCAGCTCGTAGATCTTGCCGTCATGCTGCCCACGCAGCGCCTGGACCGCGACCACCGCCACGTCGCGGATATCCACGAAGCAGTTCCGCGCCGTTCCCATCGCCGCGTAAAACGCCCCCTGCGCGCGGATGCCCGGCGCGTAGAACGCCAGGACGTTCTGCATGAAGCTGTTCGGACGCAGGATGCACCAGGCCAGCCGCGACGCCCGCAGCCGGTCCTCGACCTTGCGATGCCAGCCAGGAAAGGACTTCGGGTAGTCCCCCGCTCCCAGCGCGGACGCCAGCACCACGCGGCGCACGCCCGCCGCTTCGCTCGCCTCGATCACATTGCTTTCCAATTCCACCAGCTGCGGCACCGGGCCGCACACCAGGAAGACGCTGTCGACCCCATCGAGCGCCCGCGCCAGGCCGGACTTGTCGGCAAAGTCGCCGGTCACTGCCGCGGTGCCGGCCGGCGCCTTGGCCGCCTCGGTCGGCGATCGATACAGGGCACGATGCAGATCCCCGCTCCGCACCACCTCCGCCAGCACCGCTCCGCCGACGGTTCCCGTTGCACCCGTGATGAGCAGCATGTCGTCTCCTCCTGCAATCCTGATGGGCCAGGCGCCGATCCGCCGCGTCCGGGCAAGACTCTATCGGCGGCCGGAGCGTTCCGGAAGAACGTACTTTTTGGTAAGGACCTGTCAACGACCGCCGGAACGCGCTCAAATAGGCATTGACGTACCCCAGGAGAGTGCCTTGAAACCTCATTTCGGTTGCCCGGTACAGGCAACAGTCAACGCCATCAGCGGCAAGTGGAAGGTGCTCGCCATCTGGCATCTCGGTTTCGGTCCCAAGGGCTATGCCCAGTTGCGCGGCCTGCTGCCCGGCGTCAGCGAAAAGGTGCTGACCGCGCAACTCCGCCAGCTCAAGGCGGACGGCATCGTCCACCGCGAAGTGACGCCGGTTTCGCCGCCGCAGGTGACCTACTCCCTCACCGCCGCCGGCGAGGAGCTGCTGGGGCCGATGAGCGCCCTGTGCGCCTGGGGCACGCGCCACCTCGGCGTTCCACCCAATCTGCCGCGCTATCCCGGCGTGGCCACGGGAAACCCGTCCGCCGCCGGAGCCCGTCCGCCGGGCTAAGGGACCTGTGTGACTGCCCGGAACAGGGCTTACTCGTCCCCCTTTTTTTGAAGCCCCCTTTGCGGCGCAGATCGTGATTTGACAGCGCGGAAGAGCCCGCGCAATTCTACGGAGAACCAACCGGGGAATGGGCCATGGCATTGATCGACTTCATCAAACGGCAGTTCATCGACATCATCGAATGGGTCGAGCCGGGTGATGATGTGCTGGCCTGGCGCTTCCCCATGGACGACCACGAGATCCAGACCGGCGCCTCGCTGACAGTGCGCGAGTCGCAGTTCGCCATGTTCGTCAACGAGGGCAAGGTGGCGGACGTGTTCGGCCCCGGACGCTACCGGCTGAGCACCCAGACCCTGCCGCTGCTGACCGACCTGAAGAACTGGGACAAGCTGTTCGAGTCGCCGTTCAAGAGCGACGTCTACTTCTTCAGCGCGCGCCAGCGGCTCGACCAGCGTTGGGGAACGGCCCAGCCGGTGACCCTGAGAGACAAGGAATTCGGCATGGTGCGGGTGCGCGCCTTCGGCAACTACAGCTTCCAGATCGCCGATCCGAAGCTGTTCCACACCCAGGTTTCAGGCACCCGCGAAACCTTCACCGTGGCCGATCTGGACGGCCAGTTGCGCGGCCTGGTGCTGCAGCAGATGGCCACCGGCGTGGCGGCCTCCGGCATCCCGTTCCTGGACCTGGCGGCCAATCAGAACGCTTTTGCCAAGGTGGTAACCGACGCGCTCGAGCCTTCCTTCAAGGCGCTGGGCCTGAAGCTCAACGGCTTCACCGTGCAAAGCCTGTCGCTGCCCGACGAGTTGCAGAAGGTGCTCGACCAGCGCATCGGCATGGGCATGATCGGCAACGACATGGGCCGCTTCATGCAATACCAGACCGCACAGTCGATCCCCAAGCTCGCCGAGTCCGCCGGCCAGGGCGGCGGCGTCGCCGGCACGGCGGTCGGGCTGGGCGCCGGTGTGGCCATGGGCCAGGTGATCGCCCAGAACCTGCAGCAAGGGCTGGCTCCCGCCCAGCCAGCGGCGGCGGCCGCCACCATCCGGCCGGACGAGGTGATGGCCACGCTGGAGAAGCTGGCCGATCTGAAGGCCAAAGGCATCCTCACGCAGCAGGAGTTCGACGCCAAAAAGGCTGAGCTGCTCCAGAAGCTGAGCTGATTCCCCCGCACTCCGCGGCAGCCCGGAAAGATCCCGCTCCGTGTCCTCCACCCCACCTCCCGAGCCGCCGGGGGGCGCCGGCCAGCAGCCGGCGCAGCGGCATTGGCAGGCGCCCTGCCCCAATTGCGGGGCGGCGGTCGAGTTCCGTTCGGCCGCCTCGGCGAGCGCCGTGTGCTCGTACTGCCGCAGCACCGTGGTGCGCGACGGCGAAACCCTGCGCAAGATCGGCCGCAGCGCCCAGCTGTTCGACGACCACTCACCGCTGCAACTAGGGGCCGCCGGCCGCTACCGCGACCGCGCCTTCACCCTGATCGGCCGTCTCCAGTGGGGCTACGGCCCCGGCATCGAGCAGCCCGGCCCGGCGCCGAGGATCGAGGGCAGCTGGAACGAGTGGTACATCCTGTTCGACGACGACGCCAGCGCCTGGCTGTCGGAGGACAACGACCAGTACGTGGTCAGCTTCGATGTGCCGACGGACGCCGCACCGCCGGCGGACCAGTTGGTGCTGGGACGCAGCCGGACGCTGGCCGGCAAGCAGTGGCAGGTCGCCTCGCGGGTGCTGGCGCGGGTGCTGGCCGCGCAAGGCGAGCTGCCCAGGCCGCCCCAGCCCGACCGCGCCTGCTGGATCGTCGAGCTGCGCAACGTCCAGGACCAGGTCGCCACGCTCGATTACACCGATCCCCAGCAGCCGCAGCTCTCGGTCGGCCAGGCGGCGAGGCTGGCCGAGCTGGCGCTGTCCGGCCTGCGCGGCGACAGCGGCGGGCCGGAACCCGCCAAGGCCGTCGCTGGACGCAGCTTCGATTGCCCCAGCTGTGGCGCCCCGGTCAGCGCCCAGCTCGAATCCACCCGCTGCCTCACCTGCGGCCAGTGCCACAGCGTCATCGATCTGTCCCAGGGCATCGGTGCCGAGCTGCAGGCCTGGCAACAGGCCCAGGGCCCACCGCCGGCGTTGCCGCTGGGCCGCACCGGCCTGCTGTCGATCGCGGACGAGCCGGCCCGGATATGGCAGATCGTCGGCTACGCCGTAAAGCGCGGCTACCCGCAGGAACAGGGCGAGCACAGCTTCAGCTGGAACGAATACCTGCTGTTCAACCAGAAGGAGGGCTTCGCCTTCCTGGTCGAGTCAGAGGAGGGCTGGGTGGGCTTTCGCACCATCACCGGGGCGCCGCGCAATACCGGCGTCGGCACGCTCGAGATGTCGTGGAAGGACATCGGCTTCGACCGCGTCGAGCAGTATCCGGCACGGGTCGTCTACGTCGAGGGCGAGTTCTACTGGCTGGTCGAGAAGGACCAGGGCAGCAAGATCGCCGACTACGCCGGCCGCGGCGCGCAGGCGCGTTACCGCCTGTCGCGCGAGGAGACCGGCGATGAAATCGTGTGGTCCTTCGGCCGGCTCATCCCGGCCAACCAGGTTGCCAATGCCTTCCGCTTGAGCGCGCAGGAGCAGATGCAGATACGCAAGGACATCGCACCGACCTCCGGCAGCCTGCTGCGGTCCATGCCCCTCATCCTGGCCGTGTGCGTCTTCCTGCTGTTGGCGATGATGCTGCTGGCCGCGGAGATGGACGACAACTCCGGCGGGCCGTATTTCGGCGTCCACGGCGGATCCTGGGGCGGCATCAGCAGCGCCGGTGGACACAAGTAACGCGACCGTGGAAGGCGGGCGCAGCGCCGCTCCGCGCGCGGCCGAACTGGTGCTGCTCGGCTCGGTCTTCCTGGTCGCCGCCTGCGGCCTGGTCTACGAGCTGGCCGCAGGCACCCTCGCCTCCTACCTGCTCGGCGACTCGGTGCTGCAGTTCTCGACCATCATCGGCACCTACCTGTTCGCGATGGGTGTCGGCTCCTGGCTGTCGCGCTTGCTGGTCCACCAGCTGGCCGCGCATTTCCTGCGGGTCGAGTTGCTGGTCGGCGTGACCGGCGGGCTGATGCCCGCCGCCCTGTTCCTGCTCGCATCCCGTTCACCGGAACCGTTCCGCTGGATACTGTACGGACTGGTGTGGCTGGTCGGCGTGCTGGTGGGACTGGAGATTCCGCTGGTCATGCGGCTGCTCCGCCGCCACTATTCACTGCAGCACCTGGTCTCCGAGGTGCTCACCTTCGACTACCTGGGTGCGCTCGGCGTTTCCATCGCCTTTCCCCTGCTGCTGGTGCCGCGGCTGGGGCTGATCCGCACCAGCCTGCTGTTCGGCCTGATGAACATCGCGGTGGCGGCCTGGACCCTGTGGCTGTACCGCGGCGAGCTGCACCGCCTGCGCAGCCACGTGAGCGCCACCGCCGCCTCCTTTGCCGTGCTGCTGGCCGCCTTTGCCGGCGCCGAACGCATCACCACCTGGTCGGAAGACCGTTTCTATGCCGACCGCGTGCTGTACGCCGCCAGCTCGCCCTACCAGCGCATCGTCATCACCCAGAGCCACCCCGGCCGCGACGACAGCGTGCGCCTGTTCCTCAACGGCAACCTGCAATTCTTCTCACGCGACGAGTACCGCTATCACGAAGCCCTGGTGCACCCGGTCATGGCCGCCTTCGGCGCGCCGCGTCACGTCCTGATCCTGGGCGGCGGCGACGGCATGGCGGCGCGCGAAATCCTCAAGTATCCGAGCGTCCAGGACATCACCCTGGTCGACCTGGACGCCAACGTCACCCGCCTGTTCTCCTCCGAACCGTTGCTGCGCCGCCTCAACCACGACTCCCTGCTGTCACCCCGGCTCAAGGTGATCAACGACGACGCCTTCCAGTGGCTGCAGCGCCGCGTCGACGACCCGGCGGCGGCGCCGTTCGACGCCATCGTCATCGATTTCCCGGACCCCAGCAATTTCTCGCTCGGCAAGCTCTACACCACCAGCTTCTACAGCCTGGTCGACCACAGCCTCGCCGCCGACGGCTACGCGGTGGTGCAGACCACCTCGCCGCTGGTGGCGCGACACAGCTTCTGGACCGTGGTGGCGACGCTGGAAGCGGTCGGCCTGCGCACGGCGCCCTACCACGTCGACGTACCGAGCTTCGGCGAGTGGGGTTTCGTGATCGCCAGCCGCCGTCCCTACCACTATCCGGAATCGCTGCCCGCGGGATTGCGCTTCCTGTCGGCGCCCACGCTGCCCTTGATGTTCGACTTCCCGCCCGACATGTCGCGGCTGCCGGCGGAGCCCAACCGGTTGTCGAACCAGGTGCTGGTGCAGACCTTCGAGGCCGAGTGGGGTGAGGTATTGCCTTGAGGTCGGCCGGCCGCCGCCGCTTTCTCCTCGATGTGCTGCGCATACTGGGCTGGAGCGCGGCAGCAGGGGGTACCGGCTGCGGCAGCGGCGCGCCTGGATCATCGACGCAGACCGGCCTGGAAACCCTGCTGGGGCGATGGCGCGGCAAGGACATCGCCGGCGGCTTTGTCGGCCAGCATTTCGACCGCGGACACCGGCTGCGGGACCTCCAGCACCCGCAACCCGACACCGTGCGCCGGACCGGCGTTGCCATCGTCGGCGGCGGCATCGCCGGCCTGGCGGCAGCGCGCGCGCTGCTGCGGGCCGGCGTCGACGACTATCGCCTGTTCGAGCTAGAGGACGAACCCGGCGGCAACAGCCGCGGCGGGCTGGTGAACGGCTTCGCCTGTCCCTGGGGCGCCCACTACGTCCCCACGCCGGGCCCCTACGCGGATGAACTGGCCGAGCTGCTGACCGAATACCGCTTGAGGCGGGTGCAGGGCGGCCGCGTCGAGTACGACGAGATGCATCTCTGCCACAGCCCGCAGGAGCGGCTGTTCATCGCCGGCGGCTGGCAGGAAGGCCTGCTGCCGGTCCGCGGCCAATCCGCCGCCACCCTCGACGCCTATCGCCGCTTCGCCGATCTGGTCGGAGAGATCGGCCAGCCCGGCGCGTTCACCATCCCCACCAGCCGCTGCCGCTGGGACGAGAGCCTGGCCGCCCTCGACCGGCTGAGCTTTGCCCAGTGGCTGGACCAGCACCAGCTCGTCACCCCGGCGCTGCGCTGGTACCTGGACTACTGCTGCCGCGACGATTACGGCGCCGGCATCGAACGGGTCTCAGCCTGGGCCGGACTGCATTACTTCGCCAGCCGCCACGGCTTCGCCGCGCCGCAGGCGCACGAGGCGGCGGACGAACTGCTGACCTGGCCGGAGGGCAACGCCTGGCTGGCCCGCCGGCTGGCAGCGCCGCACCGGGAGCGCATCCAGACGGCGGCGCTCGGCCTGCGCGTAGCCGAGAACCGGGACGGGGTGGAAGTCGACGTCATCGATCTCAGTACCGGGCAAGTGACGCGCTGGCTGGCGGACCAGGTGATCCTGGCCACGCCGCTGTTCGTCAGTGCGCGGCTGCTGGCCACTCCCCCGTCCGCCCTGCAGCAGGCTGCGGCCGCACTGGAGCATGCGCCCTGGCTGGTGGCGAACCTTCATCTCGAACAACGGCTGACCGGTCATACCGGCGATGCGCCGCTGTCCTGGGACAACGTGCTGTACGGTGCCGCCGGGCTGGGCTACGTCAACGCCATGAACCAGAGCACCCTGCCCTATGCCGGCGCCACCGTGCTGACCTATTACCGCGCCTTCGGCAACGATCCGCTGGGCGGACGGCGGGCCCTGCTGCAACGCTCATGGGAGGAGTGGCGCGAGACCGTGCTGGCCGAGCTGCAAACTGCCCACCCCGACCTGCGTGGCAAGGTGCGCCGCATCGACATGATGCGCTACGGCCACGCCATGGCGATCCCGACACCCGGCACCCGTGGCAGCGCCTGGCTGGCGGCGCTGCAAGACAACACGGGCCGCGTGCGGTTCGCGCACAGCGACCTGTCGGCTTATTCGGTGTTCGAGGAGGCCCTGCACTGGGGCCTGTACGCCGGCGAGGCGGCGGCGCGCCGCCTGCGTAGCGGCTAGCCAGCTAAGTGCTCAAGGCCGCCGCATTCAGGATACCGGTCGTCACCGTCAGGCCCGCCACCATCACCGCCACCGAAACACGGTCCTCCACGATGTCGTGGGTGAGGTCGCGATACCCCAGCCGCAGCAGCAGGTAGACGGCGAGCTGCACCAGCATCGCCACCACCGCCCAACTCACGAAGTCGTAGAGGTTGGCGCCGTGCACCATCGCGCTCGCCAGCGGCAGCGCGTATCCCAGCAGCGTCCCGCTCAGGCACACTGCGGCGCTAATATTGCCCTCGCGGATCAGCTTAAGCTCGTGCTGCGGCGTGATCCACATGTAGACCAGCAGGTATACGGCGCTGAGCGCCAGGGACAGGCCCAGCCAGATTGCGAATCCACCCAAAGCGGTCAGGAAATGGCCCATGGCTTGCTCGCGCGCCGTACGATGCGACCCGGTTACTTTAGCGGATTGCCGCGCCGGTTACCCGCAAGCCCCGCAACGAAAGCCCGGCAAAACCGGGCTTTCCCTGCGCTCGGCCGATCAGTCGCCGCGCTCGGTTGCGTGCTGCAGCACGCCAACCACCTTTTCCTGCGCGGCCTCGGTCAGCTCCACCCACAAAGGCAGCCGGACCAGTTGCCGGGATCGGCGGTTTGTCACCTCCAGTGCCCCACAGGCTCTGCCGTAGCGTTGGCCCGCCGGCGACGAATGCAGCGGCACATAGTGGAATACCGCGCCGATGCCGTTGCGCTCGAACTCGGCCAGCACCGCCTGCCGATCGATCTCGCCGGCCAGCAGCACGTAGTACATGTGCGCATTGTGCCGGCGGTCGGCCGGCACAATGGGGCGGCGTAAGAGCCCTTTGGATTCCAGCGGCTCCAGCAGTTCGTGATAGAACCGCCACCGGGCCAGGCGCTCTCCGGTCATCCGCTCGGCCTCCTCCAGCTGCGCCCACAGGAAAGCCGCGACCAGTTCGCCGGGAAGGAAAGACGATCCCGCCTCCTGCCAGGTGTACTTGTCGACCTCGCCCCGGAGGAACCGGCTGCGGTCGGTGCCCTTCTGCCGGATGATCTCCGCGCGCAAGGCCAGTTCGGGCCGGTTGACCAGCACGGCGCCGCCTTCGCCGGAGATCACGTTCTTGGTTTCGTGAAAGCTGTAGGCGCCGAGGTCGCCGATGCTGCCGAGCGCACGCCCCTTGTAGGTGGCCATCACCCCTTGCGCGGCGTCTTCCACCACCTTCAGCCGGTGCCGCTGCGCGATCGCCATGATGGTGTCCATTTCGCAGGCCACGCCGGCGTAATGCACCGGAACGATCGCCCGGGTGCGCGGCGTGATCGCCGCCTCGACCAGGCGCTCGTCCAGGTTGAGAGTGTCTTCGCGGATGTCCACGAACACCGGCACCGCGCCTCTCAGCACAAACGCGTTGGCCGTGGATACGAAGGTGTACGATGGCATGATGACCTCGTCGCCCGGCCCGATCTCCAGCAGCAGGGCCGCCATTTCCAGGGCGCCGGTGCACGAGTGGGTGAGCAGGGCCTTGCCGCTGCCGGTGCGGTCCTCCAGCCAGGCGTGGCAACGTTCGGTAAACGGCCCGTCTCCCGCCAGCTGGCCGTTGAAATGCGCCCGCGCGATGTGGTACAGCTCCTTGCCGGTCATGTGCGGCCGGTTGAAGGGTATGCGGTTCATACGGCTTCGGCCTTTTGTGCGATGACCAGACGGGACCCGCCGAACGGGAAATCGATCCCCTCCCTGATGGCGCTCAATTCCGCACCAAGAATGAGGGCGAACAGCGAATTCAGCGAAGCAGGGACTTTGAAGGCTGCGGCCATGTCGAGCTTACCGTCAGCCGCCGCTCTCCGGAACAACCTGGAAGCCATCATAACGGGCAGCAGCGTCGCCACGAACGACGTGCTCCTGACAATGCGGAACCCGCCTCCTTCGATTTTCCGGTGCAGATCCGGAGCCGCATAGCGCCGCCGGTGGCATGAACCTTCGTCGACGGCACTCCACAACCACTTGTGCTGCGGCACCGTCAGCAGCAGCAGGCCCGCCGGCTTGAGGGCCTCGCGCAGCTGTGCCAGGACCTGCCTGTCGTCGTCGATGTGCTCGAGTACGTCGAACGCGCCGATGACATCGAACTCCTCGGAAAAAGGCATCCTCGCGGCATCCATCTGCATCAACCTCACCCCCTGCAGTCTTGCCGCCGCGCATCCGAGACCCACGGTAAGAATCTCGCTGCCGTTGAGCGTCGCGCGGGGAAACTTCTCCGCGATCGCGGACAGGACATAGCCGGTGCCGCAACCCACTTCCAGGAGTGAGCGGAAGTCCGGGCAGTACCTTTCCAGCGCCCATAGAATCAACTGGTTCCTCGATCGAAACCAGAAGCTCCCGTGTTCCAGGCGGCACAGCTCGGCAAAATGGTCCTGGTGGAAGCTGTCGCTGCCGTGGGCCAACTCCGGAGCATAAGCGTCGAAACCGTCAACCAGAACAGGACTGGAGCCGCAGACCGGGCAGGCGCGAATCGCCGACGCAAAGCGTGCATCGCAAGCGAGGCAGCGCTTCACGGCGGCTTTGCCTGGTAGGCCCGGTCGACCGGATCGAGCAAAGGCGGCAACGGATCGAATTTGTCCAGGATGTAGCGATGAATCAACGGATGGGTGTAGCGGAATCGCATCTCGTCCCTGCGGTCTAGCGGCCAGTCCGATTCGAGGACGAATGCGGGCCCTGCCTTCTTCACACGCTCGATCTCGGCCTGCTCGAACTCCGGGGAACGCGGGACCAGCGGGTAAATCTCCCAGGTCGGGGACCTGCGCTCGAACAGCGCATAGGCGCCCGGGAAATACGGCACCGCGAGAAAGCTCCGGCCGTCGGCCGCATAGCGTTGAACCAGGTTGCGGAACATCCCAACCTCGGATGCGGCGGATGGGTCCATTTTGAGGCTGCTGCCGGAAATTTCGACGTCCACGCAGGCCTGGCCGTCGCGGCACTGCCAGCCCGGATGCCGCTGGTGCAGCGTCCACAGGCTCGCTGCGCACAACATCAACGACAACGGCCACTTGATGCCTGCCGGCTGCGCGGCCAGAACGGCCAGGCACCCGAGCAGCAGCGGGAAAATGCCAAGCGCGATATGCACGACGTCGGCCCGCGAGTAGGCATAGTGCGCGTAGGGGAACGCCAGGAAAGCGGCCGCGGCCAACACCGGTGGAACCGGCCTGTTCCTGAGCTTTTGCCACACCACCCAGGCGACGGACGACGCGCCGAAGGCCAGCACCGCGATGAAAAACACGCCGACGAGCACTGCCGGAACCGCGAAGCCCGCAGGCAGTGCGGCAAAGTTCACACGCCAGGGCCATGGCACCGGAACCGTAATATTGGTGGCACGGATTTCAAACAGGAAGCGGATGCTCTCCCAGAATGCCCCGGCAAAGCCCGGCACCAGCAAAGCCATCAGCAGGACGGGAGCAAAACCCACGGCAATCCCCGCCGTCCACAGCGTGAAGCCCTTGGCCAAGCCGGGGCCACCGGCTCGTTTGAGCTGCAGCCAGAGCATGGCCCCCAGGCTGCCCGCGATGCCATACACCCCGTGGTTGCGGCCGAATACGGCGACGACACCCAGGCAGACTCCGGCAAGGAAATAACTCCGCACGCCCGGGCTGTGGATCAGGAAGGCCAGAGTCCCGATCAGCAGGATCGACAGCGTGGTATCGAAGGTCTTGTAATAGGGCGTCATCCATACCGCCAGCGTGGCGGCGGAGAGCAGCAGGTAGAGAATATTCCCACCACCCATCGGCCCGGCCGCGCGCGCGATCAGCCACAGCCCGACGAACAGCCCCATCGCTTCGAATGCCGCCGCGGCCACCCGCACGCTCATGATGCCGGTATCGCCGCGCAGGCCCATGAACGCCGCCGACCAGTAGTAGCGCCCAGGGTCGTAAGCCATGAAGTCACGGATGGGCACTTCGCCGTGGAAGACGCGCTGGGCGCCATACCAGAGAAACCCCTCGTCGCTCAGCTCGAAGCCCTTGTGCCCGTCCCAGGCGAACAACGAAACAACGACGCCCACGGCCAGCACAAATACCAGCATCGACAGCCGGCGGTCCTGGCGGATCAAGACGATGGCCCGGCCGTTCGCAGATCCTGCCGCACCCAGTGGAACGTCATTTCGGACGGAAGAAAACGCGCGGACAGGCTGACGAACAGGTTCAGGATGCGCATGTTGCTGGCGGAAATCGCGGTCGTCACCTGCAGCACCCCCGCATCACGGCTGTGCCGCAGCATCGCCAGCCAGGCACGGCGACCGTAGCCTCTGCCCTGGAACCCGGGCGCGATCGCGTGGAGATGGTAATAGGCATGTCCATCGGCGCCGTACTCGACAAGGAAAAAGCCGATGACCTGCATGCCGTCCCATACCGTGAGCAGTCGCTGGCTCGGATGACGCAGGCTCGTCCGCACCCAGCGCGTATAGCGCCGGTCCGCCAGCTTCGGATCCAGGCGCGGATCAACGTGGTAGCGCCCGTGGACGAACTCTGTTTCGGCGATCGCCAGCAATACCGGCAGCTCCGCCTCCGCAGCGGGAAGCAGCGCAAGCGTGTCGTCGGGCAGACAGCGTTCCCGCAAGTCCCGGAGCTGCGGGTGCAGCACCGTCTCGATGAAGCGGAAATCCCGGCCTTCCAGGAACATGGACTCCGCGATGCGCTCGTGCGGCAGCCGGCAGCTGACGATGCGCACGTCGTTCGCCGCGACCCATGCCTCGAACGCGCCGTATTCCCTCGCCGCCGCCGCGGGGTCCGCGACTTCGATCCGCGTGATCTGCGCCACCGGAACACCGAACGCCTCCGCGTCCCAGCCCACCAGCCGCGCCTCGACAACAAAGCCCTTGCAGGACCGCGAAAATGTGTCCGACGTCATGCCGCGGACTCCCTGGCCCCGGTCCGGCACCGCACCGCGTAGACCGGCTGGCCCATGGTGCGCACATGCATCCGCGCCAGGTATTCGCCGATGATCCCGATCGAGAACAGCTGCACCCCCGAGAAGATCGCGATGATGGACGCCAGAAAGGGGAAACCCGGCGCCGAGGTGCCCTGGATCAGGTAGCGCCCGACGACGTAGACCAGCACGGCAAGGCCGAACGCCATGAAACAGAATCCCAGCATGCTGGCGATCTGCAGCGGCAAGGTCGAAAACCCGGTGATCATGTTGAGGGCGTGACGCGCCAGTTTCCCGACTGTGTATCCGGAGTCCCCGTGCCGGCGCAGCTCGTGGCGCAGCCGGACCGCGCCGAAATTGGCGGTGGCCCAGCTGAGCAGCACGTCGATGCTGACGTACGGACTTTGATAGTCCGCGAACACCTCCCGCAGCCGGCTGCGGAATGCACGCAGCGCGCACACCTCGCCCGCCATGTCGACGCCGATCGCCCCCTGCAGCACCCACTTGGTGGCCATCGAAGCCAGGTTGCGCAACATCCCATGCTGCTGCTGGATCGGCGGACCGTAGACCACGTCAAAGCCCTCCGCCAGCTTGGCCAGCAGCTTCGGCAACTCCTCCGGTGGATGCTGCAGATCGTCGTCCAGCGTGACGATGACCTCGCCCCTGGCTTCGCGGATACCGCACAGGATCGCGTTGTGCTGACCGAAATTGCGCATCAGGCGTATGCCCCGCACCCGCGGATCGGCACCCGCCAGCGCCTCGATAACCGCCCAGGATCCGTCGTTGCCGCAGTCTTCGACAAAAATGACTTCGAACGAACTGCCCGGCCCGGCCAGCACCGCAACCAGCCGGCGGTGCAATTCGGGCAACACCGCCGCCGCCCGGTACACCGGGATAACGCAAGTGATGTCCGGCAACCGTGGCGCCGCCTCCGTCCGCTCCGCCGACTCCGTCATGAGCATTTCCTGAACCGATGGCCCCTTGCCCAGCCCCAGGCACGCATGGCTGTTCCTTTTTTCTATGCGGGCACCGCGATCAGGCTGCTTCCTTCTCCAGACGCTCCATAGCGGCTCGGGCGAGAAACCCAGACCTGGTTTCGCCGATGCGCTCAGCCCGTTTGTCGACTGCTTTGAGCAATGTCTCCGGAAGAGTCACATTCACGCGAACAGCCTTTTTGCTGAGCTTCGACAGATCGATATCAACGAAAGCCCATACCCAACCCCGATATTCGCGCTTGCCACGGAGAGCCTCGATCTTGCTGGGCGCGGGGGCGCCATGCCCCTTCTCCAGATGGTCTTCGAGCCACAGCAGCGCAGCTTCTTCGGCGTTGGCCAAAGCTTCATCGAACGAGTCACCGGCCGAATAGCAGCCGGGCATATCCGGGAAGGCCACGCCGTAGGCGTGATCTTCGTCGCCAGGTTCAATTGCGATGGGATAGCGCATGACTCACTCCATTGAAAACACGACATATTCTGGCCAAACCTCTACAGGCCAGCATCCTTCCGGATCTTCGCCACCAACCCCTTCCCAAATCCTTCTTCGGGTGGGGCACCGTGATCGTAAGCCCGATCGTCGGGTGTTTGAACTGATGGTGACTGCCCCTGACCCGGTCGAGCTTCCAACCGGCAGCTTTCAGCTCCTTGATCAGGTCAGCGCTTTTCATGGAGAATTATACACACCAATACACACCAATCAAGCGGGACCGGTATGCTCCCCTTCCGCCAGAGCAACGGCGTCGGTTTACTCGGGAGCGGTTTGATGTGGTCGTGGATTTCCCGCAATCGCCGCTGCGCGCGCGGCGTCCAGATGACTTTCATTCCGGCAAGCCGTAGCGCTTGCGCAGCGTTGCCGTATCGACACCCTTCCCGGCGTCGCTTTCAGCCAGTCCGGATATCCTCGATCACCGCCAGCGCTTCGGCCACATCGTGCCAAGTCGCGTCGTCTGGCAGCTGGTCGATCAGTGCGTGGGCTTGCTGCTTGAGTGTGGGGACGGCGTTGGCCATGGCGAGGTCCTCGATACGGTCCCATTTTAGCTAAGCTGCCGGCGTGAACACCGCGCCTGCCACGGCCGCCGCACCAACAAAAAACCCCGCACCTTGCGCGGGGTTGAGCGATTTTCTTTGAGCTCTTCCGGACTTCCGGGGAAGCCCGATGGTGCCGACGGGGAGACTCGAACTCCCACGACTTTCGCCGCTACCACCTCAAGGTAGTGAAATAGGGGTTCATAGTGTTCCATGATGTTCTAAGATGCTGATTTCATTGACAGGCATGTTTCATGCTGTCCCATGATGTTTTCCGTACTTTTTCCGTACTCGCTATAATGGGTAGGACAGTCCCTATACCTACATATATATAGAGTGAGAGAGTGCCGGAATATGGATCTGAGTCGAGTTAGCATCCGAGAAAAACTGATTCCACGACGCGAACCCTATTGGCTGCGACTTGGAGTTGGTCAGTTTATCGGCTATCGGCCCTCGAAGTCCGGCGTCGGCGGAACATGGATCGCGCGGTATATCGATCCTCAATCGGGGCGAAAACCACTGCACGCTCTCGGTGACTACGGGAAACTGCCGCCAAATGAGCGTTTCGGCGCAGCAGTCAAGGACGCTCGGGCCTGGCTTGAGCATGTGGATGCCGGCGGCTCAACGAAGCCCATCACGGTCAAGGAAGCCTGTGAACGCTACGTCGGGGCCCCAGCGGACGCTGATGACGAAACCGTGAGCAAGCTCGCCGACAATAAATATGACGCTCATGTACGGTTTCATCGGCATGTCTATTCCGATCCGATTGCGCCCCTCACACTTCAAAGATTGACGGACCGTCAGGTTCGCCACTGGCGAGCCCGGCTGAAGGCGATTCCCGTTAACGTCAAGCGCAACGAAGGCGTTACCCGTGAGCGGTCTGAGTCGACCCTGAATCGGGACATGACCCCCTTCAGGGCCGCGTTAAATCTGGCACTGGAAAACGGTGATGCCTTGACCGCGAGAGCCTGGAAAGGACCCTTGAAGCCGGTTGAGGGCGCCGATAAGAGTAGAGACATTTATCTCGATCGGGAGCAACGCAGGGCCCTGCTGGACAAACTCGCACCCGATCTGGGTATTTTTACCCGCGTTCTTTGCCTCCTACCCCTCCGCCCCGGTGCCCTTGCTGCTGTTCGGGTGGCTCAATTCGATTCCCGTCGCAGCACTCTTACAATTGGCGACGACAAGGCCGGCGAAGGTCGTACGGTGCCCCTTCCCGCCGCCACGGTAGCAATATTGAAGGAGCAATCCCAGAACAAACTGCCAGGAGCCTGGATGTTCACGCGCTCCGATGGGAAAACCTGGAACAAGGATCGGTGGAGGCAAGGCATTAAGACGGCCGTGGCCATCGCGTCCCTGCCTGCCAACGCCACTATCTATGCAATTCGGCATTCAACAATCACTGACCTTGTCATCAGCGGCCTGGATCTCCTGACAGTTGCCCAGATCTCGGGGACGTCAGTCGCAATGATTGAAAAGCATTACGGTCATTTGCGGCGAGAGCACGCAGCAGCAGCTCTCGCCCACCTTCATCTTTGACGTCCGACGGCCATTGGGAGAACGAACTGGCCGTCGGGCCAGTCCCTTTAGTCGGTTTTCGGTTCCTCAGGGGGTCGATACATGGCGTTCAGGGATGCAATGAATTCGTCAGTCCGCCAGACGTGAACCCCCTCGGACAACGATCCGCGGCGCGGCAAGAGTCCTTTGGCCTCCCACCGTAGCAATTGAGAGCGGGACACTCCCGCAATTCTGATCGCGTCATTGACGCGCAGGAAAAGTGGCAAGGAAGCGTGGATCGTACCCTCGCTTTTCCGCTTGGCGGCCCGCCCACCCGTAAAGCATGCTCGAAGCATTGTGGCGAAGAGCGTAAGGCACCTGGTTCGACAGGCACAGCCTGTTAACTTCAAGGTGATCCTGGCGGGCGTCCAAAATACGAGAGACAGGCCTGCCCACGCTCACCACACCGATCAAGGTCGAGCCGTTCCTACACCCCGCACCGAATTTCCAACCGGCTGGCGGCCGGTTGTGACGATGATGTTCCACAATAAACTCGCGTACCGAGCGCCAAGGTAGCGATTCGTCGATCGACAGACCGAAATCGGTAATCAAGTGGCCGTCGTCCTCGACCAGACGACGCATTGCGACCCCGCGCGAGCTGAAGAGCTGCCGGAGCCATGGACTACCCCGGTGGCGTCGTTTGCCCTCGTCGACCTCCGCTGCCAACTCACGAGACATCCATTCGTGCATTCCTTCGCAGCACGTCTCGATCATAAAATTGTGGTCCGACCAAACTTCGTGCAGCTCCACGACAACTGGTTGGCCACAGAAGATGCAGTCTTCCTCCTCGACGAACTCGTGCGACACGGCGCTAGGCTGCGACTCGAAGCACGATCAGCGCTTCCATCTGGACGGTCGTATTCTGGAAATGAATCGTCCGCTTGGGTTCGTTGGCGAGGAGGCTGACCTTGTCGCCCGGTCGGGTGAGTGCCACCGCCGGGTAACGCGCGGGAACCGTGAGAGGCTGATCCGGAAATTCTGCGAAGGTGATGATGCAGAGGTGCAGGCCTGGCCTGCCGGCGGGTTCGTAGCCGCCGATGCGATCGACGGTTGCCTCAACGCGCTTCAAGGGTTTGCGGGTAGGAAACTGCTTGATCTCTGCCATGGCGCACTCCGATCTCGATGCCGCTGTGGATGAAACTCACTCGGCACGCTCTAGGTGCGGTCATGTATAGCCCGCGGCGACAAATCGATTGCTTTACGGCTTTGGAGACGACAAGCCGGACGGAGGTCTTAGCCGATAGAGGTTTTTGGTAAATTCGAAAAATGAGTGCCTCCCGCCGGTAACGCTGGCGGGAGGCTTCTTTTTTTGGGGCTGGCACGCGCTCTAGTGTGCGGCCCGGCGTTTAGAAGCTTGGGGTTGGCCGGCTAATTCCATTTCTAAATCATAAGTGAAATAATATTCACCCATCTCTGACGCGGAGGTGGGCGATGGCGAGGACGGCGGGTGGGTCGGAAGTGGTGAAGCAGGCGCGAGCGTGTCTGCGCAAGGCCAAGACGGCGGAGGAATTGCGCCAAGCGCAGGCGGTGTTGCTGCCTCTGGAGTTGGGGCTATCCATGCCGCAAACGGCGCGGGCCATCGGCGTATCGACGGGCTGGGCCAGCCAGTTGCGGCAGCAGTTCATTCAGGCCGGCGGGACCCCGGCGGACAAGCCCGGTCGCGGCGGCCGGCGCCGCCAAAACATGACGCGGGAAGAAGAGGCAGCCTTTCTGCAGCCGTTCTTCGACCGAGCGCGATCCGGCGGTATCCTGGTGGTCGGGGAGATCAAGCAGGCGTTGGATCGCCGGCTGGGTCGAGAAGTGGCGCTGGCTTCGGCCTACAACCTGTTGCACCGTCACGGTTGGCGCAAGCTGGCGCCGGACACCCGACATCCCCAAGCAGATCCAGTAGCCCAAGCCGACTGGAAAAAAAACTCCCCGAGCTCATCGCCCAAATCGAGCAGGACTGGCCCGGGACGGCGCCGCTCCGGTTGATGTTCCAGGACGAGGCGCGCTTCGGACGCATCTGCGACACACGCCGCTGCTGGTGTCCCAAGCCGGTCCGGCCACTGTGCCAGGCCATGGTGACGCAAGAGTACACCTATGCCTACGCGGCGGTCTGTGTAGTCACCGGCGAACTCGACAGCTTGATCCTGCCCCACGTCAACGGCGCCTGTATGCAGCTATTTCTCAACGAGATCGCTGCACGCCATCCTCAGGAGCGGATCGTTATGGTGTTGGATGGCGCCGGTTGGCATCAGACTGGCGATGTCCTCAAGCTTCCCGCCAACCTGCGGTTTCTCAAGCTGCCGCCCTATGCCCCAGAACTCAATCCGGTCGAACACCTCTGGGATGAGTTGCGTGAAAAGTGGTTTCACAACCGCGTCTTCGAGTCCATCGACGCCCTCGAAAACCACCTCTGTGAAGCCCTGCGCAGCCTGGAACAGGAGCACGCCCGTGTCCGGTCCATCGTCTCATGGTCCTGGATTATTAATTCACTTCGGAATTAGAAATGGAATAACCCCAAGGGTTCTTCAGACCCCACTTAAGGGTGGCGCTTGCCAGATCATGCTGCAATGCGGTGCCGCCCCCGGGAGCGGGCACACCCTTGCGTGGCGTGGCTGATGAGCGAATCGATCCTTGCAGCGCTCGCCAAGAAGGCGGGCGTCGCCATCGTTGTGCAGAAGGAAGACTTACTGCGCCCGATGCGGGCGCCAGGCGCGACTTCAGAGCCCGGCGTCGTAGCCTCTACAACGCAATCCCCTCGACACTCATGCCCCTTTCACCCCGGAGGTCGCGTGCTGCTCGCTCAACGTGCTCCGGGTGCAGTTCAACTACGTACTGGTCGGCGAAGATGGCCGCAGTCCAGCCATGCGTCTGGGGCTTACCGACAGGCCGTTCCAAGAAGAAGACATCATCAACCTCGATCCGGTGCCGGCGACGCTGCAGAAGTCGGGGCGCGCCGCCTCACACGCTTGAAGCCAGCCTCACCGGCACCGCCGGTGAGGCTGGCTCTGCCCCCAATCTCGGGTGGTGTCAGGTCACCAGCTGCGCCGCCGTGCGTTGCTCGAGGAATTCCTTCACATGGCGGTTGCGCTGAAATACGCGTTCCAGGGACTCGGCACTGGCGCGGCCAGAGTCCAGCAGTTCCGCCATGGCGTCCTCCCAGCGCAGGGCGCGATTCGCCCGCAGAAAGCTGTGGATTTCCTCGAAGGTCTCCAGCCGAGCGATCTCATCTGCCGGCCTGATATATAGGTCGGTGGCGGAATAGCCGTTCGGCTCATCCTTGGGGATCGTCACGCCCAGCAAGGCGATGATCCGGGTCAGCAGCTCATGCTCGTCGATACGGGCGCTATTGTGCCGCAGCATGGTGTAATAGTCGGTCACCTCGCCACCGTAGCAGCCGCCGATCAGCAGGCAGTCCTGGCTGTACTCCAGCAACACATCCGAATCGGTGTGGCTCGGCTGGAAGATCATGCGGCGGTAACCGTTCTCGTACGCGCTCTGGACCGAGGGCAGATACGGCAGCTGCTTGATCGGCTCCGGCACCAGCCAGTCCTTGGACGACGTGCTGCGATGACGCGGCATGATGCGCGCCGCCGGCCCGACGTGGTCGGTCAGCGCCAGCATCGCCGCCACCAGCTCGGCGGCCGGGTGGTCCGTGATGATGGAGGAACCCACCACCACCACGCCGGACTTCTGCTGCGCCAGCGCTGCGCGCAGGGGCTCCAGCGCGGCGCGGGGAATCGGCTCAGTGGTGGCGGTGTGGTGAATGGGTCCGGGACGCGGGCGGCCGCCGAGGAACGGCACGCGCTTCTGGAGTTCGCCGTCGACGGTCACCACCCCAGTGAGGATCTCGCTGGCCAGGTCATCATCCCGGACAGAGTCGACCATCAGGAACACGTCGTCGCACATGGCCCAGGGCGCCGGCGTGTCCACTAGCACCGCGACGCGGTGACTGGATTCATAGGCGCGCCGGCAAGCCATGGCCAGGTGGCCGGATTCCTCGCTCCAGGACTGCTGGTCGAGTTCGACAGGGCCAATGATCAGCAGCGTGCCGCTAGGGAGCCGCTCAAGGCCCTCGGACCAGAGTCCGCCTTCACCCAGGTCGATGCTGCCGGGCCAGCCACTACCAGCTCTTTCCGCATACACCACGGCACCATCGGTGGCCTCCTCATAGCGCTCGAGCAGGGCCGCAACGGCGTCCTTGGAGTTGGTCAGATACACGCCGGGCGCCGGGCCGGTGGGCCAGATCTGCGGCGCCAACACCGCGCGCTCGGCGGCGGCCGGGTTCAGCAGCTCCAGCACTGCCACCGGCGGGATGCCGAGGTTGAACTTCTTGTTGAGGCGGAACGCCAAGCGCACGGCGGCGGTTTCGTCGAGTTCGGCCGCAGCCACGCGTTCCGGAAACGCCTGGACCTCAGGCCAGTTGCGCAAGCCGGGGATGGCCGCGATCAGGTCGAGCGACAGGTTGTGGCCAATATCGTGGTTGGATTTTTGCAACAACTCGCGGACGCGTGCCGCCAGCAGCTTCAGATGCTGAATTTCCATTGTCTTCTCCTGGGCGATACGTCCGGTGCACGCTTTGCGGGCCGCCCATGGAAAACAAGGAAATGGGTCAGGTCAGCGAACTTCCGTCTTCGTCGTACCCCAAGGGGGCGCGTGCGGCAGGTGACGGACACCTGCATTCAGGATATCACGGAAATCAGGCAGGTCTGCATGAAGCGAAGTAGCGACCCGCGATTCTCGCGACTGAGCAGCGGCTGAAAGGTTTGCAAGTCCATCCTTCGGGCCTAGGGTGTCGCATCTGCCAGCCGTACCGGATCGTAGTGAATGGAATCAACGACTTGTATTTTCCACTGCCACACAAGGCGTAGACTGAGGTCGTTTTCCAAGTACGCAATTGAGGTTGTCGTCTGATGCTGTTCAGAAGAAAGCGGAAGTTTTTCGAGTTGGCGGAGGAGCTGGAAGCTGAGCGGCGTGCCCGAGAGTTGGAGGATCTGCCCGACGAACTCGAGATCTCGATCCTGATCGATACCGAGGTCTTCGAGCGCCTGGGGTTGGACATCGCCCTGGAGGGAGGGGAATGGCGACCGTCGAAGTACAAGACCCTTTGGTATCGCGTTGACGGCGCCGATCCCCGGTACAACGGCTTGCGGCATGTGGCTGTTGCGAAAAGCGAGCATCGCCGGGCCAAGAACCAGCAGGCATCCTGGACCACTAAAGGCTCACGGCATGATCGCAAGACCTTCAATGAGAAGTTCGGCAGTCAGGCCAAGGTCCGGGAGGTCGCCCGCAAGGCGCTGGGCCTCGCGCCGGACTTCGCCCTCGAAAGCGAGGGTAGTTCCGGAGCGTCGCGGTGGATTGCTGAGACCCCGACCACCTCCGAGGATGGCAGCATCGCTTATCTGCGCATCCGGGCAGCCTGAGGGCGCCGCCAGGGACGTGAGCCGTCGTCGATCAGCCAGAGGTGGTACAGGCTGATCGGCCCGGGCGGTGCGTCGCCGTGTAGTGGGCGAAGATACCCTGTCTTGCAATCAACCCGGGTCAGCACGAGGCGTGTCTTGGCACTTTTTTGGACATCTGGCGGTTTCGGGACAGCGCTGTCGACCAACTCGTGGAGTTCCGATTCGTTTATGTGTGCCGACACGCGAGAGCTGGCAGCTCAGAAGCTTGCGCTGATCGAAATTGTCGCTCGAACCTTCGCGACGAAAGCTCCAAGGCTTCCTGAGACTTTACTACTGTGTGGCATACGTTGGCGGACTCTTCAACGCCATCAACCAAAACGGAATTTCCTTTTGAGCGCACTTCGGCAACTGATTTAAGGCGAGCCGCAGGGCATGCCCGCCAGTTTCCTGCTCCACCCCTGCAACCACTTGGCCGGTTTTGTCGATCTGACACAAAATTCGGAAGTCTGGTGCCTTAGCCGTCAGTATGTAACCGTGGTTCTCTGGCAGTTGCGCAAACCCGTGAAAGAACTTTCTGTCCTGAGAAACCACAATTTGGCGGACTCCAATAGTTTGCCCGTTCTGGGTTAGGCCCAGTACATCGGTAAGGTCAGCAGGAAGCTGTTGAGGCGCACCATTTTTCTCAGAAAGTGCTGCGAGGGCTGCAAGTTGATCGCTTGTGAGCTGTGGAACGGATGCAGTCTCGGGCACGGGCGACGCCGCCGGGGTGTCGCTATGCTCTGTCGCAGCTACTCGGTTAGTGGACGCGGCTACAACATGAGGGGTAATTCCACTTGGCCTTTCCTCAACCAAAAATGGCTTACCTTCAATCCAAAGTATCAGCGCGAGTCCGACTGCCCCAAGAGTCACTACTTGCGGCCCCACCATCCAAAAAAGCCTTTTTCCCGCGAGATCGAATATACCTCTGCCAAAGTAAAGGGAAGGGGCAGCAAATTGCCGGAACGCATCAGCCAATTTCCACGCAGCCGGCGAAACGATCAAGAATAAGGCCGCGGCGCCGGCATCTTTTAGAGCGGCTTTTGTGTCACCAGCATTGACGTGATCGACAGCGTAGTAAGTGAACACAGCTAAACCCAAGCAGACCGTTAGCCAATAAAAGCCTGACAACGAGCTTAAAAAGCGGGGTTTATTGTTGTTTTCTTTATTGGTTTGGTCATCAAGAGGTGCAGGAGTCTCAGTGTTGATCGGCGCCTGGAGAACTGCAGGACGCGGCGCAGCCGGAATTGGTGGCGGAGTAGCAGTCGGAATTGGCGGCGGGACCGATTTGGGAAAAAGACCGTTTACCTGTCCAGCCTTGATCCAGCTTTGCAGACCATCTTTCCAGATTAGGTCGTCTGAGCAGAATGAACCCTGCACGGCTGCGGCTTTTAGGTCTTCAATAGTGAACGGGCCAAACCTCTCGCCACCACGCGCGTAGTACCAAATTTTCATTTGTTGTAGGTCCCCGAATCTCTTTGCCGTGAGCCTATCTTATCGTACCCGTCCGGAAATCAGCATACCCGATCCCCGTGCGGATTCGCCAGCCGATCACTTTACCGCCCGAATCCGCGGCTGATCCTGCTCCGCGCTTTCGAGCGTACAGCATAGCGCGTCAATCTCTTCCAGGGTCGCGTC
>JARLJS010000133.1 GCA_031291075.1 Nevskia sp. | reverse complement strand
GGGCCGGTGAATGGATGGATGGATGGATCGATGGCTGGCGGCATTGGAGTTCGCCTCGAGGATGGCGAGCTGTCAGGTGCGGCCCCACCGGCGCCTTGCTGGTGGCAGGTGGTTCGGTCGCTCACCGTCGCGGGTGCGGCTTGCTGTCCGCTGGACGCGGATCCAGCGGCACGCAGAACTGGGCATTCCGCTCGGCCACCGCCGGCTGCTGGTGGGCGCCGCACGCGCGGCACATGCGCGTCAGCAGCAGGTTCAGCCAGTGATTGTACATGGCCGGGTAGAAGTGATTCAGATCCCACTGGGTGCATGCTCGCGCGTGGTGCAGCAGCTCGCGCGAGATGGCGGTGGCGTCGAGGAAGTCGTGGCCGAACTCGCGAGCGAGTGCGCGCTCGCCCAGGTGCTGCTGGTACCACGCGTCGTTCGACGCGCCGAGCACCTCGTTCGTCGAACGCCACATCAGCCGCGTGTGCGGGAGGGCGCCGCGCCACGCGCTGAAGTACTCGCGCAGAGTCGGCAGAGCGGCCTCGTTGGGACCGTCCCTGGACACACAGAGGAGAAGGAGGAGGAAAGAGAAGAGGAACCAGGCGTGGCCAGGTCAGGTCAGATCAAGTCTTCTCGTGGTCCAGTGGGCCCGGGTGCGTGTTCTCTCAGCAGCCAGCTGGGCTCCCGCTGTGGGTGGGTCGTCGTCTCGTCTGACCATATGCCATAATTCTGGACGACCAGGTGGCACGTTCGGTTCGCCTCGGCGGTCCACTCGAGCTCGCCCAGCACCGACACCAAGGCGGGCAGGTCGCCGGCGACGTGACGAACGTCGTGGGACACGGCCGGACCGATGCGACCTGCGGTGGTGGGCGGGAGAGAGGTGGAAGGAAGGAAGGACGGATCCAAGGAAGGAACGAGCGAGAGCGAACACGACGATCGAATCAGCTCCTGGCGAATCGAACCGCCCGACCCCGAGTGCGCATCCATCATCGCTTGTTCGCGCGGCCGCCGGCTGGAGGGGTCTGAGTCTGAGTCTGACCCGGCGCCCACACGAATGCGACTTCGAATTCGAGTTCGGCGTGGCGAAAGCGCCAGTTGAAGTCGAGCTCGCGTTCGCGCGTGTCCGGCGTCGGCTCCGGGTAGCCGCTCGCCATCGGCTCGAACGTCAGGTGCGGCGCGAACAGCTCGCGGTAGTAGGCATTCAGCGTCGGCCACCCGCCGGCCGAGCGCCACTCGAACTCGGCCACCGGCTGGGCGGGGTGGTCCGGCGGGCCCGCACCGGGAGACAGCCTCGACGTGACCCGACGCGACGAGCGAGGAAGGAGGGGAGGGGAGGGGAAGAAAGGAACGGACGGGGGTGCAACATGAAAGGGAGCGAAGGGAAGAGGAGGAAGGGAAAGAAGCAGGGAGGGGGGAGAGAGAGGAAGCAAGCAACATCAGCCGGCGGCTCGTTCGTCCCACCGCGCGGCGCTTGTTCTCACGTCGATCTGTTGGTGTGCTGACCAGGTGCCGGTGGTGAGGAAGTACATGAATGCGACGAACGAGTATCGCGTGAGCGAGTCGCCGAGGAAGAGCCACCGCTGGCCTCGGAGGCTGCCGCTCTGAACGAGCGCCGCATACGAGATCGGCAGCATGTGGCAATACGCCGGCGTGTAGATCGGCTCCCAGGCGCGCGCTCGGGTATTCGCCTGCAGCGGTGGGGGCGGCTGGCCGATCGACTGGTTCCAGTGGCGCCGGACGAACGCGGCCGAGATCGAACCGGCGAGCGCGGCGTCGAAGGCCTGTGGCGGCGCTCGAATCTTGGTCAGAAGCGACCCAGGTGGGGGTGGACGAAATCGCAGCGCCTCGCGCAGCTGGCGCACCTGGCTGACGCGCGTCGGCTGGCGATGCGCGCGAGTGCGATCGCGCTCCTCACGTCGAAGAATTCGCGCGACCTCGCTCAGCGCCTCCGACGCGTTCGAGGTGGCCGCCGGCGGTGCGATCGTCGGCGGCGGTGTCGGCGGCGTCGTTCGTGCGGTGGTATCGAGCGGCCACTCGACGTCGCGCTCCATGGCAAGGCGATCCGCCTCGGACGCGGCCGCCAGGTGCGCCGGCCAATCGTCCTCGTCCTTGAGGGCGTCCAGCGACCAATACCCGGAGTGCGTGTACTGGTGCTCGGCCAGCAGGTCGGCGGTGCAGATCGGCTGCGGCACGGCCGAGTAGAGGAGTCCATTCTGGACGAGTAGGTGGTCGCGCACCAGCGACGTGACGGGCGTGTCGGGCGGCAGCGGCATCGCGAGGAACGGCGTGCCGATGGCGTCGTCGGTCGTGTTGGTCGCCGAAGTCGCCGACGAGACTGATGTCGCCGCCGCGGCGTCCGGCGGCGGCGGGGCTGCCTCCTGGCCCTCCACCATCGGCGACGGCGTGAGTCGCGCGTGTGCATTCATCCACTGGAGTTGGTCGGCGAGCGACCAGTGCGCGAGGTTCGTCGTCGACGGCGTCGTCGTCGTCGGCGGCGTTGTCGGCGGCGGAGAAGATTCCAGCTGAGGCAGCACGAGCAACGTGGCAGCGGCCAGGGAGGAGCCTGCGGGCGGGAGCCAATTCAAGTCGAACTGGCACCAGGAAGAGGAAGAAGAAGAAGAAGAGGTCGAGGCAGAGCAGAGGAGTCAGCCGATGCAGACAGCTGGTTCGACGCGCCGCGACCTGCTTGTGCCGCACGAGCGTGTGCTCGATGCATTTGGCATCCGGCTTTCGGGTGGTGGTGGTCGACGTACCTCCTCCGTGAGGATCAAGTGGGCGCCCTCACGGAAGAACGAATTCGACACGTGCCACGAGGCGACTGCGGACGAGCCGACAGAGGGACACACGAGGGCGTGGCAGGTTCGTGTGAGATTCACGGCGCGATCTTCGTTCCTGGACACCATCACGCCGCGCGAGCCACCAAGAATGCCTCTGAAGCAGCAGCAGCAGCCGCCGCCGCAGGTGCAGCGTCTCCCGCCGATCCGTCGTCTGGCCGCGAGCAAGCAGCTTCTTCTCGCGACGAACGAACCTTGCGACGTTGAATACCAGCTCGGCGTGACGCACACAAAGAGCGCCGCCGGGTCGGCGGCCCACGCGCGCTCCCGTGCCTCCTCTTCCCGGCGTGTCAGTGGGTGGTCCGCTTCCCCGCGTCGCGAGCCCACTCGGTGGGTGATCGAGCGATGGACCCTGCGGATGGCCCGCACCGGCCCGCTGTCCTCTCGGCCGATCAACCCGACCAGGAGCGAACAGCCGAGGAGCAGGAGGCCCACCACCAGCGCGCTGAGGATGAACCTACGCCGCCGCTGGTCTCGCCGAAAGAAGGCGGCCTCATCGTCCACCTCGAACGCCTCGGCTGATTCGGCTGCCTCTGTTGCCGCGACATCATACGCCGGGCTGTCGGTGTCGATCGCGTCGCTCCACACCGAGTCGTCGTCTTGCTGCTCCATCGTTGCTGGCCAGACGGGCGGCCAGTGGCCGACGAGGGGGACTGGTAGACAGGGGCGAGACGAGGAAGCACACCAGGTCAGCCACTCGCATCGCGAGTCTGTTGTTGTCCCGGGTTGGTGGCCCTCCGCTGTCCCCACTCGCGCGCTCGCTCGTCCTCACCGCTGGAGCCGCTGCATCCCTCGAGGAGGGTGCAGCTCGTCGCCGCTGCAATGGTAAGCGAATCACCCCTGCAGCTGGCATCGTGCAGCGTGCCGCTGGAGAGCGCACGCTCGCACTCGCGGAGCGCATCGTCGCGCTGCCGCTCGTCGCCGCTGCTCGTCGTGCTATCGAGCCGACAGCAGCGTGCTGGCCGCAACCGCAGCGCCGCTCGAGGAGCGCGCTCGCGGGCTGCCTCGTCGCCACTGCTGGGGGATCGAGTCGCCCCTGCAGTCGGCATCGTGCAGTGCGCCGCTTGGAGAGCGCGTACTCGCACTCGTCGCTGCTTGTCGTGCAATCGAGCCGACAGCAGCCGCGGCGTGCTCGCGGAGAGAGAGCGGCTCGTCGCTTGCTCACCATTATTGCTGGACCTGGTACGCCGTCGTCGTCGTTCGGCCGCGCGTCACCGCCGCATGGGCTCGCTCGCACCATTGTGCAGCGCGCACCCTCTGCCGCTTGTGACCGTCGCCACCACGCCTGGAGTTCCGCTGAGGCTCCACCGCCCGCGCTTGCGTGCCTGATCCGCACGCACCGCCGGCGATCGTTATCAGCCGTCGACGACGCGATCCAAACATATGGAGGGTGTCACCCAACGCTGCAGTGCGAGTCGTCATGGCCGCTCGCAACCCTTCGCCGCTGTAGTCAGAACCCGTCGCTCCTGCAGTCGGCAATGTGCAGTGCACCGCCTCTGGGCGTGCACTTGTCGGTACTGCCGCGCTCGACTCTACGTCAGCGCACGCAGCATCTCTCGCCGTTGCATCAGTCGAAGCTCGTCGATGCTCCTTCTGCAGTCGGCAAAGCGCAGTGCGTCGCCGGTGGGCGCGCACTTGACGCCGCACGCAGCGCTCGACTCTTCGTCAGCGCTCGTGACATCCCTCGCCGCTGCTGGGCGCGCTGTCGTGCCGCCAGCAGTGTGCTGCTGTCTTCGCCGCCGTGCTACTCATTGAGAGCGCTCTGGCGGGGAGCATCATCGTGGTGTGCGCATGAGGTGCCGCCACTCGTCGCCGCTGCAGTCGGAGTTTGCTCCTGCAGCTGGCATCACAATGCGCCGCCGGTGGCGCGCACATTCCACTGCAGCGCTCGACACATTTTCAGCGCTCGCAGCATCGCCGTGGTGGGCGCATCAGACGCCGCCACTCGCCATCGCTGCAGTTGGAGTCCGCTCCTGCAGTCGGCATCATAGTGCGTGGCCGCAGGGCGCGCACATCTCGCTGGAGCGCTCGATAACCGTCAGCGCATACGGCATTGTCGTGGCGGGCGCATCAAGTGCCGCCACACTCGTCGCTCGCGGTGGTAGCGGTTCGCTGCACGACCATCGCTGGAGCCGGGCATCGCCGCAAGGCGGGCACATCTCGCTGTAGCGCTCGACTCATCGTCAGCGCTCGCAGCATCGTCGTGGCGGGGCGCATCAGACGTCGCCACTCGCCGCCACGGCAGTCGGAATTTGCTCCTGCAGTCGGCATCACAGTGCATTGCCGAGGGGCACGTATATCTCGCCGCAGCGCTCGACCCATCATCAGCACATACGGCATCGTCGTGGTGTGCACATCGAAGGAGCCGCCACCCTTCGCCGCTGCAGTCGGAGCTCGTCGATGCTCCTGCAGTCGGCATGGTGCAGTGCATCGTCGGTGGACGTACACTCGCACTCGCGGGTACGCCGGGCAGGGTTGTCCTGCAAGCCTCGGAGGACCGAGGCC
>JARLJS010000132.1 GCA_031291075.1 Nevskia sp. | reverse complement strand
AGCTGTAGCGGTCGCGGCCCCCGACTTGTTCACTCCGCCGTGATGGCTGCACGCACCTTTGCCGGCCTTCCCGGTCGTCCCATCCCTGCAAAGCACGGATGCTGCGGTACCGGTTGGCGCCGGCGCGGTAGTCGCAGGTGGGGTTGATGCGGTAGTCGGGGCGGGAGCGCTCCCGCCACTCGCCGCGGCCTTTGTTGCCTTCTTGTCGATGCCGCCGTGGTGGCTGCAAGCTCCTTTCCCCGCCACGCCCGCTGAGCCGTCTTTGCAGACAACGCTTGCCGCGGCGGAGTCGGCCAACGCATGCGGTGCGCAGGGAGCGGCAAATGCCAGGACTACGCTTCCAATAGTGATATACAGATTTTTCATGAGGCGGCCCCTTTTGATATCGAAATATTCTAAGTTGCGGCGTAGAGCGATGAGCGCGAATGAATCATGCGCTACCGACCCCTTGGGTTCAATTTCAACTCTGCGCGCGGCTTGGGGTATCTGGCAAGACTGGCCCGCCGTCAAATACAAAAATGCGCGCGCCATGTTGGTGCATGCTCTCGCGGTCCTGTGTGCACCTAAGCGGTGCATTCTCTTTACCGCTCTATCCGTTGCTCAAGAACAACTCCAGCGCGTCGGCGAAGCGTTGCCAGGGTACGACCGCGCTGCCCTCCCAATACCCCCACGTTCCGGCGTCAACCCCAAACTGCCGGGCAGCCTCCCGGATGCTCCAGCCCATGGCCCGCCGTTTTGCGCGCATGCGGCCGGGGAGTGTTTGGGGCGCCGGGTAGGGGTCGTAACCGATGAAGGCGAGGATGGCCGGTCCGGAGGTCGCAGGCGGCTCCGTACGGCCCTTCTCCCAGTTGATGATTGTGAAATGGTTTGCGCCAAACACCTTTGCCGCCTCGGACTGCTTAAGGCCGCGGAGGAGCCGGGCGCGCTTGATGTGCTCGCCGATGGTCTGAGGCGGCTGGTCGAATTCCCGCGGAATCGGTTTCTGGAGCCGAATTGGCTGGGATAGCAAGAGGACAACGCGACTATGCCCCTGCGGCTATCTCGGCGACAGCGGCGGCCGTTGCCGCTGCACGCCGGACCAGGTTGCGCGCTATCGCGGCCGGCTGTCCGGGCCGCTGCTGGACCGCATCGACCTGCAGGTGTTCGTCCCCCGGCTGGAGTCGTCCGAGCTGACCGCGCAGGCGGCGCCGCCGGCGGAAAGCAGCGCCGCCGTGCGCGAACGCGTGGTGCGCGCGCGCCGCTTGCAGACGGCGCGCGCCGGCAAGCCCAACGCCGTGCTCGCCCCCCAGCAACTGCAGCGCGACTGCGTGCTCGACGCCGCCGGCCTGGAATTGCTCGGCAACGCCATGTCGCGCCTGGCGCTGTCCGCGCGCGCCTACCACCGCGTGCTCAAGGTAGCGCGCACCATCGCCGACCTGGCGGGCATCGCCCAGGTGTCTTCGGCCCATGTGGCGGAGGCCCTGCGCTATCGTCAGCTCGAGAGCTAGCCAGGCTCCCTAAAAATCCAGGTCCTTGCGCAGTCCCAGCAGGAACCTGGGCTGCCGGCTGCCACCCTGGGCACCCTGTGCCAGATCCAGGTCGGTGCCTGCCATCTCGGCCCACAGCGTGGCGACGTTGCCGAGCGGCCGGCTCAGCCGCAGAGCGTAGTTGAAGTAGGTGTGGCCGGCGCCGTCCGCGCTGAGCGGGGCCGTTTGCCGCTCCACCCCGCGGCCTGCGTTGTAGCCCACGGTCAGCTGCAGCCTGAAGCCGGCGCCGAGCGGAAAGCGGGCGCTGCCCCGCAGCGTATAGCCGGGACCGCCGCGATTGGCGTAGTCCGGCGCGACGTACAGCTTGAGCGAGGCCGGGCCGGCGCCGATGCCGGCGTACAGCTCGGCGAAATCCTGGCTGCCGCCGCCGAGCGCATGCGCCCGCTCGCCGCTGTAGAGATAGCCCACCGCGCCGGCTTCGAGGTTGGCGGGGAGCAGGCCGAACGCCAGCGTCTGCCGGGAATAGCCGCCGTACAGGTCGAGTTCGCCGCCGCCGGCGCTGCGGTTGTTGGAGGCCCATCCGCCGGCGTAGAGGCCGCCGTCGCGGGCGTAGTCCAGGCCGCCCTGGAAAGCGGCGCCGTTGGTCTGGTCCAGGCCGCGGAACAGGTAGTCGCTGGCGATCCCGGCGTTGCCGCTGAGCCAGTCGCCGTGCGCCGCGGCCGCAGCGCTCAGGAACAGCAGCAGGAATAGTCGCCGCAAGGTTTTCCTCCCGCCTGTCCATGCTCTTCGCTCGTGCCCCGCACAGGTTAGCAGGTGGCCGGTGCCGGACAAAAAAAGGGCCGCACCAGGCGGCCCCGAGCTTTGTTGCTTTGGAGTGTTATGAGCCGGTCGGGGTGCCGAACTTGTAGATGGCCTTGACCAGTACTTCGGTCTGGCTCTTCTGGACGCCGCCCGCAGCATTGGCGGTATTGGGGAAAACGCCGATATTGCCGTCGCCCGGAAGGGCTCCGACCGGTGCGATCACGCTGCCGTAGTCTTCCCGGACTTCGCCAAGCAGGTCGAAGTTCTTGCTGGCCGAATAGTCGGCGGTGGCAGTCAATTCTGCGACATGAGCGATCCCTGACCCGTTGTAAGCAGTCGGGCTTCCCTTGAAGTAGGTGTACTCGGCGCGCAGCGATCCCTTCCAGCTGTCGTTGAATTGGTTGTTGACGTAGAACGCCAAGCCCTCGCCCGTGGCGAGACCCTTGGTGGCCTGCGTTACGGGACCGCCCGCTCCCAGTGTCGCATTGGCAAGGACGGGAAACGGTGTAGTGTCGAGCGAGCCGATGCCACGCACGTAGTCGCCGTTCAGCACGAACTGCAGCGCGCTGGTGGCCTGCCAGGAACCGACGATGTCGAAGTAGTTGTTCTTGGTCTGCGTCCCCGAGATCTTGTCCACGCCGTAGTAGTCGACCAGCGAGATGGATACCGCGCTGCTGGGCGTGATGGCGGCGCCGACTTCCACGGTCTTCGGCTTGTTCTCGTCCTGGGACAGTCCGGCAATGGCGGAATTGTTGACGCCCAGATAACCGGTGACCAGGTCGCTGAACTTATAGCCGCCGCGGACGCCGGTGTGCACCAGCGGCTCCAGGTTGGTGAAGAGCAGAGAACGCGAAATGTTGGTGTTCTTGGTGTCGTCGATGACCTCGGCACCGGCCAGGGTGACGAAGCGTCCGCCGATGGCCGTCCAGGGGCCGTGTGCATACTGCACATAACCCTGAGTCAGGGCGAAATCGCTCGCGCTGCCGGGGGAATACGAGCCGTTGATGACCTTGGCATCTTCGCCGGCGATCACGTTGACGAGCGCGCCGAAGCCGTCGGTGGGCAGATAGGAAAGAGTGAGAGCAGCCTGATTCAGTTCAAAGGTGTTGGAGTTGGTATCGAACGCATGCAGCGGCACTTGGCCGCCCGTTGCTCCTCCAGTGCGGTTGAAAGTGGCGTCGTAGGATGCGTCGACGTAACCGGCAGCGGTGATCCCAGAGTTGACCAGAACTTCACTGAGCGACGGACCTGCAGCATTGGCCAGGGACGGCAAGCACAAAGCTCCCGCCGAGGCTAAAAGCCCCACGTACTTCTTATTCATGACACTCCTTGCAGTTTAATTTCGCTGAACGATGCAGCGACCTTACAATACGCATGGAACGTGCCATTTGGCATCGATCCATGCGGCCCAGACTACACGGTTTCCGCGCGGGCGCCAGGCCTGGGCGCCCGCCCGGTTGTTGTCGTAAACGCGAAAGGAAGTGCTGGCGCCGGCTCAGACGCCAGTCTGCTTCAGCATCTGCTGGATCGCGGCCTTGAGTTCCGCGTCGCTCAAATCCGGGTTGCCGCCGCGCGGGGGCATCGAACCTTTGCCCTTGGTCGCGCTGCCAAGCAGGCCATCCACGCCACCGGCGCTCTTCAGGCGTTCGCCCCAGGCGGACTTGTCGCCGATCTTGGGGGCGCCCAGCACGCCGGCGCCGTGGCAGGCGCTGCAGACCTGGGCCACCACCTGCTCGCCGCTCAGCGGCGCGTGCGGGGCGGCGGCGCTGACCTTGAGCAGCGCGGCCGGGTCGGTGACCACGCTGCCGACCGGTGCGATGCGCTGCTGCACCATCTGGTCGACGGAAGCCTGGTCGGCCGCCTGGTGACTGCCGGTGAGGATGGTGGCGATGATGATGATGGTGACCGTGAACGCGACCAGGACGCCGAGCACGCCCATGAAAGTGACGACGAAAGACTTGTCTTGATTGGCGCTCACCCTGTTCTCCGCAGATTCGAAATGTTGGCGCAGCCGCGCCGCAAAAATTCGCCGCCGAAGAATAGCATTGACGCAACCGCACCCCCACCCTTGCGGGTTCGGGCGGCGCCAGCCGCCCGCGGCCCCGTCCATCCGGCGTTGGGGCGCAAGGGTAAGCCAAGACGCCGGCCCCTGCAATTTGTGGCCGGCCGGCCGGTACCGCATGGGGGCTCCTTCCCCCGGGGATCGCTTCCGTCATCAGCCCACGATTCCGGTTCCGGCGCTCACCACGTCGTTGGTGTAGAGATTGAGCCTGCTGATGATGTCGTAGCAGTCCTGTTCGCTGAGCGGGAACTTGGCCAGCGTGTCGAACAGGTGCTGCACGAACCTCTGGTAGTCCACCAGCGCGATGTTCAGGCCGTGATGGGCATGCACGATCGGCCGGCCGGTATACTTGACCGGCCCCCCCAGCGCCGCGGCGAACATCTCGTACTGCATGCGCCGCAGCTTGTTCATGTCCGCGTGCGCAAAGAAATGCGCGAGCGAGGGATCCGCCAGAACAAGCGCGTAAAAGTCCTCGACCAGGGACCTGACCGCCTTGGCTCCGCCGATACGGTCGAACAAGCTGCCCTGACCTTCGCTGTGGCTGGTAGTTGACATGACTGCCTCCGAACCCTCCGGGGTTCACCCTTGCACGCGCCGGGATATTAATGACAGCGCCGTGCGCCGCCCGCGTTGATCTAGGTCAACAACCCGGAAGCCGTAGCCTGGGCGACCCGCGTCAGCCGGCCCATGCGGTCGAGCCGGAAACGATCCAGGTCCCTGGCGAGCAGCAGGTTTCCCGCATACTCCCGTCGCGCTTCCGCTTCGATGTCGGCAATGCTCGGTGGGTGATCGGTATCGTCGCCGTAGCGCGGGCTGAAGTGGGTGAGCACCAGGTTCTTGAGCGACACGCTCTGGGCAAAGCGCGCGACCGAGCGCGCGCTGCTGTGCCGCGGTGCGGGTCCGACCTTGTCCTGCACATCCGAGGTGTAGGTCGCTTCGTGCACGATCGCGTCGGCGCGAGCGGCGGCGGCGGTCAGCAGGGCGGGGGTGTCGTTGTCGCCGCACACGACGATCGTGCGCGGCCGCCCGCCCGCGATGAGATAGTCGGCCCGTTGCAGCACGCGCCCGTCGTCGGTCATCGCTGTTTCGGCGCGGCGCAGCTGTCCCCACAACGGTCCCCTCGGTACGCCATCCGCGATCAGCTTCGCGGTATCCAGGGCAGGCTTCCGCCGCTCGGTGAACGCATAGGCATAGGACGGCACCCGGTGGGACAACGCGACCGGCGCGACGTCGAAGTCGGCGGTCCCGATGCCGCCGGCGCTTTCCGCCACATCCTTGAACGTGATCGGAAAGCTCAGCCGCAGCTGCGAGATGGCGCGCACGGCTTCGATGAAGCGCGCGATGTCCGCCGGCGCCACCACCAGCAATTCATCCGTCCGCCCCGCCAACGTCGCGCTGGCCAGCAGTCCGGGCAGGCCGTAGCAGTGGTCGCCGTGGACGTGCGTGATGAACACGCCGCCGAGCTGCTGCAGGGACAGATCCGCCTGCAGCATCCGATGCTGCGTGCCTTCGCCGCAGTCGACCAGGTACCAGCGCCTGGAATCGGAGCGTTTGATCGCCGCAGCCGACACATTGCGGTCGCGCGTGGGGGTTCCGGAGGAAGTGCCCAGGAAGATCAGGTCCACCGTCGGCTCCGCTTTTGCGCTGCCACGGCCGGGCCGGCGGCCGGCGTGGTTCAAATGAAAAAGGACCCAGGCCGCCAAGCCTAAGTCCTTGATATTGGCGCGCCCGAGAGGATTCGAACCTCTGACCCCTGCCTTCGGAGGGCAGTACTCTATCCAGCTGAGCTACGGGCGCCTGCGCATAGTGTATCGCAGGCGCCCGCCGCATCGGAGCGGCGACGCGCGTCATGCCGGCGCCAGCACTTCGCGCAATGCGCTGTCGAGGTCGGGGTAGCGGAACCGGAAGCCTGCTGCGGTGGCCCGTGCCGGTACCACGTTCTGCCCGGTGAGAAACAGCTCGGCCATCTCGCCGAACAACAGTCTCAGTACGAACGCGGGTGTGACCAGGAAGGCGGGACGGCCGAGCGCGCGTCCGAGGCTGCGCGAGAACACGCCATTGGTGACCGGTTGCGGGGCGGTGCCGTTGTAGACGCCGGATGTGGCTGGATCTTCCGCCAGCCGGCATAGCAGGCTCACCAGGTCGGCGCGGTGCACCCAGCTCATCCACTGGCGGCCGTCGCCCATCGGCCCGCCCAGGCCGAGGCGGAACGGCGCGATCATACCGGCCAGCGCACCACCGCCGCGGCCCAGCACGACGCCGATGCGCACCAGGCAGACCCGCAGCCCCAGCGCCGCGGCCTCCAGCGCCGCGGCTTCCCAGGCCACGCAGAGCCGCGCGGCAAAGTCGCCGCCGGCGGGCGCCTGCTCGTCCAGCGCTTCGTCGCCGTGCGCACCGTAGTAGCCGATGGCGGAGCCCGACACCAGCACCTGCGGCCGCCGCGGCAGGCGTTCGATCCAGCGCAGCAGCGCGGCGGTGGTGCCGATACGGCTGCCGAGCAGCGCTTGCTTGCGCGCGACGCTCCAGCGGCCGCCGACCACGCTCTCTCCGGCCAGGTTGACGACGGCATCGGCGCCGTCCAGTGCCGCCAGCTCCTCGACCGCTTCGGCGCCGGCCGGCAGCCAGCGGCGCGCCGCCGCCACCGAACGCGTCAGCACCACCACCTGGTGGCCGCCACGCAGCAGCTCGACGCACAGGGCCCTGCCGATGAAACCGGTGCCGCCGGTGACCAGGTAGCGCATGGCGAACCTCCGCAGGCGGCAACTGTTCCGGTGCCGCGCCCCGGCAACTGTGCCCCAGGGCCAGCCGCCGCTTGCGTTATCATGCGCGCCTTTTCACGCGCCGGTCACGCCGGCTCGGATGCGGCAATGAATCGTGGTTTCTACAGCGGTTTCTGGGCGGTTTTCGGCGCCTTCGTCATCTGGGGCCTGTTCCCCCTCTATTGGCACCAGCTGCGCAGCGTGCCGTCGCTGCAGATCGTGGCGCACCGCGTGGTCTGGTGCGGGCTGTTGGTGGTCGGCTACCTGCTCTACCGCGACGGCGCCGGCTGGCTGCGCCAGACCCTGCGGCGGCCGCGCGCGCCGCTGATGCTGGCCGCCAGCAGCGCCCTCATCAGCGTCAACTGGGGCCTCTACATCTGGGCGGTGAACAACGGCCACGTGGTCGAATCCAGCCTGGGCTATTTCATCAACCCGCTGGTCAACGTGCTGCTCGGCGTGCTGCTGCTGCACGAGCGGCTCAACGGCGCCCAGCGGCTGGCGGTGGCCAGCGCCACCGTCGGCGTGGCCTATCTGACCTGGCAGCTCGGCGCCCCGCCCTGGATCGCGCTGACGCTGGCCTTGTCCTTCGGCGGCTATGGCCTGCTGCGCAAGATCGTCGCGGTGGAGGCCATCCCCGGCCTGGGTGTGGAGAGCGTGTTCCTGTTCCTGCCGGCGCTGGCCTACCTGCTGTGGACACACGACCACGGTCAGGGCGCCTTCGGCCACCTGGGCGGCTACCGGGATCTGCTGCTGGTCGCCGGCGGCGCCATGACCGCGGTGCCGCTGATCTGGTTCGCCTACGGCGCGCGTCGCATCTCGTACTCGCTGGTGGGCATCATCCAGTACGTCGGCCCCAGCCTGCAGCTCTTCACCGGCGTGTTCCTGTTCGGCGAGCCTTTCACGCGGGTGCAGGCGCTGGGCTTCGGCCTGATCTGGGCGGCGCTGGCGATCTACGCGCTGGACGGTCTGGTGCGCGCGCGGCGCAACCAGTTTCCGGCGGTCGCGCCCGCGGTGGCGGACCAGGCGGTCAAGTAGGCGTACGGCCTTAAGCCGCTTCGTCCAGCAGCCGCAGCAGGCGGTCCAGCGCGCCGCGGTTGGCGGCCACCGCCGCGCGTCCCGCCTCGCCCATGCGGGTGCGTTGCGCGGGCTCGCCGAACAAGGCTTGCAGCGCCGGCGCCAGCGCCGCCGCATCCGCCAGCTGCACGCCGGCGCCGCGCTCCAGCAGCAGATCCCGGGCGGCCACGAAGTTGTGCATATGCGGGCCGAACAGCACCGGCAGTCCCAGGGCCGCCGGCTCCAGCACATTGTGCCCGCCCACCGGCACCAGGCTGCCGCCGACGAAGGCGAGGTCCGCCGCGGAGAAGTAGGCGAACATCTCGCCCATGCTGTCGCCCAGGAACACCTGGGTACCGGCGTCCGGCTCGGCGCGGCTGCGGCGCCCCCAGCGCAGCCCGCTCCTCTCCACCAGCCGGGCCACCTCGTCGAAGCGCTGCGGGTGGCGCGGCACCAGGATCAGCGCACAGTCCGGCAGCCGCTGCAGCAGCTCGGCCTGTGCGCTCAACGCCGCCTGTTCCTCGCCGTCGTGCGTGCTGGCGGCGATCCACACCGGCCGCTGCGCGCCCAGGCGCAGGCGCAGTTCGCGGCCGCGCTGCAGCTGTTCCTCCGGCAGCGCCATGTCGAACTTGATGTTGCCCATCACGCTCACCCGGGGCGCGCCGAGGCTGCGGAAGCGCTCGGCGTCCGCTTCGCTCTGCGCCGCCACCTCGCGGCAGTCGCCCAGCACGCCGGCGATGGCGCCGCGCAGGCGGCCGTAGCCGCGATACGAGCGCGGCGACAGGCGGGCATTGGCGACGATCAACGGGATGCCGCGTTTGCGCACGGCACGGAACAGGTTCGGCCACAGCTCGGTTTCCATCACCACCACCTGCCGTGGCCGCGCGCGGTCGAGAAAGCGCGCCACCGCTGCGGGCAGGTCGTACGGCGCGTAGCTGTGGCGCACGCGCGATCCCAGGCTGGCGACGACACGGGCCGAACCGGTCGGGGTGGTGGTGGTGATCCAGACCCGGCCTTCACCGTGGCGGCGGATGAGTTGCTCGATCAGCGGCAGCGCCGCCAGGCTTTCGCCCACCGAAACGGCGTGCACCCAAACCGCTGTCTCGCCTGCAGGGACGAAGCCGAAGCGCTCGCCGATCCGGCGGCGATACTCGGGCTGCAAGCGGCTTTTCCACAGCAGCCGCAGCAGCACCAGCGGGGTGATCAGGTAGAGCAGCAGGGTGTAGAGCAGGCGCATGCGCGTGAGCCTATAACAAATCGAAGCGGCGTCCGCAGCCGGGCCCCACGCCGCAGTTCGCCTAAAATATCGCCATGACCTCCACTCCTGTTCCGGTGCCGCGGACTCTGCTGGCGCCACGGTACTGGCCGGCCTGGCTGGGGCTGGGACTGCTATGGCTGCTGGCCTTCCTGCCGTTGCCGCTGCTGCGCGCGTTCGGCGCCGGCCTGGGCGAGCTGTTCCATCTGCTGGTGCCGAGCCGCCGCCGCATCGTGCGCATCAACCTGCGCCTGTGCTTCCCGGAACTGGACGAGACGGTCCGGCGCCGGCTGGCCCGGGCACACTTCCGCGCGCTCGGCATCGGCCTGTTCGAAATGCTGCTGGCCTGGTTCGCCTCCGACCGGCGCCTGCGTTGCCGGGTCGAATTCGCCGGGGTGGAGCACGTGCTGCAGGCGCAGGCCGATGGCAGCGGCGTGCTGCTGCTCACCGGCCACTTCACCACCATGGAACTGGGTTGCCGCCTGGCGCATCTGGCGGGTTTTCCGTTCCACGGCATGTACCGTCGCGCCGACAACGTGTTCGTCGACTACTGGATGTGCCGTCTGCGCGAAGCGCGGCTCGGCCTGCCGATGGTGCCGAAGGAGGACCTCAAGCGCATCGTGCGCCTGCTGCGCGGCGGCGCGCGCGTGTGGTACGGGCCGGACCAGACACTGGAAGCGGCCAATGCCGTGTTCGTGCCGTTCTTCGGCGAGCCGGTGCTCACCCTCACCGCCACCTCGCGCCTGGCGCAGATGGGCCGCGCCAAGGTGGTGCCGTACTTCCCGCAGCGTGTCGGCGGCCGCTACCGCGTGGTGTTCCTGCCGGCGCTGGACCATTTCCCCAGCGGCGACGACAGCGCGGATGCGGCGCGCATCAACCACCTGCTGGAGCAGGCGATCCGCGAGGTGCCCGAGCAGTACTTCTGGGTGCATCGCCGCTTCAAGGACGGCCCGCCCGGGCGCCGCGACCCCTACGCCCGGACGGCGTAGAATTCGCCGCCTTTGGGCCGATCGGTTCTTCGATGCGTATCATCCAGGTCAACTCGCACTTGCACGGCGGCGGCGTCGACAGCCAGACGCTGGAGCTGTGCGCCGGCCTGCTGGAGCAGGGCCACGAGGTGCTGCTGGCGGTCAACGAGGGCGCCCGCTGGATGCCGCGCGCCGAGGCGCTGCGGGGGCTGCGCATCGAGACCGTCGCGGCGGCGAAGCTCGGCTGGGGTCTGCGCCTGCGCCGGCTGGCCGAATCGTTCCAGGCCCAGGTGCTGCATGCCCACCATGGCCGCGATTACTGGACCACCGGGCTGGCCTGCAAGCTGGCAGCCAACCGCCCGCGCGCGGTGCTGACGCGGCACCTGATGACGCCACTGTCCGCCACCAGCGCGCGCTTCCTGCTGCGGCTCGGCCATGTCACCGCGGTGTCGCGGGCGGTGCAGGAGCACTTGGCGCAGCAGCTCAGCGGCGACCTGCGCCGCCTGCATCTTGTCTACGCCGGCGTCGACACGCGCCGTTTCCGGCCCGACCCGGCCGCACGCGCGGCGGCACGGCAGGCCTATGGCTGGGACGAGTCGCAGGTGCTGTTCGCGGTGGTGGGCGGAGCCGGCCTGCCGGACGGCAAGGGCCAGCGCGAATTCGTCGAGGCCGGAGCGCGGCTGATCCGCGAGCGGCCGGAGGTGAAGCTGCTGATCGTGGGCGAGGGTTCGCTCATCCCGGTGCTGCAGCAGCGCATCGCCGAGCTGGGCCTGGAGCGTTCCATCCTCACGGTGGGCTTCAGCGAGGACGTCGAGCGCATCGACGCCATGATCGACGTGCTGGTGCACCCGGCGGTCGGTACCGAGGCGCTGGGCCTGGTGATCTGGGAAGCGATGGCGGCGGGCAAGCCGGTGATCGCCTCGCGGCTCGGCGGCATCCCGGAGACCTTCGTCGAGCCGGACCACGGCCGCCTGGTGCAGCCGCGTAGCGTCGACGAGCTGTACGCCGCGATGAGCCTGTTCGCGGCCGACCGCGGCCTGCGCGAGCGCGCCGGCGCCGCCGCGCGCGAGTACATCCTCGCCAACGACTACACCCGCGCCGGACAGGCGCGCCGTTTCGCCGCGCTGTACCAGAGCATCCAGCCCAAGACCCGGACCCATGTCTGACCCCGCAGGCTTTTACGCGCTGACGCGCAACGCCCGCAAGGTGCTGGCGATCGAGAACCCGGCCCTGGGCGACGCCATCCACCTGCTGCCGGCGCTCAAGCTGCTGCGCGACAACTACCCGCAGGCGCAGCTGCAGGTGGTGTCCGGACTGCCGGCGTTCTTCCAATCGGTCGCACCGTGGGTCGACAAGGCCTGGCCGCAGCTGGCGCGGCGGCCGCTCGACAATCTCGGCCTGATCCGCAACCTGCGCCGCGAGCGCATCGACGCGGTGTTCGTGTTCAGCGGCCACAACCGCGCCGGCCTGGTGGCCAACCTTGTGGGCGCGCGCTGGCGGGTCGGCCGCCGCACCGACCACAACAAGCCCTGGTGGTGGCAGCCGCTGCTGTACACCAGCACGGTGGATCTGCCCTGGCACCGCGAGCCGATGTACCTGCAACACTGGCAATTGCTCAAGCGCTGCGGCCTGCAGGGCGAGCACCCGGACTTCGGGGCCAGGGTCCGGCCGGAGTGGCTGCGAGAAATCGGGCTTGGCGAGGCGCGCAAGACCTACCTGCACGTTTCGCCCTACTACGCCTTCGCCGGCAAGGAGTTGCCGGTGGAGCAGTACGTCGAGCTGCTGACCCGGCTGCAGCAGCGCTACGGGCGCCTGATCCTGTCCTGCGCGCCGCCCGAGCGCGAGCGAGGTCTGCTCGAAGCGCTGGTCAAGCGGCTGCCGTTCGAGCCGTTCCGGGTCTATGCCGGCAAGCTCTCGCTCGACCAGTACATCGGCCTGATCGACGGGGCGCGCCTGCACCTGTCCGGCGACTCCGGCGGACTGCACGTGGCGCGCATGGTGGGCACGCCCAGCGTGTGCTGGTACCGCCGCCGCTGGGACTACCTCAACTGGGCGCCGGGCGCGGACGAGCCGGCGCACCGCGTGATCTTCACCGAGGACACCGCCGAGGACGCCTGCCACGGCATCTCCGGCGACGCGCTGGTGGCGGCGGTGCAGGATCTGCTGGGTCCGTGATGAGCCGCCTCGACAAGCTGTTCATTACCATGGTAATGTAACCACCATGGCATTCGCCCAGTCCAAGGTCACCGCGCAGGGCCAGATCTCGGTGCCGGCGGAGGTGCGCAGGAAGCTCGGCATCGGTCCCGGCTCGGTGCTGGAGTGGGACGAGCAGGCCGGGCAGGTCGTCGTGCGCAAGGCCTCGCGGCACACTTCCGCCGACGTGCACCGGGCCCTGTTCGACGGCGAAGAGCCCACCGCGTCCTTGCCGAATGTGAAGGAAGGCGTCAGGAAATACATCCGCAAGCGGCATGCGGGCGGTTGACACCAACCTGCTGGTACGGCTGCTGGTGCGCGACGACGCGCACCAGACCGAGGCCGCCGAGCGCTTCGTCGCCAAGGGCGCCTGGGTCTCGCAACTGGTCCTCGCGGAAACCCTGTGGGTGCTCGACGCCGTCTACCAGCGTACGCCGGCGCAGCTTGCGCTGGCGGTCGAACTGCTGCTGACCCACGCCCAGCTGAGCCTGCAGGATGCCGATACCGTGGCGGCTGCGCTGGCGCACTTCCGCGCCCATCCCGCGCTCGGCTTTTCGGATTGCCTCGCGCTGGAGATCGCGCGCAAGGCCGGGCACCTGCCGCTGGGCGCCTTCGACCGCCGCCTGGCGCGGCTGGACGGAGTGCAGCGGCCGGCCTGACCGCGGCCGCCATGTCGGCCTTTGTTATCCTCGCCCGATGAGCGCCCCCTCCGTCAGCATCGTGCTGCCCACCCACAACCGCGCCGGCCTGCTGCCGCGGGCCGTACGCAGCGTGCTGGCGCAGACGGACGCCGACTTCGAGCTGGTCATCATCGACGACGGCTCGACTGACGCCACGCCCGCGGTGCTGGCCGGCTTCGCCGCCGACCGGCGCATCCACCGCCTGCGCAACGACTCCGCCGCCGGCGCGGCCGGTGCGCGCAATCGCGCCGTGCGGGAGGCATCCGGCGATTGGGTGGCGTTCCTGGACGACGACGACGAGCTGCTGCCCGGCTACCTGGCCGGCCTGCGCCGTCGCATCGCCGGCGATCCGGCCTTGGGCCTGGTGTGGACCGGCATCGAGCGCGTCCACCACGAGACTGCGCCGCCGCACAGCGAGACCCTGCGCTGGGACGACCGCTGGGACGGCGCCAGCCGCAGCGAGCACCCGTTCCTGCAACGTTTCGCGCTGTCCTTCGGCGTCGCCGCCAAGCGCGCCCTGCTGCTGCAGGCCGGCGCTTTCGACGAACGCTTCAGCGGCAACGAGGACATCGACCTGGCGATGCGGCTGGTGGCGGCCGGCACGCCCTACGCGGCGATCCCCGAGCCGCTGCTGCGCGTGCATGTGGGCGAGGGGACGAGCCTGAGCCGCGGCCGCGACAACCGCTCCGAGCTGCGCCTGCTGCTGCTGCAGAAGAACGAGGCCTTCCTGGCCGGCCAGCCGCGCCTGCTGGCGCACTACCGCCTGTTCGCCATGTCCGGCTGCTACCGTGACGGCCGTACCGCGCAGGGGCGGCAGCTCGCGCGCGCCCTGCTGCGTAGCGGCCAGCTGGGCGGGCGCGGCTTCGAGATGCTGCTGCGTTACGAATTGTTCGCGCCGCTGCGCCGCCTGTTCCGGCGTGGCGCGGCCGGCGCCGCGCACGGGGTTTGAGCGCCGATGAAGCCTGCCCTTTCCGTCATCCTCATCACCTGCAACGAGTCGGCCAACATCGCGGACTGCCTCGAATCGGTGAAGTGGGCAGACCAGATCGTGGTGGTCGACTCCGGCAGCCGCGACGACACCGTCGCCATCTGCGAGCGCTACGGCGCGCAGGTGGAGGTGACCGACTGGCCCGGCTACGGTCCGCAGAAGAACCGCGCCCTGGCACGCGCCACCGGCGACTGGGTGCTGTCGATCGACGCCGACGAGCGTGTCACGCCGGAGTCGCGCGCCGAGATCGAGCGCGTGCTGGCCGCGCCCGACGCGGATGCCTACGAACTGCCGCGCCTGTCGAGCTACCTGGGCCGGCCGATGCGGCACGGCGGCTGGTGGCCGGACCACGTCACCCGCCTGTTCCGGCGCGGCGCGGCCCGCTTCAGCGATGTGCGCGTGCACGAGGCCCTGCTGGTGCAGGGGCGCACCGGGCGCCTGCAGCATCACCTGGTGCACCATCCGTTCCGCCGCCTGGACCAGGTGATCGGCAAGATGGACGCTTATTCCAGCGCCGCCGCTGCCACCATGGCCGAGCGCGGACGCAGCGCCGGGCTGGGCAGCGCGGTGCTGCACGGGCTGTTCGCCTTCCTGCGGACCTACATATTGCGTGCCGGGTTTCTCGACGGCCGGCTCGGTTTCGTGCTGGCGGTGTCGAATGCGGAGGGCGCGTACTACAAGTACCTGAAGCTGGCCGAGCTGAGCGGACGGTTGTCGCGATGAGCCAGCCCGGCCTGATTTCGCTGATCGTCACCACCTTCAACGCGCCGCAGGCGCTGCAGCGCGTGCTCGAATGCCTGGACCGGATACGCGACGGCGCTTTCGAGATCATCGTCGCCGACGACGGCTCCGGTCCGGACACCGCAGAGGTCATCCGCCGCTTCCGCCAGACCGCGCACGCCCCGCTGCGGCACGTCTGGCAGCCGCACCGCGGCTTTCGCGCGGCGGAGTCGCGCAACCGCGCGGTGGCGGCGAGTTGCGGCGATTACCTGGTGTTCCTCGACGGCGATTGCCTGGCCCGCCGCGATTTCCTGCTGGCGCATCGCGCCCTGGCCGAACCCGGCTGGTTCGTGGCCGGCAACCGCGCGTTGCTGTCGGAAGGCTTCAGCCGGCGCCTGCTGGACTCGCCGGACGCGACGGCGCGGTGGTCGGCGCGCACCCCGGCCGGCTGGATCGGTGCGCGCCTGCGCGGCGACGTCAACCGCCTCACGCCGCTGCTGCGCCTGCCGGCCGGCTGGCCGCGCAAGAACAAGCCGCGCGAATGGCGCGGCGCCAAGACCTGCAACCTCGGCGTGTGGCGCAAGGACTTCCTGGCGGTGGACGGCTTCGACGAGAGCTATGTCGGCTGGGGCCACGAGGATGCCGACCTGGTGGTGCGCCTGATCCGCCATGGCGTGCTGCGCAAGGAAGGCCGCTTCGCCACCTCGGTGCTGCACCTGTGGCATGCCCCCGCACCACGCCAGGGCCTGAGCGACAACGAGCAGCGGCTGGCGGAGGTGTTGGCGGCACAGCGCACCCGCGCGGTCACGGGCTTCAGCCACCAGCATGGCGAGCCGGCGTCAACCGCCCAACAGGTTCCCCAGGGAGCCTCTGAATAACTCCATGCCCTCCCGTTGGCCCCGGTTTTCCGCCAGGCAAGGCGCGAGCGACGTGGTTTGCTCATTGCAAATGAGGAGCGAGCAACGCGGCCTGGCGGAAAACCGGGGGCAACCCTTCGGGGGGGCTGCTCCTAATTGACCGCGCCGCGGGGGCGGCGGGGGGGGGCGGCTGGGGGGCTGGGGTCTGGCGGCAGGTTCGGGGAGCCGGGGGATCGCGGATTGTTCCGCGGCCGGCGGATGTTGGAGGTGCGAGCGTGACGACTGTAATGGCAGCCCGGGCGATT
>JARLJS010000131.1 GCA_031291075.1 Nevskia sp. | reverse complement strand
GCCTGCGCCCGCCCCGGCGCACCCAGCGGCGTGGACCGGCGGCCGTTGGCGCGGCGGCGCCGGCGCGACCAGGCCCGCGCCACCGCCGTGACGCTGGCGGCGCAACCCGAACTGCCCTGGACCCTGGACCGGCTGGCGCAACGGGTGCACGCCTCGCCGTTCCATCTCGCGCGCAGCTTCCAGCGCGAGATGGGCGCCTCCATCCATCAGTACCTGCTGCGGGCGCGGCTGGCGCGGGCGGCGGCCGAGGTGCTCGACTCGGGCGAGGAGCTGACCGCGATCGCGCTACGGCTGGGCTTCGCCAACCCCAGCCACTTCACCGCGGCGTTCCGCGCCGCCTACGGGCTGACGCCGACGGCGCTGCGGCGGCAGGCGGGCGCTTCACGCATGCCTGGCGCCTGAACCCTTGCGCGACGCCTTCCACGCCGCCGTACGCTCCTTGATGTATTTCTTGTAGTCGGCATTGGTGCGCAGCGCCGGCATGAGGTGGTGCGCGCCGCCCTGGTGATCCGGCACCGGCAGCTGCGCCAGCAGCTCGGCGTGGATCTGCTGCAGGTGCGAAGGCTGCTCCGCCGAAGGGTTGGTGCCGCTCGACACCGGCACCACCACGCCTTGCAGCGGATCGTCGGTGCGCGGGGTGGCGAGCGTGAGCACCGCGCCCACGTCCGGCGCAGCGGCGTCGCGCTTGGTCAGCGGCGGCAGGTTCCAGCGCAGCTCGACCGTCTTGAGGATCGAGGTGTGGTCCAGCGGCATGCTGCCGGCGGGCACGCGGAAGACAGTGCCGGCGGCGATCAGCGGCGACACCAGCACGGTCGGCACGCGCACGCCGAAGCGGGTGAAGTCGAAGCCGTACTCGCCCGCCGAGTCGTCCGGCGGCACCGCGCTGGACGGCGGCGCCACGTGGTCGTAGCAGCCGCCGTGCTCGTCGTAGGTGACGATCAGCAGGGTCTGGTTCCAGGCCGGCCCGTTGCGCAGGGCGTAGTACACGTCGTGGATGAGCTGCTCGCCCAGCGCCACGTCGTAGTTGGGGTGCTGGCTGTTGCCGGCCGAATCCCAGCTCGGCTCCAGGAAGGTGAAGGCGGCGAGCGTGCCGGCGGCGGCTGCGGTCTTGAAGTCGGCGAACTGGCCGAAGTGGCTGTCGTCGGCCGAGGTGGTATCGGGGAAATTGTGTCGCGTCAGCGGGTCGGCGTCGTAGCCGTAGATGGACCAGCCGATGCCCGCATTGCCCAGCGCGCCGAAGATGCTGGGCGAGGTGAAGGTCTTGGTCTTGTCGTCCATGTGGCCCTGCGAGGTGGCGGCGCAGGCGAAGGCGCGATTGGGCATGGTCTCGGTCGGCACCGAGCTGTACCAGTGGTCGCACACCGCGTAACCGGCGGCCAGGCCGGACAGCACCGGCAGCGTCTGCGGCGTGAACACGCCCATGATGTCGGACGCCACGGTACCGGGCAGGATCGACCATTTCTCCTTCGCCTCCCAGCCCAGGGTATAGGCGTAGTCCGTGACGAAGCCCTGGCTGGTGGCCACCGGCGGGTTCGGCGCGGTGATGCTGCCGAATAGCTGCGAGTTGGTGGCCGAGTAGCCCTCACCCGGGTCCGCGCCCGGCATGAAATAGGCGTTCGCGGTCTTGGAGTTGATGGGATACACCTGCACCGCGGCGCCGTTGGCATCGGGATTGGTTTCCTCGCCGGTCAATCCCTCGAACGGCTGGCCGGCCGGCGAGACGTTGCCGCTGCCGGCATAGAGCAGGCCCAGCATGTGGTCGAACGAACGGTTCTCCAGCATCAGCACCACGACGTGCTCGATCGAGCCCAGCAATCCAGCGGGCGCGGGTGTACCGTCGCCGACGGTGTGCGGAGCCGGAGCCTTGCCGCCCGGGTGTTTCGGCTGTGATTTGCTGGTCATGGCAACCTCTTGCGCGCGTGGCGGAATCCGATACTGTGACCGCAACTTGCGCCGGAAAGGTTGCAAACCGGTGAAGCGGCGCCAGTGTTTTGTGACGAAGCGCACATCCGGACGAATCGCGCAGGATTTCGACAGCCGCACGGGATGGGTGTCACTAAGGTAGTCGGCAAGGCGGGCATCCCCGCGCCAAGCGCCGATCACCATGAAACTTCCAGCCAGCAATCCGTTCCTCGAAGCCCTGCACGCGGCAGGCCCCGACCCGCAGCATGCCGAAGCGCTGCAGCTCTACGGCCGCTTCGTCGGCTCCTGGAACCTCGAGCTCAGCGACTACTTCGCGGACGGTGCCATCGACCAGTCGGAGGGTGAATGGCACTTCGGCTGGGTGCTGCAGGGTCGCGCGATCCAGGACGTGTGGATCGCCCCACCCGGCCCACGCCGCAACCAGGGCCCGCCGGCGGGCTACCCGCTGCGCTACGGCACCACCATCCGCATGTACCAGCCGCAGACGCAGACCTGGCGCATCAACTGGATCGACCCGGCGCTCGGCTTCTGGGTCACCCAGGTCGGGCGCGCGGACGACGGCTGCATCGTACAGCTCGGCCAGACCGTGGAGGGCACACCGATGCGCTGGAGCTTCCGCGACATCACACCGCGCAGCTTCCGCTGGCTCGGCGAGGTGTCGGACGACGACGGCGCGAGCTGGCACCTGCAGCTGGAAATGCGCGCACGGCGCGCCTGAATCATCCACCAAGCAAGGAGATTTCCCATGTACGACCATGTCGGTGTGAAAGTGAAGGACCTCGACGCCGCGGTGCGCTTCTACACCGCCGCGCTGACACCGCTGGGCCACGTGCTGTGCTGCCACGACGAAGGCAGCGCCGGTTTCGGGCCGAAGGGCGCTCCGGCGCTGTGGCTGTACCCGGCCAAGGGCGCAGCGGGAGCGGGCACGCACCTGGCGTTCCGTGCCGGCAACCATGCCGCGGTGGATGGTTTCCACAAGGGCGGCCTCAAGGCTGGCGGGCGCGACAACGGCCGGCCCGGGCTACGCGCCGACTACAGCCCAAGCTACTACGCGGCGTTCCTGTTCGATCCGGATGGCAATAACGTCGAAGCGGTCTGCCTGAAGTGAGGGATGGCGGTCAGCGTCCGCCGAAGCGCCATTCGGCCGAGCCGGCGTAGAGCGTGCCGGTATTGACCGGGTTGCCGCGGAAGTAGTCGACGCCCGCGCCCATCTCCAGACCTCCCCAGACGCGGTAGGCCAGGCCCAAGCCCAACGTGATGCCGCCACCGCTGTGGGTGGTGCTGGTGCCGCCGCCGCCGGTGTCAGCTGTGACCCGGCTGTCCCACAGGAACGCGCCGACACGCGGGTTGAGCGTAAGGCGCGGCAGCAGTTCCCCCCGCTCGCGGAACGAAACGGCATAGATGTCGCCGTAGCCGCGGACCAAGCCGGTCGATGCTTGCAGCAGAGCCGAAGCGCTCGACGCCGAGGGAACGGCGCCGCTGAGTGTGGCCACCGTCCCCTGGCGGTAGGAGTAGGCGAACTCGACGTCGGCATGCGGCATGAGTTCGTAGCCGAAGTAGACCGTGCCGGCTGCGGCGGTGGTGTCGACCTTGGCCTGGACAGCCGGGAAACCCGCCGCGCCGAGCCGCGTCTCCAGCCTGCCAGTGTCGCCGCCGAGTTGCATGGCGCCTGCCCGCAGGCCGACATAGAGACGGTCGGTCATCGCCACAGGTTCGTCCGCCTGCGCCAGCCCGGGCACCGCGCCGAGCGCGACCAGGCCCATGGCCAAGCGGCGGCGCAGCGCGGCCCGCCTGCGCCGCAGCAGCACCAGCAGGCCGAACAGCAGGGCCATCGGCCAAGCGAAGGGACCGCCGCCGGACTTCACGTTCACCTGCGCCAGCGGCTGCGCCACGGACAGCGTGGCGGAGGCGCTACCAGTCCCGCCGGGGCCGGCGCAGCTCAGGGTGTACACCACGGTTCCCGATGCCGAGGGGGTCTCGGCCTGCGTGCCGCTCGCCGGCTCGCTGCCGCTCCAACCGCCGCTGGCCGTGCAGGTGGCGCCGGCGGCATTGGCCGTCGACCAGCTCAGCGTGGCGCTCTCGCCGAGCGTGATGGACGACGGGTTCACCGCGATCGTCACCACCGGCGGCGGCGACACCGGCGCCGCCGTCACCTGGAATGCGACGGATGCGCTGGCGGCGGCGAGCTGGGATGTTCCAGCGAAAGCCGCGGTCAGGGTATACGAGCCCGCTGCCGGCACGGTGACCTGGCAGCTCGCGATGCCGCTCGCGCCGGTGGCGGCAGTGCAGCTCGCCCCGCCCACGTTGAACGTGACGGACTGCCCCGCTGCGGCGGCAACTGGGTTGACCGAAACATCCGACAGCGAGCCGATCAGCGTGACGGTTTGACCGGGCATGCCGCCGGTGGGGCTCAGGTTGAGGTTGAGCACCGACAGGTCCTGCCCGGCGGACCAGGCGACCTGCGCCTTGTTGGAAAGCAGCGAAATGCTGGACTGGGCACCGGCCGCCTGGGGCGCCGCGACGGCGGCGCGAGGGGCGGCGCCGCGCGCCACCACTGGCGTGCCGCGCACCACCGCCGGGTAGTTGCGTCCCGGGTATTGCGGCGCCCGGCCAGCGTAGGCCACACCGCCGCCGCGGTCTTCCAGCGGAGCGACCGGAGCGACCGGAGCGACCGGTGCGGCCGCGGCGGCGCGGCTGGGCCGGGCCGCATGCGGATAGGCCCTGGCCCGGACCGCATTGGTGGTGACGGAGGAGCTGCTGACGGTGGCCGAAGCGACAATGGTGTCGTTGCCGCTGTGCCTCGCCGTATAGCTGAACGTGGCCTGGCCACCGGCGTCGGTATCGACCAGCTTGAGCTGCGGGTTGGCGCCGATCACCGAGAACAGCACCGGCACGCCGGCGGCGGCGCTCACGTTGTGCAGGCTGGCGGTGAACGTCTGCGCGGCGCCCTGCGCCGGGCTCGGGCTCACGCTGGGCGGGGACAGCGTCAACGACGGCGCGGTACTGGTCGGCGTCAGCCCGCAACTGCCGCTGCTGGGGGCGAGCTTGTAGACCACGTGATGGTCGCCGACGTAGTTGCAGCCGTCCGGACCGATGACGCCGATGCCGATGTCGCCGGTGGCCAGCACCAGATCCACCGTCGGAGTGACGGTGGTGATGTCGACGGTCTCCAGCGCGCCGCCGGCCGGGCCGCCGCTCGGGCTCTCGTGCACGGCCAGCGTCTTGACGCCACCGTCGCTGCCGGTCTGGCCGACGGCCAGCGAACCGTTGTCGGAGTAGATGCCCGACAGGGTCGTCACGGTCGCCGGCTGGGGACCGCCGGTCCCCGTCACCTCGGCGATGAAGTTGCCGCCGGGATAGCGGCCCGGGTTGCCGGTGATCACGTACATGGTGCCGTTGGGGGCGAACACGATCTGGCCGTTGGAGGTGTACGGCAGGGTCGCGTAGACCGACACCGAGGTCGGATTGTTGGGATCGGTATTGGCGGGATCCGTGATCCGCCACAGCGAAGGGTTGTCCGAACCTGCGCCGTAACATCCATCGTCGAAGAACAGGTCGCCGCTGAGCGGATCGATCGCCAGGCCGCCCGGGCAGGTGTAGCCCGTCGCCACCGTGCGCAGGATGGTGCCGCTGGCCGGATCCACCTGCACGATGGAACCCTCGGTGAAGAAGGAACCCGAGATCAGCGTGCTGTAGACCTTGCCGTCGCCGCTGTACACCAGCGTGCCGAGCGAGGGCCCCAGCGTCGGGTTGGTGGTGATGTTGCCCGGGCCGGCGCTGCCGCCGTCGAGGCCGAAGCGGTAGATGTTGCCGGTCAGGAAATCCGGGATGTAGACATTGCCCGACGAATCGAAGGCGGGATTGAGCGCCCCCGGACAGCCGCCGAAGTTGACGTCGGCGTAGAAGAAGTCCTGCGCCGGAAAGCCGGTCGCAAACGTGGTGACGGCGTAGCCGTTGGCTCCGGCCGGCGCGTTGCTGTTGCAATCCGAGGTGGCGGCGCTGCCAAAGGTCACCGTGCCGGAACCGGGCACCGGCAGATTGTTGTCGCTCACGTCGATCGCCGTATAGCTGACCGTTTCGTTGGTGTCGTCGGTGGCGGTGAGCTGGATCTGGCCGTTGCTGTCGGTCACGGTCGGGTTGGTGCCCGAGATGACGGAATGGCCGCTGCCCTGCGACACGCTGATCAGCTTACCCGGCGTGGGGCGCCCCAGCGCATCCTGCAGCTTTACCGTGATGGTCACCGTGCTGCTGCCGTCGGCGGTTACGGTGGCCGGCAGGGCGGTCAGCCCGGCATCGGCCGCCGCGGGCACGCCGAATACAACCACCGGCTGCTGCTGCAGCACGATACCGTCGCTGGTATCGGTGACGGTGAAGGTGACGAACTCCGGGTTGAGGTCGGTGGCCGAGAACACCGCTGCGCCGTTGTTGGTCGAGGTCACCGCGCTGGCCGACGCCAGCTTGACGCTACCGCCGTTGTCGGCGAGCGTGACCGTCTTGCCGCCGACGGTGTGACCCCTGGCGTCGCGCAGCACCACGGTAATCTCCGCCGCGGTGGAACCGTCGGCCGGCACGTTGAGCAACGGCAGCCCTTCCTGCCCGGCCGCCAGCACCGACCTGAAGTAGGCGCTGGACGCCGCCGGGTCGGGAGTGCCGGCGGTGGCGCCGTTGATCTGCAGGTACAGGGCGTCGAGGTTCGGCGAGCCCAGTCCGACGTGCGCGAAATCGCTGCCCATCGACGCGGCGTTGTGGAATGCGGCAGTGCTTGCGTAGGGATAGATCACCGGGTTGAGGAAACCCAGGTTTCTGCCCTGCGCCTGGTTCAGCAGCGCGGCAAAGGCCGCCCAGATCGGCGCGGCGGCGCTGGTGCCGCCGTAGATCTGCCCATTCGGGCAACCACCGTTGTCGGCTTGGCAGAGAATGAATCCGTGTGCCGGATCCGCCTCCACCGCGACGTCGGGGATGGAGCGCGCCGAGGCGGCGTTGAGGCCGTTCTGGTAGGCCGGGCGCGGAAAATAGCGGCTGGTGCCGAAGCCGCCCTGCCCCGAAGGCGGCATCGCGCTGCCGCCGTTCCAGTAGGTCTCCGAGCCGTAGAGCATGCCGGCGCCGATCTGCAGCGAGGTGCCGCCCACGGCCGTGGCATTGGGCGAATCGGCGGGAACGCCGATGGTGTTGGCGCTGCCGTCGAGGCAGGTGCTGCCGCTGTCGCCGGCGCCGTTGAACACGCTGATGCCGGACGCGGCCGCCGTCTGCAGGATCGCGTCGATGCCCTGTGCGTCGGCGAGGGAAACCTGGTCCTCGCAGGACGAATAGCTGTTGCTGATGACGGTCGAGCCGCCGTCGATCATGGCGTTGAAGGCCGCCTCGTAGCTAGCCGCGCCGCGATTGAATGGCGCTTCGTAGACCACCACCTTGGCGCCGGGGGCCACTGTCATCGCGGCTTCGATATCGAGCAGCACCTCGTCCTCACTGGCGCCGGGGCTGGCCACGCCGCCGTTGACGGGCACCACGCTCAGGTTGCCGGCCGCGGTGGACGGGAAGCCGACCAGGTTGAGGAAGTCGGTCACGTCGGACATGTTGAAGCCATCGAACTCCAGCAGGCCGATGGTCTGCCCGGTACCGTCCGCCCGCGCCGCCGCCTGCCGGGCGTCCGTCACCGCCGCCGCACCAGAGCGCGCCCCTAGGCCGGCGCGGGCGCCCGCCCGCGCCTGGGGATTCACGCGTACGGCGGCGCCGGGGAGACCGCCCACAGTGATGGTCACCGAGGCCACCGCGGTGAAGTCGGAACCGCCATCGAACACGCGCACGCTCGCGACATAGGTGCCGGGCCGGCTATACGCGTGGCTGATCTGCGGCGTGGCTTGGTTGACGGTGTTCGTACCGTCGCCGAAGGTGAAGGCGTAGTTCGAGATGGAGTCGCCGCAGGGCGCGTCGATCACAGTCGAGCCCGAGGCATCGAAGTTCACGGGCCGCCCGGCGGCCGTGGTGGTGGGGTTGGCGGTCAGTTTGGCCGAGACTCCGTACAGGCAGGGCGGCTGCTCGTTGCCGGAGCTGCTGCCCGAACCACCGGAACTGCCCGAACCACCGGAACTGCCCGAACCACCGGAACTGCCAGAACCACCGGAACTGCCAGAACCGCCGGAGCTGGCAGAACCGCTGGAACCCGAACCGCTGGAGCTCGAGCCGCTGGAACTTGAGCCGCTGGAACTCGAACCACTGGAACTCGAACCACTGGAACTTGAGCCGCTGGAGCTCGAGCCGCTGGAACTTGAGCCGCTGGAACTACCGGAACTGGTCGAGCCTCCCGAACTGCCGGAACCGCCGGAGCCGCCGCCCGACGGCGGCGGGTTGTAGGGCGGCACACCGGGGGGCGTCGGCGGTCCCGCCGGGGGCGGGGAGGAGAGGCCCAGCAGATTGCAGGTCAGCGAGGCAAACAGCGCTACCAGGGCGAAGGCGAAGCCGTCGAGGCCGCCGTAGACATCGACGATAGCGTTGCAGATGTCGGAAATGTCGGGGGTCCCCTTTTTTAGATCATCGCCCAGCAGCAGGCCGATGCAGAATCCGCCGACGATGCCACCCAGCACTCCGTAGACGGGGACCAGGCCGAAGAATGAGCCCGCGGTGGAGCAGTTGCTGAGGAAATTCCGCTGCTGTTGCGTCACGCTCTGCGGCTGTCCCAGGCTGTTCAGGCCGGCGATGGCGTGAACATGCGCGGCGAGGAGCGTGGGCAGCGCGGGGTCGTCGTAGTTTGCATAGAAATCGGTGTCGCCGATGCGGTAGTCGTCGATCCCGACGGCGAATGTCCGCTCCACCTTTGCACGAGTGCCGCGCACGGTCAGCGTCATGCGGTTGCCGGAACCCTCCACCAGCTTGAATCCGTGCGCGCGCAGATAGGCCGCGACGGCGCGATAACTCTTCGGTGAAGGACCGAAGCGCTGGGCGATTTGTGCCTGGCTCAGGAAATGCCGGTATTGCTTCGAAGCCGGATCGTAGACCTGCTTCATGTAGCGGTCGAAGCCGGCCTGATCGTCGCGGTTCAGCACCAGCGTGAGCGTCAACTCCTGCTGCGCCGCCGAAGCGGCGGGCGACAACGGCACCACCGCGTCGGGTACGGCCAGCGTCGCGCGCGCCAGCGCCTTCAGCACGTGCCCCGGCAGGCGCACGTAACCGCGGCCCGGCGCAGGCCCGATCGGGCTGGCTACGGCCGCCTGCAGCGGGGAGGACGCTGCAGCATCCGCCGGCGCCGTCACGCCGACGCGATCCGCAGCGCTTTCAGGGGAGTGGCTGAGCGCCCGCACGTGAGCCTCGACGACGGCCTTGATCAGTGCGCGCTGCAGCTCGGACGGCTGCGCCGCGTCCGCGGTGTCGCTCCGCAAGACGCTTGGTATGGAGGCGCTGGCCCACACCGTCTGCTCGAACAAGCCGAGCAGGGTCAGCGCCGAAAGGACCGCTGCGGCGATGCGGCACAACAGCGCCGTTCGCGCAACCGGTCCCGCAGTGCGGTTGGCCTTCATCTGCGTCTCCCTGGAATGCTGCGGAACACTCGCCGCAGCCGGCGCCCGGGGCGCCGGCACGAGAAAATTCCGCTGATACAGGAAGTGAGCGCGTGCAGCGATACATCACGCGCGAACCGCTACCGTTCGTCGGGAAGCCGCGGGCTGGCCCAGGGCTAGCCTGCGTCGAAGGTCCAGGATTCTTCCGGCTTGCCGGTGGGCGCCTGCGGCCGCAGCACCAGGCGCCGCCGCCCGCAGCAGAATATCCGGCGGGCGACCGGGGCTTCCACATAGGCATGCCGCCCTGCGTACCGCAGTGCCAGGTCCGGCACGGAGAGCAGAACGCTTCCCGCGGCATCGGACAACTGCAGGCGGTAATGCGCGTCCGCCACGGGATCGTCGACCTCGGCCTGCAAGCGCACCTGCCCCACGCCTGCGGGAACCCGTATCTCAAGGTGGTCCGTTCCGCGCGTCACGCCGGCCAGCAGGCTCACCGTGTAGGCGGGGGCCGTGGACTCCGGCATGGGCTTGCCACCCGCTCCGGCCGGGGCCAACGGCTGCCGCAGCAGCAAGAGCGTCAACAATGTCGCGAAGGCGGCCGCGCCGGCCAGCAGGGCTCCCCAAGGCGGGCCGGCGGGCCGGTCGAATATCCGGGCGAACAGGCTCCGCCGCCGGTTTTCGCGGGGCGCCATCTGTGCCAGCGCGCGGGCGATCTGGACCCGCTTGCGGTCGTCGGCGGTACGCAGCAGGTGCTGCCTGACGGCGGCACGATCGGCGGGCGTCAGACGGTCACGGGCATAAGCATCGAGGAGTTCGTACTCGATCTGCCGCACGCGCTCGGCCAGGCCGTCATCGACGATCAACCGCTGCTCGATCGCGTCCGCCACGATCTCGGGCAGTTGGCGTAGCAGCAGGGCGCGCAGATCCTCGTCGGACAGGGACTGTGTTGCGGCCCTGCCGCCGGTTGCTGCGGGGTCGGCATCCATACCTTGCATGCTCATAGTGAGGATTTGCGGAATTTCATCACGCTCGTTTCGCCGCGGCACCGCGGTTCACGGTGATTTGAGCCGCTCCAGCACGCACTGTTCGAGGGCCTCCCTGATACGCAAGGCCTTGTTGCGCAAGGCGTTGAGCGACAGCCTGGCCTCCGCCGCCAGGCTTTGCCGGACGCGCCGCCGTTGGGCGCCGTCACCCGAGTAATAGGCCAGGATCAAGTCGCGATTGCGCGCCGGCAGCGTCTGCAGGCAGGCCGCCAGGGCGGCCTGCACGGCATCGACCTCGGCATCCGTCTCTGTGGCCACATTGTCGGGCAACAGGGCGGGGTCGGCGAAAGCGTCGCGCGAGCGCTGCTCGCGCGCCCGCGCCTCCAGGCACACCAGTCGCGCGACGCCGAGGGCATAGTGCCGGATCTCCCGCACCGGAACTCCTTCCTCGAGCCGGCGTGCCATGCGGTCGAAGGTCACGTCGGCCAGGGCCTCCGCTTCGGCGGGCAGATGCAGGCGGAAATAGACGATGAGGCGGCGCCGCAACTGTTCGTAGCTTAGCGCCGCGGGCACGCCCTCGGATTCCAGCCGCTTGAGCAGCGCCGCAAAAGACGAGACTGGGTCGGCCAAGGCCGGCTGCGGCGCCAACCGCATCTCGTCTTCCGCAACCTCCGGTGCCGCAACGCCGACGGCCATGCTGCCTCCCGCCCCTACCCAATCAACGCCAATCGCCCTGCAACACGTAACCCGCCCAATAGTACGGGCGGCGCCAGCGCGGGTCATTGGACATTTCGTCCTGGGCCGCGCGCAAGGCCTGTCCCGGATTTCGATGCCGCAGCAGCAGAGCGCGGTAGAAACGTTCCACGAATTCTGCCGAGGCGCGGTCGTCGACCGGCCACAGGTTGGCCAGCACGCGCTTGGTACCGGCGTAAAAAAAAGCACGCGAAAGGCTGTAGACGCCCTCCTCGCCGTCGGACCTGCCCAGCGCCGATTCACAGGCGCTGAGGAACACCAGCTCGGCCGGGATGCGCAGATTGTAGATGTCGTTCATGCGCAGGAATCCGTCCTGCGGCTGCCCCGCCTGGTTGTAAAGCGACAGGACGATGCCCGACAACTCCGGGTGACGGAGATCGAGCAGGGCGTGGGTAGCGAAGTGCACGGCGGGGTAATCCGACCAGGCGGCCCGCAGGGCATTGTCGCGGCTGGCGGCGAAATCGAGCACAACCCAGGTCGACTTCCCCGGCAGCAGGGCGGCGATGTTCTGCGCTTCCACCCGGCTGTAGGCCAGCCGTGGCAGGTCGGCAATACCGGCATCGACGGCGGCGCGCAGCACCGGCTGGCCACCGGGCTCGGCTGCCACCGCCTGCGCGCCGATGCGCGGATCGCTGCGGCTGAATACCGGATCGGCCATGATGGCCACCGCCGACGGCGCCTCGAACGTGGTGTCCCCACGCAGCCAGCGTGCGCTGGCGATCGACGGCAGATAGAAGAATTCCTGCGCGCCGGTGGGCCGGACGGGAAAAGCCGGGTCCAGCATGTTGAACGGCAGCCGCTGCAAGGCCCCATCGCCGACCACGATCACCGTGCCGTAACGCGCAAGCGCCGCCGCCGGGCCCAGCAGTTGGCGGCCGAGCGAGCGGCCGAGGGTCTGCACCGATTTCAGGTTGGCCGCCTCGAGATCCGGCAGCGCTTCGATCGGCACGTCGGCGGAGGCGATCCGTCCCGCACTCAGCTCCATCCGCAGTTGTTCCGCCGGACCTTCGATGACCCCGCGCGGCGGCAGGACGTAGCTGGCGAGCGTGTCGCGGGTCACCAGCCACAGATAGCTCCGCTCCTCGCCCAACCAGTATTCCAGCAGCGCGGTGCCGGGCCCCAGCAGGCGCTGGATCTCGCCGGTCGCGATGCCTTGCGGATTGCTCAGCTCAGCGTAACGCGGATTGGCGCCGCGGATACGCCCGCGCAGCTCGTCCAGCCGGCGGCTCGCCTCGTCCACCTCGTTCTGCAGGCGGGCCCGAGCCGCGCCGTCGGTTTCCCGCGCAGCCTGGTATGCCAGCAGGTGCAGGCGGTCGTCCGCCGCCCGCTCCTCCTCCAGCAGGCGCGCGTCGACCGGGCGTTCGAGCGACAGGCGCCGCTCCAGCAGCATGTCCTGCAGCGTTCTGGCACGCGCCCGTTCGCTGGCTTCGAGCGCCGTCGCGGCAAACTCGCCAGCCGGATTGCGCCGCTGCATCTCCATCAGGATGTCGATGTAGAGCTCGTAGTAGCCGCGCCGCGAATTGAAATAGCTGGTACGCAGGCTGGGGTCGTTGATGCGCAGGCGCTGCGCCTCGATCAGCGCCAGCGCCCGCTCGATATGGCGGCGTGCGCTCGCCCGCTCGCCCAGCGACTTCTCGCTGCGGGCCAAGCTGGCCAGCGTCACCGGCAGCAGGTTGCTGGAATGGGTGCGCACAGCTGCGGCGTAGGCCCCGGCATAACGCGCCCTGGCCGAGGCCCAGCGACCGCGGCGGCTGTCAAGATCGCCCAGAGCGAGCTGAGCGTCCATGCCGGTGAGGACGTCCCCACTCCGCCGCGCCAGACCGGTGGCCGCGTGCAGCCGTTGCGCCGCCGTGGTCCAGTCGCCCGATGCCAGGGCACAGCGTCCCAGACCAAGCAGGGCAGCGCCTTCGAAACTGCGGAATCCGCCCTGGCGCGACAAGTCGAGGGATTGCCGGAACAGACGCGCGGCGCCATCCAGCTCGGCGGCATCCAGCGCGGCATTGCCCTGGTTACGCAGCGCCTCCACCACCGCCGAGCGGTCGTCGTTGGCCAGCGCCGCGGCCTGCGCCTTTTCATACGCAGCCCGCGACTGCGCCGGGTCACCCAGCTCGCGGTACAGCAGGCCGAGGTCGTTCCAGGCCATGTTCTCGACCATCGGGTAAGGCGCCTGCCGCAGCTCTTCCAGCGTGCGCTGGTAGAGCTCCAGCGAAGGACCGAGTTCGCCGCGCGACAGCAGCATGGCGGCCACCCGCTCCCGGCTGAACTCAATACCCTGCCTGTCGCCGGCGGCTTCGGCCAGGCGCAGTGCGGACTCGGCGGCGTCCAGGGCCTTGGCCGACTGGCCGGTGGCGGCGGCATCGCTACTCAGGTTGCCCAGCACCACCCCGCGGAAACGGTCGTCGCCGGTCTGCTCGTACAGCGACAGCGCTTTTTCCTTGGCGACGATGGCGTCCGCGAAATCCCCCAGGTAGCTGAGCGACGCGCCCAGAGTGCGGTAGGCTTCGGCCGTGTCCGCCGTGAGGCCCGGATCCGCGCTGTCGTCGCAGCCGGCCGCCAGCGCATTACGTTCCGCATCGATGGCGCCGCGGTAATCGTCGTGCGCGTAGCGGAGCCGGCCCAGCCCGGAGTAGGTCCGGCGCAGGCCGCAGTCGTCCGCGGCCTGCCGCCAGGCGGCGCTGGCCTCGGCGTAGGCCGCCCTGGCGCGGCTGACGGCCTCGTCGCCACCGCGGCTGCCGTTCTCCGAGCTGCCGGAGATCTGGCGCAGATCATCCGCCCGTGCCAGCGCCGTTTCGGCCGCTGCCATGCGGCGGTCGGCATCGGTGGCCGGGTGCGCCGGCCCCGCGACGACTTCGTAGCTGGCCGGATTGCCCTTGGTTTTCGCCGCCAACCGGAATCGCCAGGCGCTTGCAGCGGCCGCGACTAGCGTAATGCTGCGAAACGCCCGGCGCCCGGCCGTGACGCGCAGCGGCGGCAAATCCGGAGCATCGGTCCAGAGCAGCTCGGGGGCGTGATCGTCGAGCTGCCGCAGCGTCAGCCTAGCCGCCTGCCCGGCGGCCAGTGCGATGCGGTAGCCGCGTTCCTGGCCGGCGCCGACGCTGTCGCGGACGGCGGTACCAGGCGCGAGGTCCACCGGCGGCGGATCGGCAGCAGCCATAACGGGTTGCCACCCGGCCAGCCAGAGCAACAAGACCCACGCCCGCGCTGTTGGTTTCTTTCGGCCGCGCATATGCTGTCCCGGGACACGCGAAGGCTATCAACAGTTGGAGACTCTTTCGTTACCGCAGAGCCCGCTTCGAAGCCGGTGGACAGGATTGTCGCGCTTCAGGCCAGCCGCAGTCGCTGGCCGCGCGGCGCCAGCACCTTGCTGCCGTCCCAGGCCAGCGCGCCGTTGACCCAGGTGGCGGCGATGCTGGCGCCGAAGGTGTGACCCTCGAACGGCGCCCAGCCGCACTTGTACAGCACGCTCTGGGGGGTGACCACGGTCGGCCTGGCGGGGTCCACCAGCACCAGGTCGGCGTAGGCGCCCTCGCGCAGGTAGCCGCGCTCCTGCACGCCGAAGCGCTCGGCCGGCGCGTGCATCGCCCGCTGCACCACCGTCTCCAGGTCCAGCTCGCCGCGCGCCGCCAGCTCGAACAGCGCCAGCAGCGAATGCTGCACCAGCGGCAGGCCGGACGGCGCCTTGAAATAGCTCTGCGCCTTCTCCTCGCGCGTGTGCGGCGCGTGGTCGGTGGCGATGATGTCGATGCGCCCTTCGCGCACCGCCGCCACCAGGGCGGCGCGGTCGGCGGCGCTCTTCACCGCCGGGTTGCACTTGAGGCGGCTGCCCAGGTCGGCATAGCGCGACTCGTCGAAATACAGGTGGTGCACGCAGGCCTCCACCGTGATCTGCTTGCCCTGCACCGGCCCGGGCTGGAACAGCTCCAGCTCGAGGGCGCTGGTCAGGTGCAGCACGTGCAGGCGGGTGCCGTGGCGACGTGCCAGCCCCACCGCCAGCTGTGAGGATTTGTAGCAGGCCTCCGCCGAGCGGATGTGCGGATGCTCGGCGAAGGGCACCTCCTCGCCGTAGCGCTCGCGTGCCTTGGCCTCGTTCGCCTTGATGATGGGCGTGTCTTCGCAGTGCGTCACCACGATCGCCGGCGAGCGGGCGAAAATGCCCTCCAGGGTCTTGGGGTCGTCCACCAGCATGTTGCCGGTGGATGCGCCCATGAACACCTTCACCGCGCAGGCCTCGCCCGGCTGCAGGCGCGCGATCTCCTCGACGTTGTCGTTGGTGGCGCCGAGATAGAAAGCGTAGTTGGCGTGCGCCCGGCCCTGCGCCATGCGGTACTTGTCCGCCAGCGCCTCGCGCGTCACCGTCTGCGGGATCACGTTGGGCATGTCCATGAAGCTGGTGGTGCCGCCCGCCACCGCGGCGGCCGATTCGCTGGCAAGATCGCCCTTGTGGGTGAGCCCCGGCTCGCGGAAGTGCACCTGGTCGTCGATCATCCCCGGCAGCAGGAAACGCCCCCTGGCGTCCAGCACCTCCACGCCAGCCGGCGCGGCGATGCGCGGCGCGATCTTCTCGATGCGCTCGCCGCGGATCAGCAGGTCGGATTCGTAGCGGCGCCCTTCGTTGATCAGGGTGGCGTTGGCGATGAGCATGTTCGGCGGCAAATCCGGCAGGGCAGACAGGCCGGATTCTACGCCTACGGCGCTTCGCGCATCACCGCCACGCTGTTGAGGATCACCCGCACCAGCTCCGCCTGGCGCTGCACGCCGACCTTGGCGAAGATCGAGCGCAGGTGGGTGCGCGCGGTATTGCGGCGGATCTGCAGCGCCGCCGCGGTCTCGTCGAGGGTGGCGCCGGCCACCATCTCCAGCGTCAGCCGGGTCTCCACCGGGGTCAGGTCGAACAGCTGGCTCACCGCGCGCTGCGACGGCTGGCAGCCGTGCCGCGGATCGCGCAGAAACACCACCACCGCCGGCCGGCGGCGCCCCTCGTCGAGCGGTCCCGGCGGCAGCGGCTTGACCAGCAGGCCCAGGCGGGTGCTGCCGTCGGCACGGGTGGCGGCGACCGCGATCCCCTCGCCGGCATCGCCCTCCAGCGAGCGCTGCAGGGCGGTGCGGATGGCGCCGCGCAGGCGGCGGTCCTCCGCCGGCGTGTCGCAGGCCAGCATGGCGTTGGCCAGGCGCAGGCCGTCGCGGCGGCGCAGGATCTCGTCGGCGAGGCGGTTGCTGTGGAGCAGCGCGCCGCACTCATCGAGCAGCACGACGCCTACGCCCAGACTGTCCACCGCCCCGGCCAGCAGTTGATTCTCACGCTGCTGCGCGGCCAGCACAAAATACATCTCCAACGCGCGGCGGAAATGGGGCAGCAGCGCCTCGCCGTAGCGCAGGTCCGCCTCGCCGAACGGCCCTCCCTTCTCGCCGCGGCAGACGCGCAGGCGCACGCGCACCGCGCCGCCCACCAGGATGTCGGCGCCGATGGCGTGGCGCGGCGCGCGGCGGTCGGCGGCGAAGTTCTCCACCCGCAGCATGCGATCGCAGGGCAGATCGAGGAATGGAGCGCCGGGCGGAAAGCGACCGCCCGGCGTGAACGGCGAATCCTCCGCCAGCCACAGCGGCCCGCCGGCGGCGACGATGTGCGCCGGCAGCTGCGCCGTGGCCGGCCGCAGCAGCAGCGCGGCCCAGGACGCACGCAGGTCGGACTGGATGCATTGCAGCGCGCCGAGCCAGGGCTGGCGCTCGCCGGGTCCGTCGTAGATGCGCTGCAGCAGCTCCGAGAAGCGCTCCTGCGGCGTGGCGCCGGGCTGGACGGAAGCGGCGCCGCGGCGGGCGATCACTGCGTGCAGACTCGGCGACATGACAACCTCCAGCAAAGACTCAGGCGATCGGACCGACGATCCAGGTGAACAGGTCCAGCAGGAACAACACGACCATGCTGACGAACGAAGCCTCGATGACACAGCGCGACAGCGGCCAGCGCTCGCCCTCCGCCTCCTCGTCGAGGCGGAACACGTTGGGGAAGCTGACGATGAAGTACAGCGCATAACAGGCCGAGCCCAGGCTCAGCATCCGCGCCCGGTCGATGTACCAGACGTTGGCGCTGGCGGCGGAATTGACGTACATGAAGGTTTCCGCCCAGGCGAAGAAGTAGGCGGTGACCGCCACCGTCGCCGCCCACAGCAGCCGCCGCACAGCCGCCGGGGCGGCCGGCGTCAGGGTCTTCACCCGCCGCATGCAGATCACCGAGGCGGTGTGGTAGACGATGAAGAAGGCGATGGCGTTGAAGTACATCCCCAGTGGCACCTTCTCGAAGTTCCGCATCGCGGTGGCTTCGTCCGGGCCGAGCAGGGCGGAGTCGAGGTAGAGGGTGACGTGGGGAAAGCGGTAGCGGATGCCCAGCGTCTTGAAGAAATACTCGGTGTGGAAGTACGTGGCGAAGAACACGTACACGAACATGTAGAGGTTGAACTTGAACCAGTAGCTCTGCCGCCAGGGCACGCCGCTGCCGCGGCGCAGCAGCAACGGCAGCAGCAGGCAGTACGGCACCCACATCAGCAGGTTCTGGGCGACGTGCCAGAAATCGCCGACGTCGAGCCAGCCCATCTTCTGGATCACGGCGTTGTAGGCGAAGAACACCGGGATGAAGGTGAGAAAGAACTTCTCCGCCCAGGCCTTGTCCGGGTTGCGCGAGAACCAGTGTCCCGGCAGCGTCACTTGCCCTGCCCGGCCACGGTTTCATTGACGATCCGGAACAGCCGGGAACCCTTGGGGTAGCCGACGTACTGGGTCAGGAACATCGCCAGCGCCTCCATCTGCGCCGGGGTCAGCTCGCCGCGTTTCAAGGCCGAGCGGAGCTGGATCGCCAGCGTGGTTTCGTCGCCCTGGGCGGCGATGGCGCCGATCAGCAGCAGGCGGCGGTCGCGGATGCTGAGCGTCTCGTCGGCCCACAGGGTGCCGAACAGGGTCTCCAGCATGTAGTCGATGAAGCGGCTGGAACCGGCCGGCGGCAGCTCGCCGAGGTCGCCGCAGTAGACCTCGTCGAACAGCTCGCGCCCCTTGTCGCGGTCGTATTTCTTCTTCATTGCGGTCCTCCTCCTCCGCTGCGGCTTCTAGAAGCTCATCGGCACGCTGGTGTAGCCGCGGACATTGGGCGAGTGCATGCGCTTGAGGCCGGATTCCTCGACGCTGAATTCCGGCGCCAGCTTGAAGATCTCCTCGAACGCGATGCGCACTTCCAGCCGCGCCAGCGCGGCGCCGAGGCAGGCGTGCACGCCGGCGCCGAAGCCGATGTGGTCGCGCGGGTTGCGGCGGACGTCGTAGACGTCGGCGTTCTGGTAGTGCCGCTCGTCGCGGTTGGCCGAGATGAACAGGATGCCGACCTTGTCGCCCTCGCGGATGGTCTTGCCGTACATCTCCACGTCGCGGGTGGCGGTGCGCGCCTGCAGCTGGGTCGGGCCGTCGAAGCGCATGGTCTCCTCCACCGCCGAGGGCAGCAGCTCCTGCTGCTCGCGCAGCAGCCGCAGCTGCTCCGGATGGCGCGACAGCTGGCAGCTCATGTTGCCAATCAGCTTGGTGGTGGTCTCGTTGCCGGCGATGGCGAGGATGTAGAGGAAACCGATCACTTCCTCGTGCGACATCTCCTTGGCATCCTCCGACTGCAGGATCAGGCTCACCAGGTCGTCGCCGTACGGATGCTTGCGGCGCTCCTTGACCAGGTCCTCGAAGTACACCCACATGTCCATGGTCGCCTTCAGCCCGGCTTCGGGCATGGCGAAGACGCCGTCGTCGCGATGGACGCAGGCGTCGGTCCAGGCGCGCATCATGTCCTCGTGCTCGCGCGGGATCTTGAGCATGCGGGCGATGATCGCCATCGGCAGGTAGGCGGAGAAGTCGGCCACGATATCGATGCGATGCTGGCCGTGGAACGGCGCCAGCAGCTCCTGCGCCAGCCGCCGGATGTCGCCCTCCAGGTGCCCGATGCGCTCCGGCGTGAGCACCCGCGCCACCACCTTGCGCAGCCGCGTGTGGTGCGGCGGATCCATCAGCAGCAGGATCGGCGGCACCGTCTTGCCGGTCGGCTCGAGGGTCTGCCCATGCTTGTTGCAGAAGGTGGCGAAGTCGCGCAGCACCTTCACGCAGTCGTCGTAGCGCGAAACGATCCAGAAGCCGTGCCTGTCGTTGTGGTAGAGCGGGTCGTGGTCGCGCAGGTCCTGGTAAACCGGATATGGATTGTCGTGGACCGCGTGATCGAACGGATCGAAATACGCCATGGGCTCTTCCCCTCCAGGAGGACTTGTCATCATGCGGCGCCGGACCGGGCGGTCCGGCGCATCGTGTGTTGTGTTGCGCCGCGCCTGGCGTGCGCCAGGACCGGCCAATCCCTAGGCCGCGACCGTGGCGGCGCCCGGGATCTGCTGCGTGGCCATCACCTGCGGCATGCGGTCACGCAGATCCTGGATGGTCCAGTTGTGGTTGTTGTTGTGGAACTGCGCATTGTCGACCTGGGCGCGGTCGGTGTAGAACTGCGTATACCAGCGGCGCAGCTTGGCGATCGGCCCGTCGCCGGCGCACAGCACCGGCTCCGGCCGGTACAGCTTGCGCTCCCAGATGTAGACATCTTCCATGAACGCGTCGAACGAGGCCTTGCAATAGCCCACCGCCGCCGCCTCCAGCATCTCCGGCGTGAACTGCGCGGGATCGGCCTTGCAGATGACGCCGAACCAGTAGTCCAGCGTGTTCTCGTCCACCGGGCACCAAGCGGTGAGGATGAGGCTGTCGAACTGGCCGCTGTCCTGGATCTGCCAGGTGTACTGGTAGGCCGGGCCGTGGCTGATGGAGCGCACGTAGAGCTTGTCGTCCTTGACGTCGGCGGCGAGGCGGGTGTGCTTGCCCCACATCAGCTCGCCGCACATGTTGCCGTTCCACACCGGCAGCCAGGTGTCGACGTCGAAGCCGTGGATCGGCAGCAGGTGGCCCTTGTCGACGGTGTTCTCCATCACCTCGCGCGGGTGCGTCTTGATGGTGATCTTGAAGCGCTGCCAGCCCTTGGTCCAGCCGGCCCCCTTGTATTCCTGCAGCGGCGCGATGTCCATCTCGGGTGCGCCCTGCTCATGGTCGTGCCAGACCAGCACGGTATCGTTGATCTCCATCACCGGGTAGGCGCGCGTCTTCGCCCGTGGCGGGATCTTGTCGCAGTAGGGGATCTTCACGCACTGGCCGCTGCCGTCGTAGGTCCAGTTGTGGAAGGCGCACTGCAGCAGGTTGCCCTTCACCGTGCCGGCGGAGAGGTCCGCGCCGAGGTGCGGGCAGAAGGCATCCATGCAGCGCACCTTGCCGTCCTCGCCGCGATAGATCGCCAGGCGCTGGCCGAAGTAGTCGCGCGCCACCGGCTTGGCGACCTCGAACTCGTCGCTCCAGCCCACCATGTGCCAGCCGCGCGCGTAGCGCGGCGAGCCGTCGGCCAGCCTGGGGATGGTCAGCAGGTTGCGTTGCACCGTCGCCGCGCTGCTCTTCTTGAGATCATCGGCCATATGGTTTCCTCCTCTGCCGCGGATTTACATGATTATGGCCGGAATGCTAATCCGCAAAAACATTTCTGTCAAAATGTTTCTTCGGCACGGGGGATATTGCCGCGCCAAGCGCGGCGCGGAGCACAGGGAGCGCGGCTACTTCTTCCGGGAGCGCGCGGCGGCGCCGGCGCCCTTGCCGGCGCCGACCAGGAAATGCTCGATCTCGTCGATGCGGCGGTCGGCGTCGCGATAGCCGATGTCGATCAGCGCCTGCGTAAACTTGGTGTCGAACAGCAGGTAGCTGGTGAGATCGGCGCTCTGCGCGTCGGGCGTGCCCAGCGCATCCATCAGGCAGCGGATCGCCAGCGGGATGCGATGTTCCAGCGAACGGGCGATGAGCGCGAGGTCCTCCGACGGCGACACCACCAGCGGCTCCACCACCCGCATCGGCTCGTTGACGGTGCGCCCCTGCACCTGCACGTCGCCGTGCTGCGCCGCCACCAGGTCGTTCATGCGCCGCAGGTGGTCGACGTCGGCGTCCAGGTGGTCGAGGAAGATCGCGTTGAGGAACACACCGCAGACCTGCGCCAGCGGCGGGCTGCGCAGGCGGGCGGCGGCGGCGTCGATGTCGGCGTCGGCGGCCAGCTCGGTGCGCAACAGGTCTGCGGCGGACTCCTGGTTGCGCACGCCGATGGCGAATACCCGCTCGGCCCCCAGGCGGATGGCCGGGCTGAGCGGCGTGACCAGGCGCAGGGCGCCGTCGCCGAAGTAGGCGGTGGCCCCGGCCACCACGATCGGCGCGGGCGGAAACACCAGCGGGATCGCGGCCGAGGCGTAGATGTGGTCGATCGACAGCGCCACCGGCAGCGCCACGCGCCGGCTCTTGGTCCACAACGGATGGCCCGGCTTGCCCTGGATGAAGGTGAAGGCCTTGCCGGAGTGATAGCCGGTGGCGGTGACCGCCAGCGCGTAGAGGTGGGCGCTGCGGATCGAGGCGGCGATGCCGTCCATCGGCAGGTGCGCGGTGAGGAAGGCGCGCAGCGGCGCCGTGTCCAGGAACGACTGCACGCGCCCGGCGCCCAGCAGCGGGCCGAGCAGCAGGTCCAGCGCCAGGCGCAGGCCGTTGCGGGCCAGGGCGCGGAAGTCGGTGCGGTAGACCTGTCGGGCTTCGAGCTGCCCCCAGAGCTGCGCCAGCTTGCGCGTGCCCTCGCCGAAGTCGCTGCTGAAGGCGGCGATGGCGGCGCCGTTGATGGCGCCGGCCGAGGCGCCGGCGATGATGGGGAACGGCGAAGGCCGGTTGCGCAGGGCCGGCACCTCGCCCAGCCGCTTCAGCACCCCGGCCTGGTAGGCGCCGCGCGCCCCGCCGGCGGTAAGCACCAGGCCGGTCATGCGGCGGAAGCCCCAGGGCGAGGAGACGGACGTGTTCATGGCATGGCACCGGCTGGCGAGAAGACCGGGCGCGGACGGCTTTGCCGCCGCGCCTCCCTGGCCGGAGCGCTCCCAACTATTGTTCCGGACCCGCCCCGCTTCTGGCTGTTGCCGGGATCCGCTCCGCCGTCATTTCCAGCGCAATTTCAGTGCCATGCGCCGGCCGAGGGATGGACTTCAGGGGGAGGTGGCGACCACGCCGAGGGCCGTCACCTCGCCTGGGGCGTCGCCGGCCTTGCGCTGCAACAACAGGCGGTCGCCGCCGTCGTTGCGCGCGCGATACATCAGCGAGTCGGCGGACCGGACCAGCTCCGAAGGGCTGGAACGCTCGTCCGGCACCAGGCAGAGGGCGCCGATGCTCAGGCTCAGGCGCGGCGCCACACCATAGGGCGGCCGCTCCAGCTCGACGGCGCGGACCCCCTTCAGCAGCTCCTGGGCGAACTCGGCCACCATTTCCGGCACGGCGTTGTACCAGACCACCGCCAGCTTGCCGCCGCTGAAGCGCGCCCGCAGGTCCATCGGGCGGCGGCCATACTGCTGCAACTGGGCCGCCACGGCACGCAGCACCAGGTCACCGTAGAGGTGGTCGAATTTCTCGTTGATGGCGCGGAAGCCGTCGATCGACAGCACCATCAACGTCACCGGCTTCTGTTCGCGGCGCGCCTGCGCCACCACCAGCGGGAAACGCAGGTTGAACTCGGCGCGCGTCGCCAGCCCGGTGAGCGGATCATTGCGGGCCGCCACGTCGGCGACCTGGCCGGCGATCCACAGGCGGCGGCGCGACGCCTCCACCAGCGAGGCCCCGCCCATGGCGCAGCAGCCGAGGGTGGCGACGGTCAGGGTGTCGAGCAAGGCGCGCTCGGTCGATGGTCCACCGCCCCAGATGCAGAGCAGGTCCAACGCGGTGAACAGCGCGATGCCGATCAGCATCGGACGCAGGCGGAAGCCGCACACGAGTGCGCCGCCGAGCAGCGCCGCGCTCAGCACCTCGGGCGGGAAGTAGGCGCCCCGCACCTGGGCGAAGCATTGCAGGGCCAGGATGCCCGACCACAGGGCCGCGGTGGCGGTGTGCTGCAGGCTGCTCGACGCGGCCTGCTGCAGGCGGCCGGAGTTCGCCACCACCGCGAACAGCAGCGCCGGCAGGAACAGCCCCACCTCCATCCGCCCCACCAGCGCCGACAGGTCGGCCACGCCGGATTGATGGCCCAGGCCGGCATAAGCGACCAGGCCGAACAGCACCGCCGGCACCAGGTAGTACAGGCTTCGCACCAGGCGCCGGTCGGCGCGGATCATCTCGCGGTAGCGGAGGTTCAGTTGCGGATCGAAATCGAGCTGCGGCAGGGTCTTTTCCAGTTCCAGCCGAAGCCGGTCCTCCAGTCTCCGCGTTTGCGTGGCCATGCGATCGGAATCCTTCCTAGAACGACCATCTCAGCGACAGCTGCGGCACCCGCCCGCCCTGCTGCGGCAGGCCGTCATCGAAGGTGCTGCGCCAGTCGTGGTAGCTCAGCACCGCCTGCATCCGGCCCGGCACCGGTAGCAGCGCGTCGACATTGAACGTCAGTTGTGGCACGAACATCAGCTGGCGGTGGCCCCAGGGGTCGTTACGCTCCAGCGCCAGGGTGCCGCCCAACGACCAGAACCGGTCGGCCGCCCCCGCCACGGGCTCGCCCTGCGGGTTGAGGCGCCAACGCATGCCGCCGTTGAGGCCGTCGCGGCCGTTGTACAGGTTGAGATGGAAGTAGCCGACGGCGGGCAGCAGCAGGTCGACGCCGAGGCCGTGCCTGATCTTCTGCAGGTCGTCGCCGAGATAACGGGAGCCCAGCAGGACCTGGCCGACAGGCAGGTAGCCAAGGTTGGCATTGATGGATGAGGCGCTTGTCAGCAGCGGCGACAGGCTGCTGGTGGAAATCAGGGTGCCGCCCGGCATGGCATACGGGCTGGGCGTCATCAGGGCGGGGACGCAATCCAGGCACGCGGCGGCATAGACCGGTTCAGCGGAAGGGTGCCGGTTGTCGGGGCCGGCCGCCTGCACGGGCAGCCAGCCGCAGCAGAGCATCAGCCCGAACAGCGCCCCGAAGAGCCGGTACCGCGGCCCTGGACGCCTTCCTTGTCCGTCCCTTTCGGGCATGGCTGAAAACCCCATTTCGCACCTCTGCTACGACTATCGGCGAAATCGGGTGGCGAGTTAATGCTGGTGCTCCGGCCCCGGCTACCGGTCATCCGAAAACGGCCGCCGGAGCAGGTTTTTCGGCCTTTTCCGGCAGACTACCGGCGGACTAGCAGCGCGGCTGCCTGGCCGCCTGGATCCCGGCCAGGCGGCCGAAGAAGGTCACATCCGCCACCGACATGCCACTGGCGTAGCCCTTCGAGTTGCGGGGGATGCCGGCCACGGTGCGCCCGGCGGCGTAGAGCCCGGGGATGGGCTGGCGCTCCGGGTCGACCACCTCGCCGGTGGGCAGCACATCCAGCCCGCCGAGGGTGAACACCGGCGGCCTGATCTCGGACAGGCGATAGCTCACCAGCGCATAGGGCGGCGTATCCAGGGGGCACAGCCATGCGCGCGCCTTGTGGAACAGCGGGTCCTCGCCGCGCGCGGCGTGGCGGTTGTAGAAATCCACCGTCTGCTGCAGCGCTCCGGGCGGATAACCGGCCTCGCGCTCCAGCACCGCCACGCTGTCGTCCACCGCCACCATGTCCACCTTGAGGTAGGCCGGGCGGTCGAAGTGGCGGTTGTCGATGAACATGCAGATGCGGTCGCCCGGCTGCTGGGCGGCGTAGTGGCCCAGCCGCGCCAGGTACACGTCCTCGTTGACGAAGCGCTGCGCCTGCTGGTTGACGAAGATACCGAAGGTGAGCTGCGGCGGCGGGTAGTGGGCGATGCCGACGAAGGCCTCGCCCATGTTGATGGCCTGGCCGCCGGCAGCCACGCCCATCAGGATGCCGTCACCCATGTCGCCGGGATTGCCGTGGCGGGTGGCAATGGCGTCCAGCTCCGGGATGTGCCTGCGCGTCATCGCCTCGTTCATGATGAAGCCGCCGCAGCACAGGATCACGCCCTGGCGCGCACGCACCTTGCGGTCCTGCCCGGCGCTGCGCGCCACCACTCCGCACACACGCCCGCTGCGATCCTGGATCAGCCGCGTGACGCGGCTGTCGCACTGCACCCGCACCCCCGCTTCCTCCACCCGCGCCTTGAGGGCGGTGAAGAAGCGCACCCCGCCTTCGTGGCCGGCGTCCGCCGGCAGGTGGCCGCGCGGCACCGGCGTGGCGACATCCGTGAACGGCCAGGCCCGCTCGTTGCCGGTGTACTGCAGCGAATCGCCGGTCAGCGCCACCACGTCGCGGCCCTCGAAACAGCCGCGCTTGTACTTCACCCCCAGCGCCTCGACCCAGTCGAAGTGGGCGGCCGCGCCCTCGGTGAACAGGCGCATGCGCTCCGCGTCGACGTTGGGGGCGAAGCAGGCTTCGAGATAATTGCGGAAGTTCCCGGTGGAGTCGGCAAAGCCCAGGTCGCGCTGCAGCCGGGTGCCGCCGCTGCCCCCCAGGTACATCTCGCAGGCCGACATCATGGTGGAGCCGCCGCCGCCGCTGGCGCGCTCCAGCAGCAGCACGTCGGAACCGGCGCGGCGCGCCTCCAGCGCGGCACAGCCGCCGGCGCCGCCGTAGCCGGCCACCACCACGTCCGTTTCCTGGTCGAACTGCGTCACGTCTTCGTATTTCAGGATGCGGTTCATGGCGGGCTGCGGGGCTTGTTTGGGGAACGCCGGCCGCTCAGGGCCGGAGCAGGAAGATCGATTCGATGTTCTGCGCCAGGTGCGCAGTCTCCGGCAGCCGCAGTCCGAGCTGCGCGGCGCTGGCCAACGCCGCCGCCAGGTCCTTGCGCGCCAGCGCCGCGAAGGGCGCGAACCCCTGCTGCAGCGCCTGGGCACCCTGCGCCTCCAGGGCGGCGCGGTTGCCGATGAAGGCCTCCATCTGCGGCGTCACCACGCCATTGGCGCGGCCGACCTGGATCAGCAGCCTGGGATCCAGCCCGCCGGCGCGGGCCAGCGCATCGGCCTCGTGCATGGCGGCGAAGGCGGCATAGGTCATCAGGTTGTTGCACAGCTTGAGCGCGATGCCGGCGCCGACCGGCCCGGCGTGGATGATGCTGGAGCCGGAGCAGGCGAACACTGCCCGGCAGCGCTCGAGCACCGCGGCCTCGCCGCCCACCATGTAGGCCAGCGTGCCGGCTTCGGCGCCGGCGGCGCCGCCGCTGATCGGCGCGTCGATCACATGGATGCCGCGCGCCGCACCCTCGCGCGCCCAGCGCAGCGCGCCCTCGTGCGTGACGGTGCTGTGCACGGCGATGACGCTGTCCGCCGCCATGCGCCGCAGCAGGCCGTCCTCGCCTTGCAGCAGCGCGTCGACGTCGCGATCGTCGCGCACGCACAGCCCGACGACGCGGCATTCGCCCGCCAGCAGCGCCGGCGCGGCGGTGCGTGCCCCCAGCCCCACCAGCTCATCGACCGGCGCCTGCGCCACGTCGTAGACCCACACCGGCTCGCCCAGGCGCAACAGCCGCTTCGCCATCGGCTTGCCGATGTTGCCGAGGCCGATAAAGCCGACGCTCATGACCCTGCCTGCTCCTGCTTCCAGTCCGATTCCAGCATCTTCGGCGTGGGAATGTTCGGCCGCACCTCCATGAACTCCACCGCCACGCCCGGCGGGAACTCGAAGCAGCCGGCAATGGCGGCGCCGATCGTCTCCGGCTGCGCCGCGCCGTCGAACCTGGGCCCCTTGGTGAGCCAGTCCTGCATCGCCTCGCCCAGCGCGGCGGGATCGAAGTTGGCCACGCTGCCGGTGGCGACCGCACCCGGGCTGAACACGGTGACCATGATGCGGTCGGCCTTCAGCTCGTGACGCAGCTCCCTGGAGAAATGCTCCAGCGCCGCCTTGGCCGAGGAATACAGGCCGAGATGGGAGAACTCGTTGTCGTTGCGCACGCTGGCGGAGGAGACGTTGACGATGCGGCCGCCGCCGGCCGCGCGCAGGTGCGGGATGACGCACTGGCAGGCGAACACCGGGCCCAGGAAGTTCAGCTCCAGCAGCTTGCGCACTTCCGGCTCCGGCATGACCTCGAGGCGGCGGGCGAACTGGAAGCCGACGTTGTTGACCAGGCCGTCGATCCGCCCCCACTTCGCCTTGACCGCGGCAAAGGCCTGCTCCAGCGCCGCCTTGTCGCAGACGTCGGCGGCGATGCCGCAGGCGCGCTCGCTCTTGAACCCGGCCACCGCCTCGTCCAGGCGCCCGCGGTCACGCGCCAGCAGCGCCACCCGCGCGCCGCGCTGCAGCAGCGTCTGGGCGCAGGCGAGCCCGATGCCCTTGGAGGCGCCGGCGATGACGATGACCTGGTCCTGCACCTGCCACCTATCCATGGGCCCCCTCCCACACAAACAGCAATGCAGTCCGCAAATGAACGCAAATACACGCAAATATAAAATTTCCTTTGGCTTTCATTTGCGTGTATTTACGTTCATTTGCGGACCCCTTCGCTTTTGATTTCCAACCACGGAACTAGGCCCTCATCCACTGGCCGCCGTCGACGTTCATGATCAGCCCGGTGATCCAGCCCGCATCCTCCGACAGCAGGAACACCAGCGCCTTGAGCAGGTCGTCGGGCGTGCCCAGGCGACCCAGCGGCATCTGCGCCACCATGCCCTTCAGGTATTCCTCCGGCACCTTGGCGCGCAGCGCCTGGGTATCGGTCGGGCCCGGCGCGATGGCGTTGACGCGGATGCCCTTCGGGCCCAGCTCGCGCGCCAGCACGCAGGTGATGCCGTTGGTGGCGAGCTTGGTGAAGGAGTAGTAGTCGTAGTTCATCCAGGCCGCGGTGGAGGACTGGTTGACGATGGCCGCGCCCTGCCCCATGTGCGGCACGCAGGCGCGCGTCATCACCACCGAGCCGAGCATGTTCACGGCCACCACCTTGTTGAGGTAGCCCAGGTCCACGCTCATCAGCGGATTGAAGTCCAGGTTACCGAACATGGCGGCGTTGTTGACCAGGTAATGGATCGCGCCGTACTTGTCCTTCACCTGCTGCGCCAGGGCGCCGGCCGACTCCTCGCTGGACACGTCCACCTGGACGAACACCGCCTCGCCGCCGGCCTTGCGGATCTCGGTCGCCACGCGGCCGCCCTGCTCGGCGTTGATGTCCGCCACCGCCACCTTGCAGCCGATCCTGGCCAGGCCCTTGGCGTAGCCCTCGCCGATGCCCTGCCCCGCCCCCGTGATCACCGCCACCTTGCCCGACAGACTCATGCCACGCCCCCCTGGATTTGCCCGTTCCGATCAGCCCGCGTCGTCGCCCTGCTCCACCGGCAGCTCCACCTCCATCCCCTCCAGCGCCGCCGTCACCACGATCTGGCAGCCGAGGCGGCTGTTGGGCCGCCGGTGGCTGGCGCTGTCCAGCATGTTCAGCTCGCCGGGCGAGGGCGGCAGCAGCTTGTCCTGCCAGGCCGCCGGGATATAGCAGTGGCAGGTGGCGCAGGAGCAGATGCCGCCGCACATGCCGATCACGCCCGGCACCATGTTGAGGGTGGCGCCTTCCATCAGCGTCATGTCCGCATCGACGTCCACCCGGTGACGGGTGCCGTCGTGCTCGATATAGGTGATCGCAACCATTGCTTCCGCTCGCTCCTGCGCCGGTCAGCCCGGCACCGCCACCGTCTTGGTCTGCAGGTATTCCTCGAAACCTTGTACACCCATCTCGCGGCCGATGCCGCTCTGCTTGTAGCCGCCGAACGGCGAGTCGGGCGCGAAGAAGTTGGCGCCGTTGACGTTCAGCGTGCCGCTGCGGATGCGCCGCGCCAGGCGCAGCGCCCGTTCCGGGCTGCCGTAGATAGCGCCGGACAGGCCGTAGATGGTGTCGTTGGCGATGCGCGCCGCGTCGTCGTCGTCGCGATACGGGATCGCCACCAGCACCGGGCCGAAGATCTCCTCCTGCGCGATGCGCATGCGGCTGTCCACGTCGGCGAACAGGGTCGGCTCGACGTAGTAACCCCTGGACAGGCGCTCCGGCTTGCGGCCGCCGCACACCAGGCGGGCGCCTTCGCGCTTGCCGATCTCGATGTAGTCCAGCACCCGCGCCCGCTGCCGCGCGCTGATCAGCGGCCCCATGATCTGGCCCTCGCCGTAGGGGTCGCCGTAGGGCAGCTGGGCGAAGGCGTGACGCAGGAATTCCACGCCCTCGGCGTAGCGCGAAGCCGGCAGCAACAGGCGGGTGGGAATGGCGCAGCCCTGGCCGGCGTGGTAGCACACGGCGAAGCCGCTGAGCAGGGCCGGGTTGAAATCGGCGTCGTCCAGGATGATGGTGGCGGACTTGCCGCCCAGTTCCAGAAATACACGCTTCACCGTGTCCGCCGCGCGCGCCATGATGCGCCGCCCGGTGGCGGTGGAGCCGGTGAACGAGACCAGGTCCACCCGCGGGTCGCCGGTGAGCACCTCGCCCACCGCCGCCGGATCGGAGGAGGTGAGCACGTTGAGCACGCCGGGCGGGAGGTCGGTGTGCTCCGCCGCCACCTTGCCGATGAAGGTGGCGGTCCACGGCGTTTCCGGCGCCGACTTGAGCACCACGGTGCAGCCCGCGGCCAGCGCCGGGCAGATCTTGGCCATGTTGATCTGGAACGGGAAGTTCCACGGCGAGATCGCGGCGACCACCCCCGCCGCCTCTTTCCACACCAGCCGGCGGCTCGGCACGCCCATGGTGTTGACCTCCGGCAGCGGGGTCTCCCAGGCGTAGCCGCCCATCAGGTCCAGGTAGTAGTCGAGGATGGCGATGGGCCCGTCGCCCTGCGGACCATTGCGGGTGATGGCCATCGGCGCACCCACTTCCGCCACCGCCTGCTCGCACAACTCCGCCGCGTGGGCGCGCAGGCCGTCGCGCAGCTGCGTCAGGCATTTGCGGCGCAGCACCGGGTCGGTGGACCAGGCGGTCTCGTCGAAAGCCCGCCGCGCGGCCGCCACCGCCGCGGCGGCATCCTCCACGCCGGCGTCGGCCACCTCGCCGATGACCTGTTCGGTGGCCGGGTTGAGGTTGGGATAGCGTCGGCCGGAGCGGGCCTCGACCAGCCTGCCGTCGATCAGCAGGCGCGCTTCGCCCTGCGCGCTCATGCGTGGTACCCCGCCAGCCCCGCCGCGGCCTGCCGCCGCCCGGCGGCCGCGGTGCGCGGCGCGAGTAGGTATAGCCGCGCCAGCAGCAGCGCGAAGATCAGCAGCCACAGGCCATTGTAGAAAAACACCGAGCGGATGTTGGCCCCCGTCTGGTGATAGGTAAGCGATTCCCAAGTGAGGTAGTAGGTCATCGCGTAGGCCATCATGCCGGAGACGAAGGTGGCGAGCGACTTGTACCAGCCGCGCGTCTGCCGCCCGGTGAAAAACACGAAGATCGAAAGCAGGTAAAGCCAGCCGAACAGCAGCGTGTCGAACTCGTTGACGAGCTGCAGGAACAGTGGCGCGTCGGCGTAGTAGGGCTCCACCTTCAAGTAGGCCAGCCAGGCCCGCCCGACCCAGTCCTGCGAGCAGGCGCCGCCAGCGCCCTGGTGCAGGCCGGCCCAACCGCAGTGGAGGAAGAACACCGGCTCGTAGTAGAAGCCGACGAAGGCGGCGAACAGGAACAGCACGATCAACACCCGGTCCAACCAACGCACTGCCATGATCGGCTCCTCCTGCCTGGCCGGCGGCGGACGGTCGCGTCCGCGCCGAAATTACATTTATATTGAAATGTTTTTAAAGGTTAGCGGATGCGCCCGCGGGGCGCAAGCTCGAAGCGCACTCAACCGTAGAACTGCCCGTACCAGCGGCGGAACTGGGCGATGGGGCCGTCGCCATCGTTGAGCGCGGGCTGCTCTCGATAGCACTTGGCCTGCCAGATCGCGATGTCCTTGCGCCACTCGCAGTCGACCGCCTCCACCAGCGCCTTGGCCTGCGGCCGCGGCACCGCGCGGTGGGCGTAGTAGATCTGGTGCATGTAGACCGTGCCCGGGTCGACCGGGGTGTAGCAGGTCAGCATCAGCCAGTCGGCGGCGCCGGTGTAGTGGGTGTAGGTGTAGCCGGGACCGACCGCCAACGAGTCGACGCCGACGCTGCCGGTGTCGCCGTAGCCGGTGTCGACCTCGCTGGTGTCGTAGCCGACGCGGTAGCTCGTCCCGTCCGGCACGAACTTGAGCCGCACACCGGACCAGCCGTGGATCGCTTCGAAATGGGCGAAGTCGGCGCCGTTCTCGGAGATGTCCTGCGGATGCGCACGAAACAGGTGCTCGCGCTTCTCGACCAGGTAGTAGTCGCGATCCTCGACGATGGGGTGCGGCGGGATGTCCCAGGACGGCGCGGCGTCCTGCGCGTGGTGCCAGACGAAGATGAAGCCGTTGACCTCGCACGCCAGCCAGGTTCTCAGCCGCGCCCGCTCCGGCAGCTTGCGGTCGCCCGGGGTACGGGTGCAGCGGCCGTCGCTGCCGAACTGCCAGTGATGAAAAGGACAGCGCAGCGTGTCCTCCACCACCGCGCCGCCGCCCAGGTGGGCGCCCAGGTGCGGGCAATAGGCGTCGGCCACCGTGAGGACGCCCGCGCCGGTGCGGAACAGCACCAGATCGCGGCCCAGGATGTGGCGGGACACCACCTGGCCCAGGGCCACGTCGTCGGTAAAGCCGATGCCGAGCCAGCCGTTGGGAAAGGCCGGGCGGGGATCGGGCGGGAAGCTGCGGGCGGCGGCGGGAAGCAGCGACATCGGAAGCTCCTGTGCTGAGCGCGTCGCTTAGCGGAACGCGCCCTTGGCCGCGATCAGCGGCAGGTCGAGGAAGGTGCGGATTCCCGGCTCCGCCTCGCAGACGTAGGGGATCGCGTTGACGGCGTGCATCGCGGTGCAGATCATCGCCGGCGCGGTGTGGCCCGCGGTTGCGTGGCCCTGCTCGAAGCTCAGCGCCTGCTCGAAGCTGCAACGCAACGAGGGCTGGCCTTCGATGGTGACGCTCCAGTGCGTGTGCTCCCCGGCGGCGGCGGGCCAGCCCGCGCCGAGATCGTAGGCCGCCACCCAGGTGAGCTCGATCACGATCATGGGCCGGCCCGCGACGACGCCGGCGAAGCGGGTCTTGATGCCGCCGATGGTCCCCGGCGGCACCGGGCCGGACTCCATCGTCGCGCCGACGGGAGTGAGACCGTACTCTTCGGTCTGCTCGATGCGCTCCAGCGCCACGCCCAGGCCGTCCGCCACCAAGTGGATGGACTGGTGGAAGAAACGCATCATCAGGTCGAAGTTGGGGTGCTTGTGCGCGCGCACATCGGCCGGATCGCGGCCGAAGCCGAGCATCGCGTGGTTGAGCTCCGGCGAGTTGTAGGTGCGGAAGTCGGCGAACTCACGCACCGTGATCTGCTCGATGCGGCGACTGAGCATCGACATCGTGAGCGGCAGCACCTCGCCGCTGAAGCCGGGGTTGATGCCGGTGCCGTGCACCGACGTGCCGCCCCTGCGGCAGGCCGCCTCCAGCCGCTCCACCAGCTCGGCGCCGAAGAATTTCGGGTACAGCAGGCCGGAGGTGGTGACCACGTTGAGGCCCGCTTCGAGGAAGCGGCAGATCAGCTCCACGTCCGGCCACAGGGCCATGTAGGACACGCAGTCCGCCCCCAGCGCGAGCACGTCCTCGACCCGGTCGGTGGCCTGCACGCCGAGCGGCGCGATGCCGGCGAGCGCCCCCGCGTCCCGGCCCACCTTGTCCTTGCTGTGAACCAGCAGGCCGGCGAGTTGCAGCCGCGGATGCTCCGCGATGCCGGCGATGGCGTGCTTGCCGACGCCGCCGGTGGCGTACTGGATCACCCGGTACCTCGACTTCATGTCCGGCTCCCGCGGTACAGGCGCACCACCAGCAGCAGGGGCACCAGCCCCCAGGGGATGTTGTAGGCCACCACCGCGCCGAGCGCGGCGCCGTACTGCCGCGCCGTCAGGCTCTCCCAGCTCAGGTACAACACCATGGCGTAGACCAGGGCGCCGCTGACGCTGTAGCCGATGGCGCGGTACAGCGGCGTGTCGGCGCGGCCGGTGGCGAAGACGTAGATGCTGTACAGGTAGAACGGGCTGAGCAGGACACTGTCGAAGCCGATCATCAGCGCCATCCACAGCGGCATGTCGAAGTAGACGGGATCCAGCCTGGCATAGCCCTTCCAGATCGCGGCCACGGTGGCGTTGCTGCAGCTGTCGTGGCGCAGCCCATCCCAGCCGCAGTAGAGATAGAACAGCGGCTCGTGGACGAACGCCACCAGCGAAAACAGGCCGAAGGCGGCGACGAAGAAGCGGTCCCAGCCGCGATAGGCGCTGCGCTCAGGCATGGGCGGGCTGGCGGCAGCGCGGCAGCGGCAGGTCGGCGCTGCACAGCAGGCCGGGCCGCGCGCGGTGGACGGGGATCAGGCTGTTCACCGCCGCCATGGCGGTGGCTAGGCCGGACGGGTTGTAGTCCGGCGCCAGCCGCGCCAGGGTGTCGTCGAGAAAGCTGTAGCGGGGCTCGAAGGTGCAGCGCAGCGAGGGCGTGCCCTCCAGCGTCACGCGCCACTGCGTGTCGTTGTCGTACTCGCCGGCGCGCGGCCAGCCCTCGCCCAGGTCGAAGGCGGTGATCCAGTAGGTCTCCTGCACGATGCGCGGCGCGCCGCCGGCGTAAGCCTGCCAGCGCCAGCGCTGGCCGCCGATGGTGCCCTTGGCGATGTGCCCGGCCTTGATGTCGTAGTCGCGGGGCGCCGCCACCACTTCGCGCGACTCCTCGATGCGATCCAGCTCCAGCCCCAGGCCGTGCGCCAGCGCCGCCAGCGACTGGGTGAAGAAGTCCCGCATCACCGCCAGGTCCGGCAGGCGGCCTTCGCGCAGCTCGCTTTCCGGCCGGCCGAACCCCATCACACTCAGGATGTGCGGCGCCGGGTACTGCGCGCAGTCGGCGTATTCGCGGATGTGGATGCGCTCGATGCGGCGGCACAGGCCCGACATGGTCAACGGTAGCACCTCGTCGACCCAGCCGGGATTGATGCCGGTGACATAGAACGAGGAACGGCCGCGGCGGCAGGCGCGATCCAGCCGCTGCGCCGTCGCCGCGTCGCGCCAGCGGGGGAACATCAGGCCGGCGGTGGTCACCACGCTCTTGCCGGACGCCAGCAGCGCCTCGATGCGGTCGGCGTCGGGCAGCAGCAGCATGTAGCAAACCACGTCGGCCGGGGTGGCCACGATGCGCTCGAAATCGGCAGTCGCCGCCACCCTGCCGGGCGCCCCGCCCGATCCGTCGGGCAGCCCGGCCAGCGCCGCCGCGCTCCTGCCGTCGCCGTCCCGCCCATGAACCAGCAGGCCGGCCAGCTCAAGCCCGGGATGGTCGAGGATCGCGCGCAGCGCCTGGCGGCCGGCGACGCCGGTGCCGCAATGGATCACGCGCAGTTTCTGCGTCGTCATGCCCCCTCCGTTGCGGCGGATACTATCCAGCCAAAACATTTGTGTCAAAATGTTTTGCCGGCTACAGTCCGGCGCCAGGGGAGGACCGCGCCGCGACGGCGCCCGACGACAACGATATGAGCCATCCGAACACCGTCAAGCTCGCCGCCGGGCTGCTGCTCGCCTGCGCCTGCGGCCTGCCGCGCGCCGACGACGCGTCATGGAGCACCACCGGCGGCACCGACGGCCAGCGCTATTCGCCGCTGGCCGACATCCGCGGCGACAACGTGGCGCAGCTCAAACCGGCCTGGACCTACCGCAGCGGCGACTTCTCCAAGGGCGACGACCATCACGGCGGCACCGCGCTGCAGGTCACGCCGCTGATGGTGGAGGGCACGCTGTACTTCTGCACACCCTACAACCGCGTCATCGCGCTCCACGCCGAGAGCGGCCGCCGGAAGTGGAGCTTCGACCCGCATGCGAAGCTCGACGGCGTCTACACCCCGGTGTGCCGCGGCGTGGCGTACTGGCGCGACGAGCACGCCGCCGCCGGCACGCCCTGCCGCGAACGTATCTTCGCCAACACGGTGGACGCCGGGTTGTGGGCGGTGGACGCGGCCGACGGGCGTGCCTGCAAGGATTTCGGCCGCGACGGCCGGGTCGACCTGCTGCAGGGCCTGGGCGAGGTGCGCCCGGCCGAGTACTACCCGACCTCGGCACCGGTGGTGATCGGGGACCTGGTCGCCACCGGCGCCTTCGTCAAGGACGGCCAGCGGCTGCACGCGCCCGGCGGCGCGGTACGTGCCTTCGACGCCCGCAGCGGCGAGCTGCGCTGGGTGTGGGACCCGGTGCCGCCCGGCATGCACGCGGTGACCGCCGAGGAGGTCAAGCACGGCGCGACGCTGACGCGCGGCACCCCCAACGTGTGGGCGCCGATGACCGCCGACCCCGCCGACGGACTGGTGTTCGTGCCCACCGGCAGCCCCTCCCCCGACCACTACGGCGGCAAGGAGCGCGGCCAGATGGACTATTACGGCGCCTCGGTGGTGGCGCTGGACGCCGCCACCGGCGCGGTGCGCTGGCACTTTCAGACCGTGCACCACGACCTGTGGGACTACGACGTGGCGGCGCAGCCGGTGCTGTACACCCATCACGCCGGCGGCAAGGACATCCCGGCCCTGATCGAGGCGACCAAGACCGGGCAGGTGTTCCTGCTCGACCGCCTGCGCGGCACGCCGCTGTTCCCGGTGGAGGAACGGCCGGTGCCGGCCTCGGACGTGCCGGGCGAGACCGCTTCCCCCACCCAGCCCTTCGCCACCCGGCCGGCGCCGCTGGCCCCGCTCGCCATCAGCCGCGACGAGCTGTGGGGCTTCACCGCCCTGGACCGGCGCAAGTGCCAGGAGCAGTTCGACGCGCTGGAATACAAGGGTATCTACACGCCACCTTCGCTCAAGGGCACACTGGAGTTTCCCGGCCTGGGCGGCGGCGTGAACTGGGGCTCGGCCTCGGTCGACCCGCAGCACCACCGCATGGTGGTGAACCTGCAGACGGCGCCGTTCACCATCAAGCTCATCCCGCGCGCCGAGTACCACGGCGGCATTGGCGGCAGCGACCTGGTCGGCTACGGCCCGCAGGAGGACACGCCCTACGTGGTGGTGCGCGGCCCCTTCCTGTCGCCATGGCAGACCCCCTGCGTGGCCCCGCCCTGGGGCCGGCTGGAAGCGATCGACCTCGACAGCGGCGACAAGCTGTGGGAAAAGCCGCTCGGCACCCTGCACGGGCTGGCGCCGCTGATCGGCGGCTACCTGGACTGGGGCACGCCCAACTCGGGCGGCTCGCTGCAGACCGGCGGCGGGCTGGTGTTCATCGCCGCCGCCATGGACAAGTATCTGCGCGCCTTCGACGCCACCTCCGGACAGGAGCTATGGCGCTACGAGCTACCCTATGCCGGCAACGCCACCCCGATCAGCTATCGTGTCCACCCGGGCGGCAAGCAGTTCGTGGTGATCGCGGCGGGCGGGCACGCGCCGCTGGGCACCGAGCCGGGCGACACCATCGTGGCCTTCACCCTTCCATAGGCCTGGATCAACTGGACGAAACCGATAATCAGTCCGCAAATGAACGCAAATACACGCAAATACAAAACATGCCGGGAACCTGAGCCGCCTTTGTTTGCGTTCATTTGCGTTCATTTGCGGACTGCCACCGCGCTTGATGTATTGGCCCCCGGACAATGAACACAGCCGAGCAAAACTGGGACGAAACCGTGGACGTGCTGGTGGTCGGCAGCGGCGCCGGCGCCATGACCGCGGCGCTGCGCGCCGCGCACGCGTGCGCCAACGTGCTGCTGGTCGAGAAAAGCGACCACTACGGCGGCACCTCCGCCACTGCCGGCGGCGTGGTGTGGGTGCCGCACAACCACTTGATGCCGGGCGTCGACATCGAGGACTCGCAGGAGGACGCGCTGCGCTACGTGCTGTCGCTGACCGGCGACGACGTGCCACAGGACAACGTCGCGGCCTACGTCACCCACGCCGCCCGCATGCTGCAGTGGCTCACCGCCAACACCCATGCGCAGTTCCAGGCCATGCCGTATTACGCCGACTACTACCAGGACCTGGCGGGCTCCCGCCCCGGCGGCCGCTCAGTGGATCCGCTGCCCTATCCGGCCCAGTCCCTGGGCCAGGAATTCCTGCGGCTGCAGGAGCCGCACCGGCAGACCCGCGTGCTGGGCCTGATGGGCTACAGCAGCACCGAGGGCGCCATCCTGCTGTCGAAAGGTCCCGGCTGGTTCAAGCTGATGGTGAAGCTGGCGGCGCAGTATTTCCTGGACCTGCCCTGGCGCTTCCGCTCACGCCGCTCGCGGCGGCTGACCATGGGCAACGCGCTGATCGGCCGGCTGCGCCACTCGCTGATGGAGAAGAACGTACCGCTGTGGCTGTCGACACCGGCGCGGGAGCTGGTCACCAGCGCCTCGGGCGAGGTGCTCGGCGCGCGCGTGCAGCGCGAAGGCCGCCTGCTGGCGGTGCGGGCCCGGCGCGGCGTGATCCTGGCCTGCGGTGGCTTCGAGCACAACCAGGCGTTGCGCCAGGCCTACCTGCCGGCGCCCACCGACGCGCGCTGGTCCGCGGCCAACCCGCACAACACCGGCGACATGCTGGTCGCCGCCCGCGCCATCGGTGCCGCCACCGCGCTGCTCGACGAGGCCTGGTGGGGGCCGACCATCGCCATCCCCGGCGAGGACCGCGCACGCATGCTGTTCACCGAGCGCTCCATGCCCGGCACCATCGTGGTCAACCGCGGCGGACAGCGCTTCTTCAACGAATCGGTGGCCTACACCACCGCCGTGCAGGCCATGTACCGCCCCGGCAACCTGCCCGCCTACCTGATCTTCGACGCGCGCTACAAGCGCGAGTATCCGTTCGGCCCGCTGCTGCCCGGCGGCATGCACCTGAACTGGCTGCAGCCGCGCCACGTCCGGCGCGAACTGCTGCAAAGCGCGCGCAGCCTGGAGCAGTTGGCGCAGAAGCTGGGCGTGGACGCGCACAACCTGCAGGCCACCGTCGAGCGCTTCAACCGCTTCGCGCTGGAAGGCAAGGACCTTGACCACCACCGCGGCGAGAACCCGTACGACCTGATCTACGGCGACGTGCGCATCAAGCCCAATCCATGCCTGGCGCCGCTGGCCGAACCGCCCTACTACGCCGTGGAGATCTTCCCCGGCGACATCGGCACCAAGGGCGGCCTGCTCACCAACGCCAGCGCCCAGGTGTTGAACACGCAAGGCCAGCCCATCACCGGGCTCTACGCGGTGGGCAACTGCTCGGCCTCGGTCACCGGCCGCTACTATCCCGGCGCCGGCGCCACCCTGGGCCCGGCCATGACCTTCGGCTTCCTGGCCGCCGAGCACGCCTGCACATGATCCGCCGGGCCATGCTGCAGAAAGGGCCAGATCCGAGCCGGCCGGGCCGGTCGAGTGTATATTCCGGCTTCGACCATCAGCTCGACACAATGGCCAGCAAACAAGAAATGCCGCTGGGCCGGCAGGCCCTCAAAACCAAGCGCACCCGGGAGAAGCTGATCGAGGCGACCGTCTCCCTGATCAAGGAGGGCGGTTTCGCGGCCGCCAGCTCCAGCCGTATCGCCGAGCGCGCCGGCATGACCTGGGGCGCGGCACAGCATCACTTCGGCTCCAAGGAGGACATCCTCGACGCGATCCTGGCGATGTCCTATGAGAGATTCATCGCCACCATGTCGGTGGCGGAGCTGCGCGTCGGCTCGATGGCCGACCGCTGCGCACTGTTCGTCGACCGCATGTGGCTGCACTACCAGAGCAATCTCTACCTGGTGGCGCTGGAGATCCTGCTCGCCACGCGCGAGGACAGCGACCATCCGGCGCGGGCCTGGGAGGCGCGCCAGGGCAAGGCGCACCTGAAGATCGTGCGCGAGATTTTTTTCGACACCAGGCTCACCGACGCCAGGATCCGCGAGGCCTTGACCTTCACCCACTGCTGTCTCACCGGGCTGCGCATCGAAAGCATCTTCGAATCGCGGGTGAAGAACCTCGACAACCACCTGCAGCGCATCAAGATGGCGATGCTGATCATGCTGTCAGGCGTATAGGGAGCGCGGCGGACGGCTGCTGCGATTCCAGCAGCGACCGCGCGGCGGCCACCACCGCCCCGGTCTCGATGCCGCGCAGATAGTCCACGCGCGGCAGCGCGGTGGTCAGGCAACTCACCGTGGCCTGCTCCGGCACCCATTCGCATAGTCCTCCCGCGGACCAGCACACCGCCGGCGTGCCGGCCAGCCAGGCCAGGTGCAGCGAACCGGTGTCGCCGCCGAGATGCGCCGCCGCACCCTGGATCACGCGGAACAACTCGGCCGCGTCGAGGATGCCCGGATACACCCGCCAGGGCCTGAACGGCAGGCGCGCCAGCAGATCCTGCAGGGCCGCGATCTCGCGCGCCAGCGGCGCGCACGACACCACCAGCCGCTGCTGCGGGAACTCGCGCGCCAGCGCCTCCAGCAGTTCGGCCATCTGCGCCGGCGGCAGCTCCTTTTGCGGCGCGCTGGCGTACGGGCTGACGTGCAGATAGGAAACCCCGCCGACCAAGTCGGCCGGCGGCGCCACCAGGGCCGGCTCGATCACGAACTCCGGATCGGCGCCGGCGATGCCCGCCTGCTGCAGGCACTTCCATTTCTGCAGATAGCGCGGCTCGCTGCGATAGGGGGATTCCATCACGTGGGTGTTGAGCAGACGCCAACCGGGCCGGTGCTCCTCGAACGGCTTGCGCCCAAGCCGGTAGCGGGCGCCGCTGAGCCGGCCGATGATGCAGGAGCGGTTGCTGCCCATCAGGTTGATGGACACGTCGAACCGCTCGGCGCGGATGCGCCAAGCCTGGGCGAAGTCGCTGGCCTGGATCGACTTTTCCCGCTCGGCATAAGACCAGACGCGGTCGATCCAGGGGGTCAGGCGCAGCAGCGCCGCCCAGTTGGCATTGGCGATGCAATGCAGCTGGGCGCGGGGAAAGGCGCAGCGGATCGACCACAGGGCCGGCAGCGCGTGCACAAGATCGCCGAGGCCGGCGATGTCGACGACGAGGATCCTGCCGGCCTCGGGCAGGCAGCGCCCGAATTCCGGCGTGACCGCCTGATATTTTCCCCTGGACTTCGACATTACGGCTCGGTACCGGCACCCTGCCCGGCAGCGGACAGCTGGAGTATGCTGAAAAAACCCCGCCGAGCGCGAATCCTACAAAACAAGGAGCGACCCCATGGCCAAGGGCATACGGAAAGTAGACTACTACGTCCTGCACACCAACGACCAGCCGGGCGAGGGTGCCCACCTCCTCAAGACGCTCAAGAAACACAAGATCAACCTGCTCGCGCTGACCGCCTACCCCACCGGCGGCGGTTCCCAGGTCGAGCTGATCCCGGAGGAGCCGGAGAAGCTCATCGAGATGGCGAAGCGCTACGGCTGGAAGCTGTCGTCCAAGAAGACCGGTTTCCTGGCCCACGGCAAGGACCGCGCCGGCGCCCTGGTCAAGCTGGCGGAGACGCTCGGCAAGGCCGGCATCAACATCACCGCGGTGGACGCCATCAGCGCCGGCTCCGACCGCTACGGCGCCATCTTCTGGGTGCGGCCCAAGGACGTGGCCAGGGCGGCGGAGCTGATCGGGGCCAAGTGACCCGGCGGGGTCCGATTCCTTCGGGGCGAACTTGTGGTGACCGCCCACCGGTCCTTGCGTCCCCGCCGCGGCGGTGCTACATCATGCGCATAAACAGAAGGACAAGTTCCCCGGCCGCGGCCGGAAATGGAGGAGACCATGGAACATGTCGTCGCGCGGCCCGCTCGCGGAGCAGTGCCCCTCCTGGCGCTTGAATTGGTCCTCGGCCTCGCCTGCCCGATCACGGCGGCGGCGCAAGGCACGCCGCAGGCGAGGCTGGTGGGCACCTACAACGGCATCCCCGGCCAGTACACCGACATCCAGTCGGCGGTGGACGCGGCGCAGCCAGGCGACTACATCCTGGTGGCGCCGGGCGACTGGCACCCCAGCGCCAACGGCGACCTCGCCGGCGTCTACATCACCACGCCGAACATCACCCTGCGCGGCATGGACCGCAACGCCACCATCATCGACGGCACCAAGCCGGGCGGCAGCGGCGCCTGCTCCGCCGACCCCGCCGCCCAGGACTTCGGCCCGCTGGACGGCAAGGGCAATCCGCAGGGACGCAACGGCATCTGGGTCTATCGCGCCAGCGGCGTGTGGGTGGAGAACTTCACCGTCTGCAATTTCCTCGGCGGCAGCCTCGACGAGAACGGCAACCAGGTGTGGTTCGACGGCAAGGAGGACTCCACGCCGATCGTGCTGCATAGCTGGTACGCCAGCTACATCACCGCCTCCAGCAGCTATTTCGACACCAGCCACTTCGGCAACTACGGCCTGTTCACCTCGACCTCGGACGGCCCCGGCTGGTTCAAGCACACCTACGCCAGCAACATGGCGGACTCCGGCTACTACATCGGCGCCTGCCCCGATTGCAACGCGCTGATCGACGACGCCCACGCCCAGAACAACGCGCTGGGCTATTCCGGCACCAACTCCGGCGGCAATCTCGTCATCCAGAACTCGGAGTGGGACCACAACAACAGCGGCATCGTCACCAACACGCAGAGCGAGGGCGACCCGCCGCCTCCGCAGAACGGCGCCTGCCCCAACGGCGGCACGGGCCCCACCGGCACGCATAACTGCTGGGTGGCCCGCAACAACTATATCCACGACAACAACAACCCGAACGTGCCCAAGGTGGGCCTGACCGCGGAAGGGCCGGTCGGCGCCGGCCTGGTCATCGCCGGCGGCCGCAACGACATCGTCACCGGCAACATCATCACCAACAACGGCGCCTGGGGCATCCTGGTCACGCTGTTCCTCGACGTGCCCGAAGCGGCCGGCGGCACACCGCCGCCGCCGCCGGGCACGCTCAAGCAGCCTGACTGCAGCTCCGGCTTCAACATCCCGGGTTTCGAGTGCGTGCTGAACGCGTTCGGCAACGAGATCTCCGGCAACATCTTCATCGGCAACGGCAGCTTCGGCAACGTCACCAACGGCGACATCGCCGAGGTCAGCAACCCGGCCAGGGAAGGCAACTGCTGGCACGACAACGTCGACCTGACGGGCTTCGTGACCAGCGCGCCGCCGCTGCTGCAGCTCACCCATCACCGCTGCGGCATTCCCAACTCCGGCGATCCGATCGTCAGCCCGCTGGCGCTGCAGGTGCTGTGCAACACGCAGGCGCTGTTCAAATGCCCCAGCAGCATCGCCGCCAACTACCCGCGCGCCACACAGATCCAGCTCATGCCGATCCCCGCCAACGAGCCCGGCCTGCCGGATCCTTGCGCGGGGGTGCCTGCTAATCCCTGGTGCCCGGCGCCTGCCAGCTAGGACTTCCTCGATTTTGGGGTCGGTGCAGTTCCTTCTCCCGCACGCGGGAGAGGGGGAACGATCTGAGTCAGAAAGTGGGGAGAAAGCCGGGGCCCTTCACAGGAAGTTCTGATCAATCGCAATCGTCATTCCGGCGAAAGCCGGAATCCAGGGAATTCAGCGCGGCGCTGCGGGCCCTGGACCCCGGCTTCCGCCGGGGTGACGATTGATCAGACCCTCCCTTGCGAACCTCAATCGCGCCAGCGCATGCGGATCCCGGCGTAGGCGCTGCGGCCCGCTCCGGACTCGTAGAACTGTCCGTTGGTATCGTTGATCACCACCGCACCGACGTAGCGGGTGTCGAGCAGGTTGTCGACGCGTGCAAAAGCCTGCAGGCGCCAGCGCCGTGACTCCCAGGTATAGCCCCCGCTGCAGGCGAGCAGGCCGTAGGCCGGAGCGTTGGAGCTGTTGCCGTCGTTGACCGGCACCGGGCTCAGGTAGCTGCCCTCCAGCGCGGCGTTGAAGCCGAGTTCCCCGCCCCAGCGCAGCGCGCCGTACAGCGTCGATTCCGGCACGGCCGGGAGGCGACGGCCGGCCACGATCGGGTACTTGGAACCGACGCAGGTGGTCGGTCCGCAGTCGGCGCGGTAGGTGGCGTCTAGATAGCTGTAGGCGAGCTGCGCGTGCCAGTCGCCGCCCAGCGCGGCATCAAGCTCGGACTCCAGGCCGCGGCGGCGGGTGTGCCCGGCGTTGACATAAGTCGAGCGCCCGCCGGCGGCATTGGCGACCACGATCTCGTCGCGCGTCTGCGATTCGAACAGCGCCACGCGGACCATGCTGGCCTGCGCCAGCTTCCACTTGGCGCCGAGCTCGCCGGTGCCGGTGCGCGCCGGCTGCAGCGCGAGGTTGAGGCCGGGGGAGCCGTCCGGGCGGTAGGCGATGTTGTCGAAGGTCGGCGTGTCGAAGCCCTCGCCGTAGGAAGCGTACAGGTGCAGCTTTTCGCTGGCGCGGTACAGCACGCCGGCCACCGGGGTGGTGGCGTAGTAGTCGGTGGTGGTGTCGGGCGCGCCGGGGCTGCGGTAGTGGTCCGCCGACCTGAAATCCACCGCGCTGTGGCGCACGCCGGCCTGTACCGACCAGCGCCGCGACAGGCTCCAGTCCGCCTGCAGGTACTGGTCGAGGTTGTAGACGATGTCGTTCTCGTCGCGGCGCAGGGCGCCCTGCACGCCAAGCACCGAGCCGACGAAGTTCAGGTAACCGCGGCGGTGACTGTCGAGGTCGTCGTAGGTGACGCCGGCGACCAGGGTCAGCGGCCGGTCCAGCGGCCGCCAGTGCGCGGTCCAGCGCAGGTCGGTGCCGCCGTAGCCGTTGTGCAGGTCGATCACGCCGCCGGGGCTGGTGGCCGGCGCCTGGGTGGCCAGCGGGATCGACTGGTACTGCTTGATGATGCGATGGCCGTAGTACACGGCCAGGCGCAGGCTCTGCTCGTCGTTCAGCCGCTGCTCGTCGATCAGCCCGGCCTGCACCTGCTCCTGGCTCTTGCGCGTGTCGAACTGCAGCGCCGCCGGTGCGGCCTGGCGCGGATCGGCCCGGAACTGGGCCACGGTCAGGCCCATAGGGTCCAGCGACTCGGGACTGGAGAAGGCGTTGGCGACCAGGCTCAGCCGGTTGCCGCCGCCCAGGCCGAAGTTGAGCTTGGCGTTGGCGGAATCGCGCAGGGCGCTGCTGTGCGCGCGGTAGCCGTCGGTGGCGAAATGGGTGTAATCGAAGTTGTAGCCGACCGGACCCTGCGCGCCGGCGGCGTTGAGGCTGGTGCGCCAGGTGCCGTAGGAACCGCCGAGCGCGCCGACCTGCACCGCCGCCGGCCCTTCGCCGTCGCCGGTGAACACCTGCACCACGCCGCCGGAGGCGTTGCCGTACAAGGTCGAAAACGGGCCGCGCAACACCTCGATGCGCTCGGCGGAGTCGAGGTTGAAATGCGAGGCCTGGCTCTGCCCGTCCGGCTGGGTGGCCGGGATGCCGTCCAGGTACAAGCGCACGCCGACGATGCCGAACTGCGCGCGGGCGCCGAAGCCTCGCACCGACAACTGCTGGTCCTGGGCGTAGTCCTGGCGGTCGCGTATCAGCAGGCCGGCGATGGCGCCAAGGTATTCGGACAGGTTCACCCCCAGCCTGGCGTGCTCGTCCTGCGGTGCCGCCGCGTCGACCTGGGCCGGCACCTCGAACGCCGGCTTTTCGGTGCGGGTGGCGCTGACCACCACCGGGTCCAGCGTGGCCGGCGCGTCCGCCAGCGCCGGCACAGTGGCCAGCAGCGGCAGGGCGCCACAGATTCCCGCGTGAAGCCGGCGCCGCAGTGTGCGCATGTCCGCCGCCTATTTCATTGTGCAGAATCGAGATACTTGGAAACGACGTGGCCGTCGGCGGAATACCCCACCACCTGGGTGCCACGCCGCACCTTGAAGCGATCCTCCCGCACGCAGCGGCCATCGTTGGCGCCGAGGCGGTCCTCGTCCCAGCGCAGTTCGGGACCGCAGCCGCCGCTGGACGAGGGCACGCCCAGGAACAGCGCCACCTTGCTCGCGGCGTCGCCCTTCTGGATGCGCGCGAAGGCCTTGCCGGCGCGCCAGTCGAACAAAGACGGCAGCAGCAGGGTGCCGAGGACGACAGCCACGGCGGCGATGACGAGGGCGATGCGCAGGCGGGTACGACGGGTCATGGCGGCTCGGAGCGGACGGAGGGTTTGCATGCGGCACGCCCCCAAGACGCGCCACGAGCCGCATTGTGCTGCAGCCGGCCGCGTTTCAACAACCGCGGCCGCGCCGGCTGATTACTTCGAGAAGCGCGCCTTCAGGCGCAGCACGCCGTGGATCAGCCCCACCACCGCCTGCGGCACCGGCTTCTGGGTCAGCAGGCCGGCGAGCTGCTTCTTGTACTTGTCGGTGAGTGGCGGCACGTACATGCGCGGGTCGCCCAGCGCCGGCCCGTCCTCCACCACCGAGCGGGCGTTGGAGCACTCGTTGAAGGTGTGCCAACCCACCATGCGGCCGATGCCGCTGGTGTTGACGCCGCCGAACGGCAGGTGCGGATTGGTGCCGGACTGGACCACATTGTGGTTGACCACGCTGCTGCCGGCGGTGGTGTGGGCGAGGAACCAGTCGATCTCCGCGCGGTCCTTGCTGAACACGTACAGCGCCAGCGGCTTGTCGCGGCCGGCGATGGCGCTCGCCGCCTCCTCGCGTTCGCGGTAGGGCACGACGCAGATCACCGGCCCGAAGATCTCCTCCTGCATCACACGCATGTCGTCGCGCACCTCGGCCAGCACGGTCGGCTCGATCAGCCGCCGCTCCGGCAGGTACTGGCCGCCGCAGACCACCTTGGCCCCCTTGGTCCGCGCGTCCTCGATCAGGCCGCGGACGCGGTTGAAATGGCGCTCGTTGATGATGACCGGGTAGTCCGGGTTCTGCGCGTAGCCCTTGCCGTCGGCGTTGTACTGGGCGGCGAACTCACGTACCAGCGCCTCGGTGAACGGCGCCGCCACCGATTCGTGCACCAGCACATAGTCGGGCGAGATGCAGGCCTGGCCACCGTTGCACATGCGGCCCCAGGCGGTCTTCATGGCGGTGTCGGCAAGGTCGGCGCTGGGGCCGACGATGCTCGGGTTCTTGCCGCCCATCTCCAGGGTGACCGAGGCGCAGTGGTCCGCCGCCGCCTTCATCACCAGCCGGCCGATCTGCGAATTGCCGACGTAGAACACGTGGTTGAACGGGCAGGCCAGCAGCTGCTGCGCGGTTTCCGCGCCGCCCTCCACCACCGCCAGCTCGCCCTGCGGAAACGCCTCGGCGACGATCTTCGCGATCACCGCCGAGGACTGCGGCGCCAGCTCCGACGGCTTGAGCACCACCGCGTTGCCGGCCGCCAGCGCGCCCAGCACCGGCAGGAAGCCGATCACGTAAGGAGCGTTCCAGGTGGCGAGGTGCAGCACCACGCCCTTGGGCTCGTAATGCACGTAACACTTCTTGCCCAGCGTCATCAGCGAGGGCTGCGCCGGACGGTCCTGCATCCATTGGTGCAGGTGCGCGGCGATGAAGTCGGCCTCGAACTTCACCATCAGCAGCTCGCCGTCGACGTCGACCGGCGCCAGTCCGCGCTCCTGCCGCACCGCCTGGTAGATGTCCTGGCGGTGCGCCATCATGGCCCGCACCAGGCGCTGCATCAGCTCGATGCGCTGCGCCGCGCCGGTCTGCGCCAGTTGCGGCGCGAGCCGCGCGGCATGCTCGAAGGCGGCGCGGGCCGCCGGCTGGGGGGTGTGGATATTGACGACGGTGCTCATACGGCCTCGCTACGCTGCGGCGTGAGACGTGAGACGTGAGACGTGAGACGAAAATCATGAGGGAGAGCTTGAAACTGCGCAATAGCCGTTGCGCTTTTGCTTGCGTCTCACGTCTCACCTCTCACGTCTCACAATCTTTTAGTGGCCGCCCTGCGCGGCCGCCGTGGGCGAGAACTGGTTGGGGCTCAGCGGCTGGTTGATGCGCCACCACTGCGCACTCTCGTTGGTGAGATAGCCGGCCTCGTAGGTGCCGGCGCTGAGGTCGTGGTAGACCGAGGCGCCGCGGTGCCAGGTGCCGGATTCCTGCGAGTAGTGGTAGGTGATCAGCGACACGCGCCAGAGCTGGCCGTGGTTGTCGTAGTTGTCCGCCAGCACCGACAGCCAGGAATCCTCGTCGGCGTAGACCACGCGCTTGGCGTAGATGTGACGCACGCCCGGCCGCAGGGTGCCCTCGACCACCCACACGCGGTGCAGCTCGTAGCGCACGTAGTCGGGGTTGACGGTGCCGTCCTTGACCAGGTCCTTGTACTTCACCGCCGGGTCGTTGACGCGGAAGTTGTCGTACGGCACGTAGTATTCCTTCTTGCCGACGATCTTCCAGGTGTAGCGCTCGGGTGAGCCGTTGAAGCCGTAGTCGTCGTCCACGGTGCGGAAGCCGGCCGGCGGCACCGGGTAGTCGAAGCCGATCTCCGGCGCCTGCCGCACGCGCCGCGTGCCCGGCAGGTACTGCCAGGACATGGTGCCCTCGCTGGTGTAGTCGTTGGGCTGGTAGCCGACGGCGACGAAGCCCTTCTCCCGCTCCGGCAGCAGGAAGCCGTCGTAGAAATACGAGTTGAGGCGATCCTGGTAGGAAAAGCCGTTCTTGGGACTGCTGGCCAGGGTCAGCACCATGAACTTCTCGCGCCCCCAGGCGACGTTGCCGCCGGCGTAGACGTCGGCGATGTCGCAGATACAGCTTTCGGTCCACACCTTGCCGGCGTTGGCGATGGTCCAGATCGCCTCCAGCCCGCTCTTCGGGATCGGGAACAGGAAACCGAAGCCCGTGCCGGTGACGCCCTTGCCGTCGTGCACGATCTCGGAGGTCTCCGCGTTCTTCCTGGTGTTGTCGCAAACCGCCTGCGGCGCCGCGAAGTCGCGGTGGCTCGGGTACACGTCCATGCGGTAGGTCTGCGGATACCTGGCGAACAGCGCCTTTTCGCCGTCGGTGAGCTTGTCGGCGTATTGCGCCTTGTTCTGCGCGGTGATCGAGAACAGCGGTTTCTCCGCGGCGTAAGGGCCGGGCTCGAAGCCGTACGTGCCCTTCATGCCCGGCCACGAGCCCTGGTACTTGCCGGTGTACTCCGCCACCCCGTCGGCGGAGCCGGCCTTGTCCGCGCCACTGCAGGTGAGCCGCGGCCCACCGAGCTCGGCCGCCTCGGCGGCGGAAACCTTGGCCTGCGTATCGGGCACCGCCAGGGCGGTAGCCGCCGTGGCGAGAAATGCCAGGAATAATGGCAACTTCATGTCGGCTGTCTCCTCCTCGTCCGAACCTGTGCCGCGCGGTTCGTTTTGATCGTCCGGCCGCGGCGAGCCACGCGCACGGCCTGTTGGAACGATCCTAAGCGGGTGGGTTTTGCATGCTTCGTCCGAAATGACTAATTTCTATTTCATAATGTAGTGACGTCATCTGTGACGGGCGTCACCCGAATGGCGGTCATGGGCCTTGCCAAGCGCGGCACAGCCACTGTCAAATGCCGAGGGGACCGCGCGGTGCGGCGGCGGGGGCCGCGGGTGCAGGCGGCTCCGCACAGCCGGCTGCGACGTCAGGGAGATGCGCGGCCCACCAGCCATCGGGGAGACCGACGTTGTCCACGCGCACGCTTGCCCGGCTGCACGCAGCCGTTCTTTGCCTTTGCCTTGCCTTTCCCCTCCACGCGGCGCTGCGCCCGGCGGCCGAGGCCGGCACCGCGGCCGCGCCGCTGCGGGTGTTCGGCGCTCCCGACCTGACGCCGGCGGAACGCGGGCAGGACATCTACGAGCGGCTCGACAGCAGCCTGATCGAGATCTGGCAGCAGGCACAGAAACAGCCGGCCGCGGACCTGCTGGGCTTCAACCCGGCCGTACGCCTGCGCAGCAACCCGCCGCTGGCGGTGCCGGAAGTGCTGGTCGACGTGACCGCCGCCGGCGACCCGCAGGCGCTGCGGGCCGAGCTGGAAGGTCTCGGGCTCAAGAACGCCTCGGTGTTCGCCAACGATGTGGGTGGCTGGCTGCCGGTGGACCAGATCGCCAACGCCGGCGCGCTGGGTGCGGTGAACGGCATCCGCGCCGCGCACCTGCGCACGCGCGCGGGGGCGGTCACCAGCCAGGGCGATTTCGCCCAGGGCAGCGACCTGGCGCGCACCGATCCCGCCGTGCCCAACCTGAGCGGAGCCGGTATCACCGTGGGCGTGCTGTCGGACAGCTTCAACTGCTTTCAGCAATACCGCCAGCGCGGCCTGGCGTCGTCCAGCTATGCGCCCAACGGCTTCAGCGCGGACTATCCCGACGACGTCGCCAGCGGCGACCTGCCGTCCGGCGTGCGGGTGCTGAAGGAGGGCGACTGTCTCAATTACGCCCCGCCTGATCCCCCGCCGTTCACCGACGAAGGGCGCGCCATGCTGCAGATCGTGCACGACGTGGCCCCGGGCGCGGCCCTGGCCTTCCATACCGCGTTTGCCAGCGAGGCCGATTTCGCCAACGGCATCATCGCGCTGGCGAACGCCGGCGCCAGGGTGATCGTCGACGACGTCGGCTATGCCGACGAGCCGGTGTTCCAGGACGGCATCCTGGCGCAGGCGGTGGACCGGGTGCAGGCCAGGGGCGTGGCCTATTTCTCCTCCGCCGGCAACGACGCGCGCAATTCCTACGAGAATCCGGCACCGAAGTTCCCGGTCACCGCGGCCAGCGGCCCGAACGCCGGCGAACGGCTGCTGAATTTCGACAGCAGCGGCGCCACCACCGCCACCGTGCTGCCGGTGAAGCTGCCGGCGCTGGCCCCGGGGGAGTCGATCGGCTTCGTGGTGGAGTGGGACCAGCCCTACGTCACCGGCGCGCCCGGCAGCAAGGGCGCCAGCAGCGCGCTCGACCTGTGCTATGCCGACACCCGGGGCAATGTGCAGCAGTGCAGCGGCCGCAACCGCATCGGCCGCGACCCGGTGCTGCTGCTGTCGATCGGCAATCCCATCACCGCCAAGGGCAGCACCGCGGCGCAGACCATCGGCATCGTCATCGGGCTGGCCACGGGCGCACCGCCGGGCCTGGTCAAGCTGATCGTGCAGGACGACGGCGCCGGCGCCTCGATCCAGAGCTTCGCCACCAGCAGCCCCACTATCCAGGGGCATCCGGGCGCCGCCGGCGCGGCGGCGGTGGGGGCGGCGTTCTTCTTCGATACGCCGCGCTGCAGCGGTTCCGCCGCGATACTGGAAACGTTCTCCTCCGGCGGCGGCGACCCGATCCTGTTCGACACCGGCGGCCACCGCCTGGCCGCGCGCGAAGTGCGGCAGAAGCCCGATTTCGTCGCGCCGGATGGCGGCAACGACACTTTTCTCGGCTTCACCCTCGCCTCGGCCGGGATCGACGGCGGCCTGTTGAACACCGACATCGCGCAGTGCCAGAACAACCCCTCCTACCCGAACTTCTTCGGCACCTCGGCGGCGGCACCCCATGCCGGTGCGGTGGCGGCCCTGCTGCTGCAGGCGCACCCCGCGGCCAACCCGACGGAAATCGTTTCGGTGCTGCAGCAGACCGCCTCCGTGATGGGCTCAGGGGTCAACTTCGACAACGGCCACGGCTTCATCCAGGCTAACTACGCACTGGCGCTGCTCACCAACACGCAGCCGGTGGGCAGCAGTAGCAGCGGAGGAGGAGGCAGCAGTAGCGGCGGGGGCAGCGGCAGCAGCAGCGGATTCTCCGCCAGCGGCGGCGGGGGCGGGGGCGGCGCCAGCTACGGCCCCGGCGTCAGCAGCGGTGCCGGCGCGTTCGGCGTGCTCGGCCTGCTGCTGCTGGGACTGCCGGCGCTGGTCAGGCTGTCGCGGCGCTAGAGCATTTTCTCTTTACGTGCATACATTCTTTCCCCTCTCCCGTGTGCGGGAGAGGGTGGCCCGTAGGGCCGGGAGAGGGGCTTTCCGTCGGGCCAAAAGCCCCTCTCCCCTACCCCTCTCCCGCAAGCGGGAGAGGG
>JARLJS010000130.1 GCA_031291075.1 Nevskia sp. | reverse complement strand
CGCCTGCGGCGAGGTCGCAAGCGCGCCACCGGCACGCGCGCGCCCATGGTCCTGCCAGCCGGGTCCAGCCAACGCTGGAGCCTGGACTTCGTGGCCGATGCCCTGTCGTGGGGGCGCCGCTTCCGGCTCCTCTCTATCGTCAACGACTTCACCCGCGAGACCCCGGCCCCGGTCCTGGACACCTCGATCGGCGGGCAGCGCTTGGCGCGCAAGTTGGACGCCCTGATTGCCCGGCACGGCAGACCGGCGACGATCGCCAGCGATAACGGCACCTAGCTGTCACTGCCACGAAGGTTGTGCCTGGCGAGCCTTGAGATGGGAGGCTTGCCTGCGAGGGCCCTGTGAGGCCCGCGGCAGTTATAGTCGCACAACCAGATAGGCATGGCGGCGGCGTGATCGGCTAAGGTTTGGAAGGGTGTGGCGCTGGTTTTGCGCTCGTCGGGCAGCAGCTCGGTGGAGGCCAGACGGGTATTCCCAGCCGGTGCCGCGCTTGTTGCTCTGGCGGCGACGCTCGCCGGTGATGCGGTGGCCGATCCCGTCGATGCGGCCGAGAGTATCAGCAGGCGAGTCGGCCCGCCGCCCCCTCGCGAGCCGGCCGGCTTCTGGGAGCGGCGCCGGCCGCACCATCTGCTCTCGGGAAAGGTGTTTTGTGGCTGCTGCGGCCATCCCTTCGCGGCCACCGGCAAGGACTACCTCGGTTGTCCGGTCGCGCAGAATGCCGGCTGCCCCAACACCAGGACGGTGCGCCGCTCAACCTGGAGGCCCGGGGGCTCGACGCGCTCGGCCGCCAGCTGATGCAGCCGGAGGCCGTGGAAGCGTTCATCCAGACGTTCAACGCCGAATGGGCCCACCTCGGGGCCGAGTTGACCGCCACGGCGGATGCCCGGGCCCGGGAACTGACCGGGCTCGGACGCAAGATCAATAACCTGGTGGAAGCCATCAGCGACGGCGCGCACAGCCCCAACCTGCGCGCCAAGTTGGCGGACCTCGAAGCCCGGCAGGACCGCCGCCCAGGCGGCCGTGGCGGCGCCCCGGTTGCCCGCCCTCCACCCGGCCATCGCCGATGTCTACCGCGCCAAGGTGGCCGCTCTGCGGGAGGCGTTGAGCCGCGGCCAGGACCGCGACGCCTTCGAGGCCGCCCGAGCCCTGATCGATCGCATCGTGATCTCGCCGCCCGAAACCGACGACGATCCGCCTGGCAT
>JARLJS010000129.1 GCA_031291075.1 Nevskia sp. | reverse complement strand
CGCGCGCACTGCCGTCGTCACCACGACCACGACCACGACCACGACCACTCGTCGGTGGGAGGACTCGGTGCTCGACTGCTCAAGTGGCCGCCTGTCCGGCTGTTGGTCTGCCTCGCGTTCGTCGTCGTCGTAATCCTGCCTGTCCAGCTGGTCCGCTTCGCTACCTTTGCCTGCATCACCCTGCTGGCGGTGTGTCCTATCTTGCTGCTGACCGTGTGCGTGGGTCGGACCTTGGAGCTGGTGCTCTGTGTGCGCGTCAGCTTCCTGGGCCTCGCGCTCTGGGGGCCGTGTGACGACGCCGATGAGCTCTTCGAGTTGGCTGCTCGGCCGACCCGCGCCAGCCGCGAGCTCGCGCGCGATTGGGTTCGCACGGCAAGGTACATGGTCACCCCGGACCCGCGATCCAAGTCGTGCCACTGAAGCTGCTTCATCAAAGGCGCGTTCCCTTCGTTCCAAATACACACACACACACATCGCATCGCTTTCAAGCATCACTTGCCAGCTGCTTCGGCGAAGACACTGCCTAGTGCCGCCGTCGGCCACGCTTTTTCGGTGTGACACACACAGACACTCACGGACACACCCACGCGCCTCACACGATGTCTTCGCGCAAACGACCATCGCTGCCAGCGGCGTCCAATCACGGCAAGCGCCTCCGCTCGACCAGTCAGCATGCTCGCTGCCACCTGGCTGAAATGCTGCCGGGCAGCATCGTGCTGCACTGCGTCGCACCCTTTCTGCGCGTGGACGAGATGGCGTACCTGCACCAGGCCAGCAAGCACCTGCAACAGGTGACCGACATGGACCAGGAGGCGGCCATGCAGGACTTCCACCACACCAAGCGCGGGTACGCCCGACGCGAGCGGCTGATGACCCAGGCCGTCCGACTCTGCCCCGGCCTGTGCGTGTGGCAAGACTGGCTGCGCGTGTTCGTGTGGGGCACGGGCCTGTGGCTCTACCTCAGCGTGCGAGGCGTCGACGAGACGTGCCGCTTGCTCGAGAAACTCTACCACGATCGAATCATCCGGTCCGACCACGGACCGTGGGCAGTCAGCGCGAATCGCTACGCCAAAGGGCGACACAGCAAGCGCGGCATCCTGCAGAACTACACGCCCGACAAGGTTCAGCTGGAGCTTATGCGCCTGGCGACGGGGCGCGGGTACTGCCGCACACGCATGAAGGAGGTCACACAGCACATGCGCCAGTATCGCCCGACGGACTAGAGTCTGACTCAGTCGGACTCTGCGCCGCGAAGAGCGTGGCTTGAAGGCCTGGCGTGTTCCCCCCGCTGTAACCTGTAACCTCTAGGCATACACATCGCATCGCATCGCGTTCGAGCATTGCCGTCGAAAGCAGCGCGCTGGCAGTGCTGAACGCTGGATCAGTGTGTATATGTGTTGGCGTCGCGAAGTGGGCGCGGCCAGTCGGCGCGGCTGGTTGGCGCGGCTGGTTTGACTCTGGGGGGGCTTCATCCTGATCAGTAGTCGCGCTGCATCATGCAGACGTGGACCTGGCGGTGTCGGTGTTCGTGCGCCGAGTAGAAGGCGGGCACGATGGTGCGGCCCATCTCGATGCACTGGCTGCCCGGAAACTGCAGGCGCACCAGCTCGACCGTCAGGCGCAGGACCTCGGCCGGGCACCCGGGCGGTGCGTCGACGCGCACGTGCTCGATCACGCGGCGGCCGTCGCTGACGCGCTTCCCGATGGTGACTTCAGCCGCCGGAGCACCACCGCCGGGTTGACGCGAACCTGCAGCAGCAGCAGGTCAGGCGTGGTCGAGTCGACGAAGTCATCCTGGCCATCCTGGTCGTCCTGGTCGGCCGACTCGAGCGTCACATTCTCAACGGCAGCGGCAGCGGCAGCGGCAGCGGCAGCGGCAGCGGCAGCGGCAGCGGCAGCGGCAGCGGCAGCGGCAGCGGCAGCGGCAGCAGCAGCCTGCAGCTCGTTCGCCTTTGTCTCCGTGCCCGTGCCCACTTCCTCGTCGTACTGGAACTCCAGCTGCAGCTGCGCAGGCTGCTGGTCGTGCTGTTGCTCGTCGATCGGTGCCTT
>JARLJS010000128.1 GCA_031291075.1 Nevskia sp. | reverse complement strand
AAGAAGAACGCTGCGAAGGATGGCGCGTCAGGCGCGGCTGCTGTCTCGTCTTCTGGTGCCGCTGCCGCCGCCTCTTCCGCCGCAGCAGCGTCTGGCAGCAACCCCGAGCCCACACCGGTCCCGAGATCGCTGCTCTAAGAAGAGAAGTCGCGAAACTCCACAAGGAGAATGCGACCATGATGAAGAAGTGCGCCGAGCTCCAGCAGAAGAGCGCAGCGTCAGCCGCCGCCTCGGCCTCTCCTCACCCCTCGCCGAGTAGAAAGCGCGGTGCCGGTGCGGCGAGCGCAGCTGCGTCACCATCCAAGAAGGCCCGAGACCAAGACGGGCAGCCGCGTGCAGCAGCAGGGGGCGCTGCCGCCGCGAGCTCGTCGTCCTCACCCGCCAACTTCGTGCACCCGGAGCGTGCCCACCAGGTGCCGTCTGCCGCTGCGGCGACGAGACCGCCTGTCCCAGTCGGCGCGCACTTCGCTCCGCCGGATCACATCCTGATCGGTGGACTCCACCTGCGAGCGGGATCGTCCTTGCATCTGGTGAGGCAGGAGTTCATCAACCTGATGCACAGACGGCCGCCCGGCGGTCGCGCCATTCTCCAGGATCGCGAGTCGGATTCGAAGTACGACTCGCTGCTGCCGACTCTCGCCAAGATCGCCAAGCCGCCGGCTCGTGCGACAGGGTACACTCCGATTCGCTGGATGCTCGCCTTCAGCTCGGCGGAGGCCGCTGGAGAGGTGTACCAGCGATTCGAGCTCATGAGAAGCACGTGCAGCCGCCTGGCGTCAGACCCGGTACTGCGTGACCTCGACATCCGGCCGTTCGTCGCTGGCGGGCAAGCGGCCGTAGGGTCGCAGCACGTGGAGCGACAGATGGCCAGCGCGGCGGTTCGCATTCGTCAGTCGGAGACGGCTGCAGCAGCCGCGGCGCCGGCGGCCGTCCAGGAGGTCGATCACCACATGGCGCAGGAGATGGGCGGACTCAACCTGCTGGCCGATGCGCGCGGCGACAACCAAGGCCTAGGGCAGCCAGAGCGCCCAACGGTCGTCAGGCGGCTGTTCGATCACCCTGCGGGGCAGATGCAGCCGCAGCTGGAGCAACGCGTCGAAAGCGCACCTATGCAGATCGCTCCACAGCAGTCGCCTCCAGCACGACCATCACCGCCGACGCAATCGAATCCGCAGCCGCATTCGCCGTATCAGCATGTCCAGTCACCGTACGGAGCGTTGCCGCCGAGCGGCGGACCGATGGGCACACTGCCGATGCCGCCTCAGTACGCGTATGGGCCGTACTCGTATGGTCCGTCGTCCTACTGGCCGCCGCCGTGCCCATTCAGCCACTACCCGCCTCCCCCCCGCCGGAATACTACCAGTGGCACGCGCATCAGCACGCCGCCGCAGCAGCGCACCCGGGCCCCTCTCACATGCAGGCTTCCTCTTCGTGCCCGCCTCCTCATCCTTCGTTCTTCTACGGTAACCCGCCGCCGGCTCCACGTCGCCAGTGAATCGCTCCTGCCGCAGCCGAATGCGCGGCAGAGAGTGACTCGTGTCAGCCAAATGCGACAACGGGCGACGACAACCGAATGGTCGACGTGCAGCAACCGTTCGACGAAGAGGAGGCGCGGGGCAGCTCGAATAGTTT
>JARLJS010000015.1 GCA_031291075.1 Nevskia sp. | reverse complement strand
TAGCGCTGGCGCCACTTGGAGACGGTTTGAGCCGTGGTGTGCAATCGTCGTGCGATCACGGTGCCCGACTCCCCATCGGCGCAACCCAGCACGATGCGTAGACGAAGCTTCTCATCGGCCGGTGCTTTGCGGATGGCCAGTCGTGCCATCAGTTCGGCACGTTCCGCATCGGTCATTGCAAGCTTCGTTGCTGGGCGTCCCGTTCTGGCCATCGCTGTAGTTTCCCGCACTTGGAAAGTCATGCGACAGCCATGGGTCCATTTAGTTCACGTTACTTTTGAGACATGACACTAGCGCTACTTCGCTTGCGGCGGATCAAGGCAGTTCTCGACCACGTAGGCGCACTGCTCACCCTTGCTGAGCAGCCCCCCGGTGGGGCCGACGTAGTTCACCGCCGACACTACACCGTCGGTAAGATTCACGTTCACCGTGCAAAACCGCCCTTCGCTGCCGCCGACCGCCACGTGCTCGGCCGACAGCGTGACACCGGTGGTGCGGCCGTTGCCACTGGCGTAGCTCCACACCTCCAGGTTCCCTTCCGCCTGCCTGGCCTGAGGGATGCCCATGCAGGCCAGCACCTGCGCCCGGCTCATCCCCACCATCGTGCTGCGCGCTTCGTAGGCCTCGTGCGCGCGCGCCATCGCGCAGCCGCACAACAGTCCGACGGCGCCGGCAAGGAGCAGACCGGGGCCCCGCACTAGCCTGCTCCCGGCCAGTTCTTGAGCGGCGCCAGACCCAGCTTCTCCCGCGCGAAATTCAGGTTGCCGAGGATGCGGGGCTTCTGCTCCGGCGGCGTCTTGTCGCTGCGCAGCAGGCGCTCGCAGACCTTGCGGCACGGCTCGTACTCGCCAATCCAGTAGGCGGCGATGGCGTATTCGTCCTGGCAGATCCAGTCGTACCAGGCGGGTTCCAGGAACAAGATGTCGGCCGGCCGCGGAATCTCCATCGCCCGCGCCGCGAACAGGTGGGCCAGCGGCCAGCGCTGCCCCTGCTCACGGTAATAGCGCGCCAGCTCGCCGAGCGGTTCGGCCCGCAGCGGCCGGTACTCGTAGGCGCGCAGGAAGCCGTCGGCCACCTCCTGTGGCGGCCGGCCGAGCCGGCGCTGCAGCCGCGCCGATTCCAACAGCGCGCAGAAGGTTTCCTCCACGAAGCCGCTCATGCCGGCGCGCCGCCGGTAGGCCTCCAGGCTCTTCTCGAGCTGGCCGCAGTCGCGGTAGCTCTGCGCCAGGTAGAAGGCATAGCGCGCGTTGCCCGGCTCCTGCTGCAAGGCGCGCTCCAGCAGCGCCGCGTCGCGGGCATATTTTTCCGCCTCGGCCTGCTGGCTGCGTCCACCCTCGCCGCCGATCTGAAGGCGGAATCCGTCGAGCGGCTTGCGCGTGTAGGGCTGGTCGCATTCGATGTACTCGTGCAGCACGCCCACGTACTTCCAGGGCAGCACGCTCCGCACCAGGGCCAGGCGGCGGTAGAAGATGCCGGCGTAGTCGATGCCGATCTCGTAAGCGTCCTCGGTCAGCGGCGGCAGGTGGAACCCGGGCGGCACTTTGGCGTAGTCGTCGGCATCGATGAACAGCAGGTAGTCGGCCCGTCCCCTGGCCAGGTCGATCGCCTCCGTGCGGTTGCTGCCGAAATCTCGCCAGGGCCGCTCGAACAGCTCGCCCGGCACGTCCGCCATGATGTCGCGGATCAGCTGCTGGGTGCCGTCGCTCGAACCGGTGTCGACGATCGCCCAGCTGTCGATCAGCGGGCGCACCGAGTCCAGGCAGCGCCGGATCACGTGGGCTTCGTCCTTGACGATCATGTTGAGACAGACTGTGCTGCGCTTCATCGCATGGCTCTCTGTTCGTGGCCCCCGCCACGCTTTCGAATAAAGAGTTTCCCCGCTACGCCCCGTGCGCCTATCACGGCGCAGGACTGCATCGTACCCGAGCGGAACCTCCGCCGCTGCGCCCCGTCCGGAGATTGAGGTGCGGCCGGAGCCTGTGCTTCAATCGCTAACCGGTTTCCACCCTTCTCGCCCCATCCGATGAAATACTGCTTCCTCGACTGGCAGGCCAACAACACCTTCGGCTGGGGCATCGCCGGGCTCAACATCTTCTTCCAGCTCGCCAACGACCCCGAGCTGCGCCCGCTGATGGGCATGCCGCTGGCCGAACCCGACGTGGCGATGTTCGACCCCCTGCGCGTCATCCGCTGCCTGGACTGGTTCCGCGCCTCGAACCAGTTCCTGCAGGAACTCAATGCGGGCAAGCGCAACCTGCAACAGGCCGGCGTCGTGCTGGTCGACGCGGTCGGCAATGACATGAAACCCCTCGGCCAGCGCAGCGCGGCGCGCACGGTCGGGCGTTGCGTGTTCGAGGACACGCGGACCTGCGAGGCGCGGGAACAGGCGCGGCGCTACGACGCGCTGGTTTGCGCTTCGAGCTGGAACGCCGGGCTGCTGCAAGCCAGTTTCGATATCCCGGTGACGACGATCTTCGAGGGCACCGACCCCTCCCTGTTCCACCCGGGCCCGAGGTCCGGCATCCTCGATCCGACCCGGTTCTACATTTTCTCCGGCGGCAAGGTCGAGTTCCGCAAGGCCCAGGACCTGGTGCTGCTCGCGTTCGCCGAATTCTCGCGCCGGCACGAGGACGCGGTGCTGGTCACCGCCTGGCATTCGCCGTGGCCCCAGCGTTCGGCGGGATTTCGCGGCCGTCTGCGGGCCCCGCTGGAACTGGCGCCGAGCGGCCGGATCAACGTCAAGAAGTGGGTCTCCGACAACGGCGTGCCCGCCGCCAAGGTGATCGAGATCGGGCCGGTGCCGAACCCGGTCATGCCCATGATCCTGCGCGAAATGGACTGCTCGCTGCAGCCCTCGCGGGCGGAGGGCGGCACCAACTTCCAGGTCAAGGAGTCGATGGCGTGCGGCGTTCCGGTGATCGTGGCCGACAACAGCGGGGTGCGGGACATCATCGAGGACGGGAACTGCATACCCTTGCGTCGGCAGGGCAAGGTCGACCAGGCTGACGGCATCGGCACCGACGGCTGGGGCGAAAGCGACGTCGAGGAAATCGTCGAGGCGCTGGAACTGCTCTACACCGACTCGGCCCGGCGCAAACAGGTTGGCCAGGAGGGCGCCCGTTCGATGACCGCCAAGGATCGCAGCTGGGCCCGCCACGCGCGCGAGTTGAAACAGTTCCTGCTGAGTCTCTGATTCAGGCCGGGGCGGCAACCGGCGCCACCCCGCGCGCGCTCAGCTGCTGGAAGGCCTGTATGGTGCGGTGCTGCAGCGCGCGGTAGCTCTGCAGGTACTCCATGACCTGGGTCGTGAGGTAGCTGCGCTTGAGCGCGTCCAGGGCCACGATCTCCGCCGCGAGATGGGTCCACACCGGGTGCGCCAGCGGCAGCAGGAACGGCGGGTAGTTCTTCACCGTGATGTCGCGATCACGCGCCAGCAAGGTGGCGGCCACGCGCTCCATGATCATGACCCACATCGGCGAATAGCCGTTGTCGTAGGGGGTCCGCGCATTGAGGCGCGCGCCCACGGGCGAGTACGGATTGCCGATGTGCTCCAGGCACCGGTCCAGCACCTGCTTCCAGCGGCGCCAGAAAACGGGTTTGGCCACGAAGTAGTTGCAGTACACCGTGCTACGCGTGTCCATCACCAGCCTGGTGACCTCGAGATTCATGCCGACGGCATCGAAAAAAGCCTGGGCCATGGCGATCGCACCCGGATGGTGGTTTTCGCACTGCTCGAACATGTTGAAGTAGCATGCCGCCTGGTCCGGGAAGGGCGAAAACGTGACAACGTCGGCTCCGTCCGCCTGCGCCACGAAATCCTTCACCTGCCGTCCGCCAAGGCCGGTCTTGACGCCGAACTTCGGCGACAGGAAGCCGTAATAGCAACCTTCCTCCAGCGTGTTGCTGCCCAGAAACCGCGAAATCGGCCAGTACTCGCGCCATTCCGGACGCTCGTTCCCCGAGTTGTCCAGCGGCTCGAACTCCGGGTCCAGCGCCGCACGCGTGGCCTGGTTGTAGAACACCTGAAAAATTCTAATGTTTTCCGACATTTAAAAAACTACAACGGCTGATGGAAGTACCTGGGCACCAATCCCACGGCGCAGGGCTGCGTGGCGCACGCTATAGCGTGCCGGCGGGTATCGTCAACCGCGCGGACGTGCTATCTCGAACCCGCGAACACCGGGAACGTCCCCGGTCCACGCCACACTGCGCGTGCAGACCCGAGCAAGGGTGCACTCGTCGGGGTGCCAGCTTGAATGACGGGTTAGCTTTCATCGCGAAATTCAGCATCGCAGCTAAAGAGCAACTGGGCCGAAACAAATACAAGCCCTGCTGAAACTCGCTCTCCTGTAAGGCCATTCTTCAGGGACACGCGTAGAGATGCAATTTGGCGCGACGACTCCATAACCTCTGAATCATCCGTGCTGCCCTTGGCACTCATGAGAGCCTCGTGCCTCTCGAACAAGCCACGGACTGTCTCAAATGCAGGCTCAGGCACCAGGCGGCCTGAGACTGTGCCGCGATAGACCTGTTGCAGGCATACCGAACCCAACAGTCTTTCGTTGCCATCCCGGACTTCATACTCATGGCCGATGGTGATCATGAAAGCCAACGCAGAGCTAACCTGCGGCCCCGCGCCACACAGCGCATGCCGAGCCGGACGAACACGAGAGTCGGGGCCGTCAGGTTGAACGACGGCTTAGGCGGCACGTTCATTGAGCGCCGAATCGCTTCGCTGATAGTAATACAGCCTTGGCTCTCTCCACTTCGCGATTCCTTGGCGGAGCCAGCGTGACGAGCGACCTGATGAGCGTGGCGGCTGCCTCACTCACATGCTCAACCGCCTGGTTGAACGCAGCTTCATTGATTTTCGACGGCGCGTTAAAGCCGCTAAGCTTCCGAACGAATTGCAAGGCCGAAGCACGAATCTCCTCTTCAGTGGCCGGCGGATCGAAGTTGTACAGCGTGCGGATGTTTCTGCACATAAAACGTCTCCACGCTCTGAACGGTGTTCTGGTGCCCGAAGCCGGACTCGAACCGGCACGACCTTGCGGCCGAGGAATTTTAAGTCCCTTGCGTCTACCGATTTCGCCATTCGGGCGGGCGCCGACGCCGCTGCCAGCGGAATTGTAGGCTATCGCGGTGTCATCGGCAGTCGGCAGGCTGTGGGCGCTGCCGCTAGGGCCACGGCGGAACCGATCAGGCGACCGGGTGCTCGTAGCCGCTCATCAGGGACGCGAACAGCAGGGCAAGCACGGCCACCGCCGCCATCAGGCCGAGAAACGTGCTGGCGAAGGACAGCACAACCGCCAGCGACAGGCAGCCGAACAGCACTGATCTCAGGGTCCCGGCGGCGGGTCGGACGCGGTAGCACGCCAGGGCCACGCACAAATAGCCGAGGCCGATGAAGAACGGCACCGTGACGGCCTGCCACCACAGCGGGAAGGCGACATCCCGCGCCAAGTAGTCGCGGACGCTGAAGCGCTCCAGATCCATAGTGGACCATTGCGTGTAGACCGCAATCGCGACCAGGACCAACCCAACGAGCGCCAGCATGATGTAGACCGTTCTGCCAGTCATATCGCCACCTCGACCCTGAAACCGCTGCCGCGTTCGATTCGAACGACGCGGCTCCACCCGTCTTCCTGCCCTCTCCGGCAAGGCAGGGGCTGGAGTCTACAACCAAGAACGGATGTCAAAACGAGATTCAGGTCACGGCGGCGGGCTTCGGAAGATCGGGATCGTCCGGATCCAGGTCGGGCAGGTGAAGACACAGCTCGGCGTTGTTGCGATAGCGGCTCAGGGCGTCGATGACGATGTCCAGGGGTTCGGCCCAGATCCCCGCGAAGGTGTGCTCGCCTTCCAGCACGGGCGCGAAGGCGAGAGCTTCGAGCGGCGGACAAAACCTGGCCTCGATGCCGGGCTTGTTGCCGCGCGCATCGACCCGGTACCAGCCGTGGCCGGGCAGATGGATCGCATTGAACCCGTGCAGGCAGAACGGGGCGCCCTGTCCGTCGACGCTCAGACGCTGGTAGCAGAAGCCCGCCGCAATGCCGTTGGCGCGCAACAGCGCGGCCAGCAAATGGCTCTTGGCGTAACAAAGGCCGCTGCCCAGCCGCAGGGTCTCCGAGGCACGGCAAGCCACCGGCTGCAACCCGTAATCGATGGAATGTTTGATCTCGTCCCTGACCCACCCGAAGGTCGCCCCCGCAATTGCGGTGGCATCGCCGCATCCGCCGCGGATCTGCCGCGCCAAGGCTCCGATTTCCGGGGCACCCCAGTCGATAATCGCCGAAACTGTCAGAAATTCCTGCACTTGGGCACTGCCGTCGGAAATCTTCCGCGCAATATGCCGTGCGCGGGCGGCGGCTGCAATTGGCACTGGTAAGGCCCTACGTCACGATACTGTAATCGCACTGCAACATTGGATTTTGACCTGGATCAAGGTGGGTACTGCTGCCGCAGCGGCATTCTATGAAAGCCGCCAGCGTCCCGCTCCAACCGCATCCGGGTTGGGCCCGATGCCCCCAATCCGTCCCGCGCGCTCAGGGACGGTGAAAAATCCGCGGCAGCGCGTTGCGACGGGCTGCCGCCAGAGACCTTGAACATGACCAACGCAACCGTTGCAAGCGCGACCAAACACCGCACCAAGGAGATCCGGAAGCTGATCGACGAAGTCACCGTGCTGCGCGACAGCCTGCTCGCGGCCGACCAGGGACCCGCCGTCGATTTCAGCCTGCTCGATGCCGGCTTTCGCGACAGCGCGCGCAACCTGATCCATTATCTTGCGCTGCGCCGCCACGATGTCCGCGCGCTGCAGGAGCGGCTGGCGAGCCTGGGCCTGTCCTCCCTGGGTCGCGCCGAATCGCATGTGCTGCATTCCATCGAAGCTGTGCGCAGAGTGCTCGAGGAACTCGGCCCGGACGGTGGCGACACGTTCGAACCCGCTGCCGGCCTCGACCGCGTCCACGGCCGGCGCCTCCTGCAGGAACACACCGAGGCGCTGATGGGACCGGCCCGGGCCGAACGCGGAGTCCGCATCATGGTGACCATGCCGGGCGAAGCCGCGCAGGATTACGAACTGGTGCACGAACTGCTGCGGCAGGGCATGGACTGCATGCGCATCAACTGCGCCCACGACGACGAGGCGGCCTGGGCGCGCATGATCGAGCACCTGCGCCGGGCCGAGCAGGCCCTCCACCGCAAGTGCAGGATCCTGATGGACCTGGCCGGGCCGAAACTGCGCACCGGTCCGTTGTCGCCGGGTCCGGCGGTGCTCAAGGTGCGTCCCCAGCGCGACATCTACGGCCGCGTTACCGCCCCTGCCCGTTTGTGGCTCACCGCCCAGGAAGAGCCGCTGCCGGCGCCGGCTGCGGCGGCTGCCTGCCTGCCGGTGCCGCAGGCCTGGCTGCAGTCGCTCGTTGCTGGCGAGTCCATCGGTTTCCGCGACGCGCGCCAGGCCGAGCGCGAGCTGCAGGTGACCGAGGTGACGGCCGGCGGCTGTTGGGCGGAACTGCACCGGACCGCTTACCTGGTGCCCGGTCTGAAGCTGAGCCGCGACAGTGCCAAGCCGGCCGACGTCGCGTTGCTCGGTCCCCTGCCGCCGCGCGAGCAGCCGCTGCTGCTGCGGGAGGGCGACCTGCTCAAGCTCACGCGCCAGCCCGAACCCGGCCGTCCGGCGATGGTGGACGACGACGGCAGGATCCTGGCGCCGGCGCAGATCGCCTGCATCCCGGCCGAAGCCTTCCACGACGTCCGCATCGGCGAGAGGGTGCTGTTCGACGACGGCAGGATCGGCGGGGTGATCGAGCGCACCGACCGCGACAGCATCGACGTCCGCATCACGCGCAGCCGTGCCACCGGCAGCAAGCTGCGCGGCGAGAAAGGCATCAACCTGCCGGACAGCAGGCTGAGGCTCCCGGCGATGACCGCCAAGGATCTGCAGGACCTGCGCTTCGTGGCAAGCCACGCCGACATGGTGGCGCTGTCCTTCGCCAACTGCGTGCAGGACGTTACGCAGCTGCGCGAGGAAATCGCGCGGCTCGGCGTGGGCGACCCAGCCGTCGTGCTCAAGATCGAAACCCGCCGCGGCTTCGAAAACCTGCCGGAAATGCTGCTCGAGGGCATGAAGTCGCCGCGCTGCGGCGTCATGATCGCGCGCGGCGACCTGGCCGTGGAGTGCGGGTTCGAGCGCATGGCCGAAGTGCAGGAGGAGATCCTGTGGGTATGCGAATCGGCCCACGTGCCGGTGATCTGGGCGACGCAGGTGCTCGAAACCCTGGCCCGCGAAGGGTTGCCGTCGCGGGCCGAGATCACCGACGCCGCCATGGGCGACCGGGCCGAGTGCGTGATGCTCAACAAGGGCCCGCATATCGTCGCCGCCGTCAAGGCACTGGATGATATCCTCCGCCGCATGCAGGCGCACCAATCCAAGAAAAGTCCGATGCTGCGGTCCTTGCACCTGGCGCACCAGTTCCCATCGCACGCCGCCGCAACCGGCGTCCGCGCAGCGGAGGGCGCCACGCATGACGCGGCCCGGGTCGAAGACTGCGCCCCCAACAAGGCGGTGCGCTTCGGGCACTCGCATCAGCTCGACATGACACGGCGTGCAGTGATTTTCAACGCCTTCTGCAACCGGCAGATGATCCCCTGCGCCATCACCGCCGAGGCTCTGCTGAAACAATTCGATGCCCGTGAGTCCGAGCTGCTGAGCGCTTTCGCCCAGCACCGCGGTGCTATCGAACGCCTGGCCGAGACGCTGATCCTCGAAGGCCGCCTCGAACCGGAAGGCAATCTGGTGGTCCGCGCCGAAGACTGTACGTGGCTGACCCGCATTCCCGGCGTTCCACAGCCGCCTCCGGCGCCAGCTGCCGTGGAAACTGCATCCGCCTGATTTGCTTTGGGGTTTAACCCCCATGCTGATCGTCGAATCGGCTGCACGCACGGCCGCCGACGGGCACGGATGGACGCCCCCCTGGGTGCGCGGTTGGCGGGGCACAAAAACCGAACTGGGCGTCAGTAGTAGAGAAATTCCATGGTGACCTCCCCCGCGCAAGGCAGATAGTAGAGCGAAAGCAGTGCCCTCGGCCGGCGAATGGGAGTCGCCACTGCCGGCATGTGCCGCCCATCCGGCGGCGTAAGCGTGCTCGGTGAGTGGGGAGATGTCGACATGATGCCTACCACGCCGCTGGCGGACGGCCTCGAGTTCGCCCCCGAACGGGTTGCACCCGCGGTGGGGGAAAACTGGAAGATCCTGATCGCCGACGACGAGCCCGACGTCCACTACATCACCGAGCTGACCTTGCGGGGCGAGATCTTCCACGGCCGCCCGCTGCAATTCCTGCACGCCTATTCCGGCAAGGAGGCGGTCGAGATGCTGCGGCGGGACGCCGGTATCGCACTGGTCCTGCTCGACGTGGTGATGGAGACCGAGCACGCCGGCCTCGATGCGGTGCAGGCGATCCGCAATGTCCTCGGCAACCACCGCACCCGCATCGTCCTGCGCACCGGCCACCCTGGACAGGCGCCGGAGCAGGAGGTGGTGCGCTGCTACGACATCAACGACTACAAGGAAAAGACCGAGCTGACCTCGAAGAAGATGTTCACCCTGGTCCACACCAGCCTCGGCCACTACCGCAAGCTGACCGCGCTGGAGGAGAACAAGGCCGGCCTGGAAACCGTCATCAATACCTCCGCCACCATCTTCGAGCTCCGCTCGCTGCAACAGTTCGCGCGCGGCGTGCTGCAGCAACTGAGCGCCTTGCTCTACACCAAGGCCGATGCGCTGATCGTGCACGCCGAGGGGCTCGCCGCCAGCCGTTCCCGCGATTCCGCGCCGCGCGTCATCGCGGCGATCGGGAGGTTCGCGGAGGCGGAGGGCAAGGAACTCTCCGCGGTGCCCGACGTGCCCGCGCGCAGCATGGTGGCCGAGGCGCTGAGCAAGCGCCGCTCGATCCTGAACGAACGTTCCTTCGCCGGCTATTTCGGAGGCTCCTCGGGCACGGAGCATGTCGTGTACGTGACCAGCGACATGCCGATCGACGCGCCTGACCAGCGCCTGCTCAGCCTGTTCTGCCGCAACGTCACCATCGCCTTCGAAAACCTGAGCCTGCACAGCCGCATCTCCGATTCGCAGCGCCAGATCATCTTGATGCTGACGCAGGCGATCGAGGAGCGCTCCCGCGAAACCGGCAACCACGTCCGCCGCGTAGTGGCTTATTGCGCCCTGATGGGCCGGCTGTACGGCTTGTCCAACAAGGACCTCGAGATCCTGCCGCTGGCCTCGGCGCTGCACGACGTGGGCAAGATCGGCATTCCGGACGCGATCCTTCACAAGAACGGGCGCCTGACCCCGGAGGAGCGGACCATCATGGAATCGCACGCCATGCGCGGCCAGGATCTGCTGCAATCGCATAGCGGCGAGATCATGCAGGCCGGCGCCACCATCGCCGGCCAGCATCACGAGCACTGGGACGGCACCGGTTATCCTCTGCGCCTGCGCGGCACCGATTCGCACGTCTACGCCCGCATCGCCGGCCTGATGGACGTGTTCGACGCGCTCACCACCCGCCGCTGCTACAAGGATCCGTGGACCATCGCCGACGCCATGGACTACATCAACAAGCAAAAGAACCTGCAGTTCGATCCCGACCTGGTCGAGCTGATGCTCGGCAACATGAGCCAGTTCCTGGACATCCTGCGCACTTATCCAGACCAGGACCCGCCGCTCTGATCGCAGCGCGCGGCATGCCGCGGGCTTGAACCGGCGGCGGGCCTCAGGGCCGGATCTCCACCGCCGTACCGAGCGGCACTGACTGCCAGATCTCGTCGATCTCCGCATCGGTTACCGCGATGCAGCCCTTGGTCCAGTCCAGGTAGCGATGCACCGGCCCGATCCATCCCACTCCGTTGCGGAGCCCGTGGATCATGATGGCGCCGCCTGGATCCACACCGAGCGCCGCCGCGCGCGCCCGGTCCAGATCATTGGGGTATGAGATATGCAAAGAGCGGTGGAAGGCGCTGCGCTCGTTGCGCGCGTCCACCGTATACACGCCTTCCGGCGTACGCCCGTCCCCCTGCCTCTGCTTGGGACCCGCCGGATGCGGACCCAGCGCGACCCGGTACGTCTTGAGCGCTTCACTGCCGCGGTAAAGGGTGAGACGGTGCGCGGCCTTCTCCACCACCACGCGATCGGCGACACGCACCGGCGGCGCCGCGAACGCGAACTCCGGAGCGAGGACCTGTGCGCACAGCACGAGGCCGCACCAGCCCATGAATCTAGGGCTCAAGCAGCAGCCTCTTCACCAGGCGCACGCCGTCTTCCACACCTTGATAATAGCCGTCGATGCGCGCGGCCGGCCGGTAGCCCTGGTGCCGGTAGAACGCAAGCGCGTCGTGATTGCCCGCCCGCGCTTCCACCAGCACCTTCTCGACACCGGCCGTGTGCGCCACTGCTTCGAGCCAGCGCAGGATGGCGGCGCCCAAGCCCTTGCGGCGGTGCGCCGTATCCACCGCCAGCAGCAGGAGGTGAGCGGTGTCGTCGGAGTACTTCATGATGCCGAAACCGGACAGGCGCGCGTGGTGTTCGGCCACTGCCACGTTGGTCGCGCGGTCACGGATGCTGCCCAGCACGCGCGGCTCCCTCCAGCGCCAGCCCAGCCCCCGCTCGATATGTTCGCGCGACATCCCGGCAATTGCGGCGGCGTCCGCCGCCGAGGCGAGCCTGATCGCGTATTCGGAAATCATGGCCGGAAACCGGCGACCGCGATCCGTGACGGCTCGGCCGGTACCGGCGAAACAGCGCAGGCGCAGCCCACGTGACCTCCCGCTTGGTTTTGGGCGATGCACTAGCTTAGCGCGGCGCACGTACGGGTAGGGTGCGCAAATAGTGCTTCGTCTCTAATGGGCAGAAGGCCCTGCACCGCAGTTGCTCGTAACTGCGCCGGATTGCGCACCCCAGGGTCCGAATGGCAAATGCCGGCGTGCGGCACGGCATGGAGCAAGGTGCGCAGCCGCACATGAGCAGGAGTATCAACATGAAGTCACTTTGGCGTTGCGGAGGTTTGCTGGCCTTGTTCACCGTGGTGGCGGCGCTTGCGGTTCCGGCGCACGCGGACGACGCGGGCGGATCCTTCCGCGCGATCATGGCGGCCAAGTCGCCGGGCACCTTTGGGTCCCATCCCGTGGTGGCCGGCGACGCCCCATTCGCACAGGACTCCGCGCCCGCCGCGGGATCCTTCCAGGCCTTGATGGCGGCGAAATCTCCCGGACGGTTCGGCGCGCATCTCGCCGCGGCCGACGAAGCCCCGACGGTGCTGGCCTCGAGCGATTGCGGGGTCAACGGCTTCGCCACGCTGATGTCCGCCAAGCTTCCGCCCAATGCGCGCCCGGGCGGTGCGGGGCTGTACGGTGTCAAGTGTCAGGGTTCGGCCGGTCTCTGGTAGCAGACATCCGGCCGTCTTTTACTTGGGTTCCCGGCAACTGCCCCGCCCGAGCCTACGGGCGGCGGCAGGAGACGATCCGTCAAGGTTCCCTGATCCGCGCATCGGCCCGTCTCTGGTCGGGCAGTTCCTTGCTGGTGGCGATCCACCACAGGTTGCCGCACGGGTCCACCGGTGCGGCCTCACGGTCGCCGTAGAACATGTCTGGCGGCGCTGCGTGCGAGACACACCTCCGCCAGCGCGCGCCGGTACGTGGCGTTGCGGCGTGATCCTTGCGTGAAGTACCGCAGTCACATCCTCCCGCCCCGTCCATGAAGATTTTCAAATACGGGATTCCCGCGCTCTTTGCCACGCTGTGCACCGCGTGCGCGCAGCCGTCGGTGGAACCGCCGTTCGGAATGACCGGGAGCCTGGTGTTCGATAACCAGGCTTCGGGAAGGATGAGCGTGGCCATGTATGACCATGCGGACGATTGCTCCGGCCGTAGAACCCTGCCCGCCCTGGCCACCGGCGAGCAGAAGCATGTGGTCATCCCGGCGGGCTCGCCGCTGGTGTTCGAGGTGCGCCAGTCCGGGATCGATTACACCAACGCGATCGCGCAGGAAAGCTGCGCGTTCCTGCCGTATTTCACGCCGGAACCCGACGAGGACTACATCGCTACCGTTACGCTCGACCTTCCCGGCCACCGTTGCAGGCTGACGCTGAGCACCGCCGTCCAAACCGGCCAGATCTGGCAGGCAAGGCAAGCCGTGCCTTACCTGGCGCGGTCCCTGGTGGTACCGGTGGCGACGCTGCATCCACACTGGTGCAATGCCTTGCAGCGCGTGGAAGCGGACTGAAGCCGGTGGCGGCCCAATTGGGTAAACGGGACCCGTAAAAAAACACGACCAGACTTGGTCGCGGCCATCCGATACAATGTGGCCGGTGCGTCACTTTTGGTGATGCCGGCAGTAGAATCACCGGCTGTACAAAAAAACAATATCAACAAACTTTCTCGGAGCGGAGGAGCTTCCAATGGTCTCACCATTTAACCGTGGCCTGTGCGCAGGCCTCGCGGCGCTGGCCCTGTCGGCGGGGGCAGCACTCGCCTCACCGTCCACGACCACCCTGGGAACGCGCGGCACCGTAAGCCAGGCCAATCCCGCCATCACCAGCAACGCCGACGGAGCCTGGGCCAACTACATGCGGCCGACGGACTATCCGGCGGCGATCACCCTGCCGCTGCAATGGATCACCCTGAAATCCGGCAAGAAGCTCGCCGTGCTGGTGTCCGTGCCCGCAGATGCCAAGGGCAAGGCCGTGAGCGGCAGCTTCCCGGCGATCCTCACGCAGACCGCCTACCGCATCGACATGGGCAACCTGATCGGTTCGATCCTGCCGGTGGACAACACCCTGGCTATCGGTGGCATCGACCAGTTCATGGTCAAACGCGGCTACGTCTCCGTCGCCGTCGACGCGCTCGGCACCGGCATGTCGGACGGCGAATGGAAAATGCTCGACACGGACGAGCAGGAAGCCTATGGCGAAGCCGTCGCCTGGGTGCAGCAGCAGCCGTGGTGCAACGGCAGCATCGGCGTGGCCGGCACCTCCTATCTCGGCATCACGTCGATGTTCACCGCCGCGCAGCAGAATCCCGCCATCAAGGCGGTGTTCGCGCAGGTGCCGATGGGCGACCCCTACCGCGGCATCGTCTTCAGCGGTGGCCTGCCCAACGCCGTCTTCATCGGCCTGTGGGCGCCGCTGACGCAGCAGCTGAGCGTCAGCAACGGCATCGCCGTACTCCAGCATCCGCAGTACGCCAAGCAGCTCGAAGGGGCGACGCAGCAGCACGAGGCCGACATCAAGGACAACATGCTGCCCATCGTCAACCAGGCGCTGGCCGGCACCAGCGGCTACGCCACCGACGACGACGGTTTCTGGAGCAGCCGTTCGCCAATCGAGGGCGCGGCCAAGATCCAGGTGCCGACCTTCATCGTCGGCGGCGCGCACGACCTGTTCCAGCGCGACGAACCCTTGCTGTACGAACAGCTCAAGAACAAGGTCACCACCAAGCTGCTGATCATGGAGGGCGCCCACGTCGAAACCGCGGCCGGCTCGGTGATCGACGCCGACAACAGCTCGAACGATGGCGCTCCCTCCACCATCGTGCTGCTGCTGCAGTGGTTCGACCAGTACCTGAAAGGCAAGTCCACCGGCGCCGACAAGGTGCCCAACGTGACCCAGTACGTCAACGGCTACGGTGCCAGCGGCGGTGGCTACCGCTTCGCCAGCACCACCGACTGGCCGCATCCGCAGGCCACCGCCCAGCGCTACTACCTGCACGGCAACATGAGCCTGTCGATGGCACAGCCGGCCGCGGGCGAAAAGACGCACACCGTCGCCGAACCCGAGGCGGTGGTGGTCGCTCCCAGCACCAGCGACGGCGGCAAGCGGCTCAACCTGATCCTGCCGAATATCCACGACGGCAGCGACTGTTCGATGAGCTATGTGCAGTGGACACTCGGCGGCGCTGCCCTGCTCGGCAAGCCCTGCTACCACGATGACACCACGGTGGAGACGTCCGGCAAGGCGCTGGAATACCAGACCGTGCCGATGGGCGGCGACTGGTACATCAACGGCCCGATCGAGGCCGACGTCTGGATGTCCACCACTGCCACCCAGGCCGCGCTGTCGGTGCGGGTGGACGACGTCGAGCCCAACGGCACCGCGGTGCCGCTCACCAACGGCTTGCAGGCGGCTTCCTTCCGCGCCGTGGACACCACCCGTTCGCGCTACATGAACGGCCTGATGATCCAGCCCTGGCACCCCTTCACCGCCGCCTCGGTGCAACCGGTGGTGCCCGGCCAGCCGATGCTGGTGCCGGTGGAGATCTTCCCCACCGCCGCCCTGCTGCGCGCCGGCCACCGCTTGCGCATCGCCATCAGCGCCAGCAACCAGGCGCAGGGCATCTGGACCACGCCGGATGCGGCCGCCGCCAAGGGCGGCGTCACCACCATCTACAACGATCCGCAGCACCCCTCCAGCGTGGTGCTGCCGGTGGTGCCGAACAGCGCTCTGAAGTAATACCTGCGGCAAACACCAAAGCCCCTTGGACATCCAAGGGGCTTTTTTTGGCCGCGGATCCGTTGTCGGCGGCCGCACATCCGGCCAAGCACCCCCACTCCCACGGACCCGTGTGCCAGAATGTGTCCCCCACCGGCCACGCAGATCGAACGGGCCGGCACGGCACAAGGAAATGCTCCAACACCTGCGCGACTACATCCTGCTGATGCGTTTGAACCGCCCCATCGGCCTGTGGCTGGTGTTGTGGCCGACGCTATGGGCTCTATGGCTGGCGGCCGGCAACGTGCCGCCGCTCGACGTGCTGGCCGCGTTCGCCCTGGGGACGGTGCTGATGCGCTCGGCCGCCTGTGTCATCGAGGCCTACGCCAATCGCGACCTGGCGGGGGCCGACGGGGAAGACACGGACCGGCCAATCGCGGCGGGACGGATCCAGCCGCGCGAGGCGCTGCTGCTGTTCGCCCTGCTGTGCGCGTCGGCCCTGGCGGCCGCCCGCAATCTCAACGGGCTGGCACTTGCCCTTTCGCTGCCGGCCGTGCTGCTGGCTAGCGCCTATCCATTCATCAAACGCCTGCACAGCCTGCCGCAAGCCCACCTCGGGATCGCCTTCTCCTGGGGCATCCCCACGGCCTACGCCGCGGTGCGCAACACGGTTCCCTGGACGCAGGTGGCCATGATGATGGCGGCGACCGTGTGCTGGGCGATCGCCTACGACACCTACTACGCGATGAGCCGCGAACCGCGGGCGGCGGACGATGACACCAATCGACTCCCGTTCGGCCGTGATCCGGCATTCGTCGGCCTGCTGCAGCTGGCAGCCCTGGCCTTGCTCTGGTTTGTCGGCGTGCAGGCGGAACGGGGCGCAGTCTTCGACCTGGGACTGATTGCCGCGGCGGCCTTCGCCCTGCAGCAACAGCATGCGACACGCACCCTCGACCGGCGCGCCTGCCTGCAGGCCTTTATCAACAACAACGGCTTCGGCGTGGCGATCTTCATGGGCCTGGTATGGGACTACACGCTCACCGGCCTGGCCGCCACCGACGCGTTCAACCAGGCCGCCGTCAACCTGCAGGAGATGCTGCCCGCCGACACCTGCACCGATCCGCTGCCGACACGGCAAGGCGGGGCATCGGTCCCGGACTACGGCTACTGCGTCGAGCGCGACATCACCTACACGCCCCACGGCTGGTCGCATCCGATGCAGCTCGACGTTTTCACGCCACGCCGTGAAACCGTCTCTCCGGTGGTACTGCTGTTCCACGGCGGTCACTGGCAGTTCGGCCGACGGCACCTGATGGAGGCCGTCGCCACGACCCTGGCGCGGCGCGGCTACGTGGCCGTCAACGTGTCGTACCGGCTGGCCCCCATGTCGCGCTTCCCGGCGCAATTGCAGGACGCACAGGCCGCGGCGCGTTGGCTGCGCTCGAACGCCGTGCGGCTGAACGCCGACCCTTTCCGCATGGGCGTGTGGGGTTTTTCGTCCGGCGCGCACATCGGCGCCATGCTCGCCATGATCGCCCCGGATGATCCCTGGGGCGCACCGGACCTGCGCGTCCGCGCCGTGGTGGGCGGCGGTACGCCCACCGACCTCACCCGCTTCAACCCGGTCGACGGCATGGCCCTGTTCGGCGTGACGTTCGAACAGGACCCAGACCTGTATCGCCACGCCTCGCCGCTATACCAAGTGTCGAAGCGCGCGCCTCCGACCTTCCTCTACCACGGCAGGGACGACACCGAGGTCCCGCTGGAACAGGCCCTGTGGCTGAAGACCGCACTGGCCGACGCCGGCGTACCGGTGGAGCTGAACGTGCTGCGCGGCGTAGGGCACGCCGGCGTAACCGAGGCCGCCATCGAGCCGGCGATCGGCTTCCTCGACCGGACCCTGAAACCCTAGTATCCTGAGTTATAAGTTCATTGAATTAATTTGACTCTCCGTTGTCTTATGCTCTCTCACCAGCACGCAGGGGGGCATATGGGACTGGGGCGGCCGATGCCGGAGTTGAAACTGACGGCGACGGAAAGCGATCAACT
>JARLJS010000127.1 GCA_031291075.1 Nevskia sp. | reverse complement strand
CCAGCTTGCGCCCGGCCAGCAGCCGCTCGGCCGGATCGCTCGCGAAGGGCAGTTCCACCGGGTCGCTCACCACCGACTGGCCGGGGGCCACGCGCACCTGGGGCTTGCCGCCGAAGCTGACCGGGCGGTTGGTGCCGGGCACCACCTCGGCGCCGGATTCCTGCAGGCCCACGAACACGCCGTCGAAATCGACCGGCTTGGTGCCGAAGGCGTTGGAAAGCCGCACCCGCGCCTGGCGGCCCCAGATGTCGGGCTTGACGATCATGCGCAAGCTCTGCTCGCGCGCGCCGGCCCCCTCATCGGGAAAGGCGCGGCGCAGGTCGGGCTGCGCCGAGGGGTTACCCACCGGGTACGGCCCCTGCGCCGAGCCCTCCCACACGGGCACGAACCCCGGCACGGGAACGGGCCCCTTGACGGCCGCCTTGGGGGCAGCCATCGCGGCCGGAACGAACAGCGGGCTCAACAACAGCGCGGCCGCCGAACGGCGGGAAATCGGGTGCATGGCATCCTCCTCGGGGCGGCGGAAAGTAGGCCCACCCGCGCCCCCCCGGCAACCAGCCTCAGTGAAGGGTTCGCAGCGCCGCCGCGACCCGCGCGACCTCGGCCTCGGTCAGCTCGGGATACATCGGCAGGCTGAGCACCTCGGCCGCCGCCGCCTCGGTGGCCTGGCAGCCGGTCGGGCCCAGCGCCACCCGCCCCCGATAGGCGGGCTGCAGATGCACGGGCACCGGATAGTGCACCCCGGTGCCGATCCCCTGCGCGCGCAGCGCGGCCTGCACCGCGGCGCGGTCGCGCACGCGAATGACGTACTGGTGGAACACGTGCGTCCCATCCGCCCGCCGCGCCGGGGGGGCGACCGGCCCGTCCGCCAGCGCCGCGTCGTACACCTCGGCAATGGCGCCGCGCCGCGCGTTGCCGGCGTCGAGGTGGAGCAGCTTGGCGCGCAGAATGGCCGCCTGCAGCTCGTCGAGCCGCGAATTGATCCCCACCACGTCCGAGACGTAGTGCTGCCGCCAGCCGTACTGGCGCAGCGCGGCAAGCTCGGCGGCCAGCGCCGGGTCGGCAGTCGCCACCGCCCCGCCATCGCCCAGCGCACCGAGATTCTTGGTGGGATAGAAGGAGAAGCAGGCCACCTCTCCGAAGTTCGAAAGCCGCTTGCCGTGCAGCGTGGCGCCGTGCGCCTGCGCGCAGTCCTCGACCAGCACCACCGCGTGGCGCTCGCACAGCGGCAGAATGGCATCGAGGTCGGCGGCCTGGCCGTAGAGATGCACGGCGATGACGGCGCGGATCGGCGGCAGCCCGACCGGAGGCTTGTCCAGCAGCGCGGCCAGCGCGGCGGGGTCGAGCGTGTAGGTGGCCGGATCGATGTCGAGCAGTACCGGGGTGGCACCGGCCATTTCGATGGCGGCCACGGTAGCGACGGCGGTGTGCGAAACGGTCGCCACCGCGCAGCCCGGCCCGATGCCCAGGCCGCGCAGGGCGAGCGCCAGCGCGTCGGTGCCGTTGCCGCAGCCCACCGCATGGGCTGTCCCCAGCCAAGCCGCGAATTCCGTTTCGAAGCTGCGACCCTCGGTGCCGAGGATGTACCAACCCGAGCCCAGTGCATGCGCCACCGCCGCGTCGATCTCGGGTTGCAGCGCGCGATAGGTGGCCCCAGGGCTGGCCGGAGCAACGATCAGGGGAGGCGACTCCATGGCGATGCCTGTGCTGTCGAAGTTTCAGATGTAAGCCGCCAGCCGCGGCCGGAACCACTCCAGGGAGCGGCGAATGCCTTCCTCAAGCCCGACCTGTGGCGCCCATCCGGTGGCAGAGCGAAACGCGCTGTCGTCCGCGTAGTAGCTGCCGATATCGATGCGCGCCCGGTCCGCGGGAAAAGCGCGCGTGGTGTAGGTGGCGTCGGAGCCCGCAAGCCGCACCACCAGGTCCGCCAGTTGCTTCAGCGTG
>JARLJS010000126.1 GCA_031291075.1 Nevskia sp. | reverse complement strand
TCCATCCGCACTTACATCGATAGGCACAACGCCGATCCCAAGCCCTTCGTCTGGCACAAGAGTGCCGATACGATCCTCGCTAAAGTCGCTCGTGCCGCGGCTACACTTACTTGAAGTTACTTTTGAGACAGGACACTAGGGCCTTAACAGACCCTCATCACTCAGCCGGCTCTCCGGTCGCCGCTACGCCGGTCGTAGCCGTGGCGCCGTTCGCGGGGTCCGGCCGCCAGGGCCTGCTCCAGGCTGTCGCCGATCGTCTTGATGATCTCCACGCGCGCGTTGCGCTTGCAGTTGGCGGCGATCAGGTGCCAGGGCGCGCCGGAGGTGCTGGTGCGCGCCACCATCTCGTCCACGGCGCGGTCGTAGGCGTTCCAGCGCTTGCGGTTGCGCCAGTCCTCCTCGGTGATCTTGTGCTGCTTGTAGGCGATCTTCTTGCGTTCGTTGAAGCGCCGCAGCTGCTCCTCGCGGCTGATGTGGAGCCAGAACTTCACCACGCAGATGCCATAGTCCAGCAGCTGCTGCTCGAAGGCGTTGATCTCGCTGTAGGCACGGCCCCACTGGTCCGGCGTGGCGAAGCCTTCGACGCGCTCGACCAGTACGCGGCCATACCAGGAGCGGTCGTAGATGGTGAAGTAGCCGGGGCTCGGCAGGTGCCGCCAGAAGCGCCACAGGTAGTGCTGCGCCAGCTCCTCGTCGGTCGGGGCCGCCACCGGCACGACGCGGAACAGCCGTGCGTCGAGCGACGCGGTGACGCGGCGGATCGCGCCGCCCTTGCCGGCGGCGTCCCAGCCTTCGAACAGCACCACCACCGAATGGCGGTCGTGATGGGCCTTCCAGCCCAGCGCATTGAGGCGCGACTGTTCGTGCGCCAAGCGCTTCTCGTAACTGGCCTGGCTCAGGGTGGCGCCCAGGTCGACGGTGTCGAGCACGCGGCGGCGCTCGCCGACCTCAGGTTCGCGCGCCGCCTTGGGCGGCGGGGCGGTGCGCCGGTGCAGGTGGCGCTCCAGCGCCTGCAGCAGGACGCGGCCGGCCATCAGGTCACGGTAACGCGGGTGGGTGGCTTCGATCACGTGCCAGGGCGCCGCGGCACCGTCGGTGGTCTGCAGTGCGATCTCCGCTGCCTTGACGAAAGGCTCGTAGAGCTTGACGGCGAGCTTCTCGTAGGGCGTGAGCTCGCGCGACTGCATCTTTTCCTTGAGGCGCTTCTTCTGGCACTTCTTGGACAGGTGGAACCACAGCTTCACCACCAGCGCGCCGTCGTCGGTGAGCATCCGCTCGGTTTGCGCGATCTGCCCCAGCTCGGCGGCGAACTGCTCGTGGCTGGATTCCTTGAAGGCGCGGCGCATGATCGGCCGCGCATACCAGGCATCGAACAGGATGCCGACAGTGCCGCGCGGCGGCAGGCGCCGCAGGAAGTGCCAGTAGTTGGGGCGGTCACGCTCCTCGCTGGTCTCGTCCCAGAACGCCACCGTCTGCACCCCGCGGGTGTCGAGCCAGCCGGTCAGCCGGTTCACCACCTCGCTCTTGCCGGCCGCCTCGATGCCGGAAACGATGACGATGAGCGGAAAGCCGGCGTGGCGCAGGGCGCGCTGGGCGTCGAGCAGGCGCGCGCGCAGGTTCAGTTCCTCCTGGGCGAATTCCTCGCGGTCGATCGTGTGCCCAACCTCGGCGGTTTCGAACATGGGCCTGGCCCCTCCTTGGCGCAGTCTCCAGCATGGGGCCGGACCCCCGCACATCAAGTTATCGGCCGCGGCCGCCGCATGCTTTGATCTGCGTCAAGTGCGCCCGGCGGCCGGGCGGATCAAATCACGCCCCGGCAACGGGCGGAGCCGCAGCGGCAGCGCATGCCCTGGCGATGGGGCGTCTGGCCGTAGTCCACCGTCAGCTCGGTGCCGCGTGCGATGTCGCGCCGGCTGTAGACCTCCACCCTCCGCCGGTACACGCGCAGGTAGCAGTTCGGTTCGCAGCTGTGGTTGAGGTACTTGAAGGCATTGCCGCGCGAGCACTCCAGGGCATAGCGATGGCTCACCTGCACCAGATAGATCTTGGGTGAGCGGCCGAACCGCTCCCAGGTTCCGGGCAGCAGCTTGACCAGCTCCCCCGACAGCTCGCCGAGCTTGCGCCGTCCGTGCAGATCGGCGGTGGCGAACAGTCCGCGGCCGTTGACTTTGCTGCGGCGGACGGCGATGGCGGGTACGGGTGAACCCGCCGCTGCCGCGCGTGGTGTGTCGCTCATTGCTCCATTCTTCTCCTTGCCGGGATCCGGCCCTGGCGGCCCGCGGTGTTTTGCGGCGCGGCTTCAGCCGGCGAGGGCGTCCAGGAGCGGTTGTAACAGCTTCCCATAGGCGCGCGATTTCTGCACCGAGGTGGTGTAGGTCGGTTGCCGCACCTGCGCCATACCGGGGGTGTGCACGGGTCGCTGCGCCGGATCCCCGGGCGAGAAACGCTTGATGGAGGACAGGCTCCGGTTAACCGGATCGGGCGGCGAACGCTGCGGCGGTGAACGCTATTACGCAGTGACGTTGATGGAGGACGACCCGGTGGAGGAGGTGGTCGATGTGTCCGTGGCCGACGAAACGCCCGCCGCGGTGGAAGCGCTCGTGGACGCGGTCGCACCCATGCCGCCGTGATGATGGTGATGGTGGCCGGACAAAGCGGGTTGTTGCTGCTGTCCCTGCGATAAGGCGTTCCGGATCTGCTGCTGCAGCTTGGTGAAGTCGCTCTGCGCCGCGCTGATGTTGCCGGACTGCAGGTCGGTGCCGACCTGGCCAAGGCCTTGTTTCAGGAGGCTCGCCAGCGAATTGCCCGAGCCGCCCGAACTGCTCGATCCGGCGCTGCCGCTGGTGCCCTGGATGCCCTGCACGGCGGGCGCGATGGCGCTGAAGGCCTGCTGGGCCGAGGACAGATTGCCGGTCTGGAGCGCGGAAGCGAGCTGCTGCATATAACCGCCGAGCCCGGAAGCGGAAGCCTGGGCGCTCTGCTGGTAGATGCTGGCGTTCGAGGAAATGCCGGAAATAGACATGGAAAACTCCATTAAATCCAAGCGCCAGCCGCTCAGGGCGTCGGCGCAATCAGTCGCTGTACCGGCGGTGGGTGCAAGTCCTGGACCAGCGGCGCGGCGGCTTGCTGCGGCCAGCGGAGATTGGCGCCGCCGGAAAACGGTTGAGGCGCGTCAAGCTCCTGGCGCCGCCTTGATGAGCCCGTGTAACGCCGCCAACCGTACATCCCGGACCACGCCCGCCCAGTCGCCGAACGACCGCTGGCGGAATATCCGCAGCGTGGGATACCAGGGTGAGTCGCCGCGCTCGAGCAGCCAGCGCCAGCACGAGGCGTAACGGTTCATCATCCATACCGGCCGGCCCATCGCGCCGGCCAGGTGAACCACGGCGGTGTCCACGGCGATCACCAGGTCCAGGTTGGCGATCAGTGCGGCGGTATCGGCGAAGTCGGTCAGGGTTTCGCCCAATCGCCGGATCTGCGGCAGGGTGTCGAGCAGCGGCTGATCCTGCGCGGGGATCTCTTTCTGCAGGGCGATGAAATCCGCGTCCAGTTCGAGCAGCGGCAGCAACTCCTGCAGCGGCATGTCGCGCACGCTGTTGACGTTGCCATACTGGCGCCCGGCCCAGGCGATGCCGATCCGCGGGCGGCCCCGGGCCGGGCCGAGCAGGGCTCGCCAGCGCTCGCTTGGGTCGGCTTCCGCGGTCAGGTAGGGGACCGGGTCCGGGATCGTCTCGAGCGTGGTGCCGAAGGCCAGGGGCAGGCTCATCAGCGGGCAGTAGAAATCGTGCTCCGGGGGTGGCGCCGGTTCGGCTACGATCCGGTCCACGCCGGGAATCCGGGCCAGGAGCCCCTGCAATGCTGCCGGCACCCGCAGGATGACCTGGCCGCCCATTCGAGCCACCAGCGGGGCATAACGGACGAACTGGATGGTGTCGCCAAAACCCTGCTCGTGCTGCAACAGGATGCGGCGCCCGCTCAGCGGTTCCTGGCCGAGCCAAAGCGGCGCGGCGGTTTGCAGCCGGGTTCCTTTCAGAGGCGGCACATCCCAGCGCGATTCGCGGGCGCGGAACCCCTCCTGCAACAGGCCGAGCCCGAGGCAGACGAAGCCGCGATGCTCCAGCGCGTCGGCGTTGCGCGGGTCGATGGCCAGTGCGCGATCCAGGCTGGCCAGGGCTGCCTGGTGGCGGTTGAGGCTGGCCAGTTCGAAGCCGCGGTGGGCGTGAGCGCCGGCGTCGCGGGGATCGAGCGCGATGGCGGCGGCGGCGCTGGCCAACGCTTCAGGGTGCCGGTCGAGCTTACCCAGCGCCACGCTGCGGTTGAGCATGGCCTTGGCGTGCCCGGGCTCGATCGCCAGTATCCGCTCGAAGCAGTCCAGCGCTTCGCGGTGTCGCTGAAGGCATCCGAGGGCCAGGCCCCGGTTCAGCAACGCCGCGATGTGCCTGCCGTCGAGTTCGGCGGCCCGCGCCAGGCAGGTTTCGGCCTCCTGGTAACGATGCAGGTTCCGCAAGGCGATGCCCAGGCAGAGCAGAGCATCGAAATGATCCGGTTCGAGCTGGAGCACGCGGGCGAAGCAGGGCACCGCCTCGGCAAAACGCTGCAGCCCGGCCAGGGCCACGCCGCGATGGAACAGGGCGTAGCCATCGTCGGGCGCGGCGGCGAGTGCCCGTGCGAAGCAGGTAGCCGCCTCTTCCAGGCGGCCCAGCCCGGCCAGCACCGTGCCTTTGCCCTCGAGCGCAGCGGGATGTCCGGGTTGGGCCGCGAGGGCGGCCTCGAAGCAGCGCAGGGCGGTGTCGTGGTCGCCGTGTTCGACCGCCGCTACGGCCTGGGCGATGGCGGCATCGACAGCGGTCGCCGGGGACTTCTCCAAAGTCATGCCCGCGATCTTACGCCGCCCCGGCGATCCGCATAAAAAAGCCCCGGACGAAAGCCGTCCGGGGCGTGCGTGCTACTGCTTGTCGCTTTACCAGCCGCTCACGGCGGATGCCTCGTTGGAGTACGGGCTCAACCCGGACGCGTCGTAGGCTTTCACCTTGAAGTAGTAGCGGGTGAAGGGATTCAAGCCGATCACTTCGGCACTGGTGCCGGTGACGTAGCCGAGCGCGGTCGAGCTTTCGCCGCCGGGGCTGGTGCCCATGTAGACATAGTAGCGGGTCGCCCCGCTGGAGGCATGCCAACTCAGTACCTCCGCGCCCTGGCCGCGGTAGGAGGTGCCGCTGGCGGTGAGCCCCGTGGGCGCCGGTGGCGTACCGCCGCCGCTGCTGCCGCCGCTGGAGCCGGAGCTGCTGCCACCGCTGGAGCCGGAACTGCTGCCGCCGCTGGAGCCGGAACTGCTGCCACCGCTGGAGCCGGAGCTGCTGCCGCCGCTGGAGCCGGAGCTGCTGCCACCGCTGGAGCCGGAACTGCTGCCGCCGCTGGAGCCGGAACTGCTGCCACCGCTGGAGGAGGACGAAGAGCCGCCGCCCGAGCTTCCCGACGACGAAGAGCCGCCGCTGCTGCTGGAACTCGAGCTGCCGCCGCCGACCGTGGAGAGCACGGCCTGGTACAGGTTGCCGCCGTTGTAGGAACCCCAGCCGGTGGCGTCGTCATAGCCCGTCACCGCGCTGTAGTGGTTGTTGGTGCCGCTGGTGACGTCGTGGAAATCGCTGGCGTAGGACGTCGGGTTCCCGGCCAGGCTGTACAGCGTGGGATTGGCGAAACCCGCCGCCGGGGTGTGTCCGGCGTTGCCCAAGCCCTTGCCGATCAGGCTCCAGAACGCCGCGTACTGCGGCGCCGCGTCGCTGGTGCCACCGACGATCAGCCAGCCCCTGGCATGGCTGTCGTAGACGTAGAAGCCGGTGTTGGGATCGGCGTCCAGCGCCACGTCGGGGACGTTGCGCATGGTGGTGGAGTACTGTCCGGTCGGTGCGTTGGACACCACCCCCTGCTGGTACGAGGGGATGCTCCAGAATCTGCTGATGCCGCCGCCACCGCCTTCCGTGCTGCTGGTGTCCCACACCACCTCGGAGGTGTAGCCCTGGGTCGAGGTGGTGGTGAGGGTGGTGCCTCCCACGCCGGTGACGTAGGGCTGCGAGGCCGGGTCGTCCACACCCAGCGTCTGTCCGCCGCAATCGTAGGCACCGGAGTCGCCGGACGCGGCGAACACCGCGATGCCCTCCATCGCCATCTTGGTGAAGGCCGTGTTCTCGGCCTGGGCGTTGGTCAGTCCTTCGTTGGCTTCGCACTCGCCCCAGGAGGTGCTGACCTGCTTGACGATGTTGTCCTCGGCGATCTGGGTGTAGGTGTCGAGCACGCCGGAGTTGGTGTTGGGGCCGGTGTAGACCACGATGCCGGTCGGGTTGGAGACCGCCATCACCATCTCGATGTCGAGCATCACCTCGGTCGAACCGCTTTTATCCGTGGTGCCGCCGTCGACCGTCATCAGCGTCAGCGTCGGGTTGGTCAGGCCGAAGTGGCTGGCATAAGTCCCAGCGTCCGCGTAGTTGGCGATCGACAGCTCAAACAGACCCACCGGCTCGCCGCCGTTCTGGATGCCGTTGAGGTTGTAAGCGGTCCTGATGTCCGCCGGTCCGTACGAGCCGGAGGGGCCGGTGCCGGCATGCGGCTGTGCCGCCGCCGCCACTTCGGCGAGCGAAGCGGCGCCACGGACGACCAGGTGCGCCCGGCGCGGCTTGTCGTTGATGCCGGCCACCTCGGCACCCAGGGCCGAAAGGACAAACGGCGCCTCGGGTTCGCGGTCGGGAGCGAAGTAGCGCCGGCCGTCGGCCTGTTGCATCAGGTTCATCTGCGCGCCGAACACGTTGCGCACAGTCGATGCGGGGGCCTGCACGTCCAGGATGGTGCGGCCGGAGTGCTCGCCAACGACGTTCAGGCCGTATTGTGTCGCCAGGGACTTGAGCGCCTCGTACTGTTCCCGCGTCGGCGCGAAGCGTGCGTCGAACTCGTCGGAGCTGAGGAACCGGCGGTAGGCGGGATCGCCCGGGGTATAGAGGTGGCGCATCAGGTCGTTGAGTCCGGCCTGGTCGCGCAGGGGCAGGGTCAGCACGAAGCGGACCTGCTCCTGTTCCGTGGCGGTGCGCACTACCGTGTCGCCGAAAACCGGCTGCGCCAGCGCCGCACCGGTGCAGGTCATGCCCGAGATCAGGCCCGCCGCCGCCAGTCTCAGCTGGCCTTGCGTGCCGAGCTTCCAGCTGCGCATGTGCGCTTTCGCTTGTTCTTTCATAAGGTGCCACTCCCCTCAGTGATAAAGGACCAGTTGCCGGTACGGCCAAACCTTCATCCCTGGATGGCTTTGCAGCGGGACCTGTTCATCCCTTCCGGCGCTACGTATTGAGTGCTGTGCCGGATTCTCATGCCGCTTGAGCAGCCGTTGTCGACTGTCATCTCCGGACAGTCTTGGCAGGAGCGTAGCCTCGATTCCGGCAAAGAATCGCCGATCACCTCGTAAAGATTTATTAACGTATTGATTAAGTGGAAAATTTTGTGCGGAGCATTGGGGTATCATGGGCCCGCGGCCGCATCCGTGGCTGCTTCACCCAGGGACACCGGCGTGACACAGGCGGACAAGAACGCATCCGAGGTATCGCCGCGGCTGGTGCTGGGCGATCCGGTACACCTGCTGGCCTTCGGCCTGGGTTCGGGCTTGTCGCCGGTGGCGCCGGGTACGGCCGGCACGCTTGCGGCCGTGCCGCTGTGGCTGCTCCTGCGCGGATTGCCGCTGCTGGTATACCTGCCGCTGCTGGCGCTGTTGTTCGCTTTGGGCTGCTGGCTGTGCGGGCAGAGCGCGCGCCGCCTCGGGGTCCACGACTACGGCGGCATCGTGTTTGACGAGGTGGTGGGGCTGTTGGTCACCTGCCTGCCGTTGCTGCCTGCGCTGGGCTGGGTCCGCCAGAACCAGTGGTGGTGGTTGCTGGCCGCCTTCGGCCTGTTCCGGCTGTTCGACGTGTGGAAGCCCTGGCCGATCGCCTGGTTCGACCGGCGGGTGCCGGGTGGCTTGGGCATCATGCTCGACGACCTGCTTGCGGCGCTCTACGCGGCGGCTCTGTTGGTAGCCGCATTGCTGGCGTTGAGGTAACTGACATTGTTCTGGCTTGTTCGGAGTGGCTGAGGCAAGCTAACGCGGCCTGCCGGCCTCCGGCGTACTGCCAAAAAGTCGAGCAATCACCGTATGAATACCGCAAGATCGAACAATTCCATCCGCATCGGCTGCGCCTCCGCTTTTTGGGGCGACACGAACACAGCCGCGGCCCAGTTGGTGCAAAAAGGTAACGTCGATTACCTGGTCTTCGACTACCTGGCCGAGATCACCATGTCGATCCTCGCCGCCAAGCGCATGAAGGACCCGAACGACGGCTACGCCACCGATTTCGTCGAGCACGTGATGGCGCCGCTGCTGACCGAGATCAAGCAGCGCGGGATCCGCGTGGTGGCCAACGCGGGCGGGGTCAATCCGCTGGCCTGCAAGAAGGCGCTGGAAGCGGCCGCGGCCAAGGCCGGGGTGGCCTTCAAGGTCGGCGTGGTGCTGGGCGACGACCTGCTGGCGCGCCGCAAGGAATTCGCGGATTGCACCGAAATCGACAGCGGCAAGCCCATGCCAGGCACCCTGGTGTCGATGAACGCCTATCTCGGCGCCATCCCCATCGCGCGCGCCCTCGACGCCGGGGCGGAGATCGTCATCACCGGGCGCTGTGTCGATTCGGCGGTGGTGCTCGGCCCGCTGATGCACGAATTCGGCTGGAAGGAGGACGAATACGACAAGCTCGCGGCCGGCTCGGTCGCCGGCCACATCATCGAATGCGGTACCCAGTGCACCGGCGGCAATTTCACCGACTGGGAGCTGGTGGCTCCGGGCTTCGCCGACATGGGCTTCCCCATCGTCGAGGTCGAGCCGGACGGCAGCTTCGTCGTCACCAAGCCGGAGGGCACCGGCGGACTGGTGAGCGTGCCCTCGGTGCTGGAGCAGATGCTGTACGAGATCGGCGACCCGCGCGCCTACCTGCTGCCGGACGTGGTGTGCGATTTCACCGGGGTGCGGCTGGAGCAGGTGGGGGAGCAGCGGGTGCGCGTCACCGGCGCCCGCGGCTATCCGCCCACCGCGTCCTACAAGGTCAGCGCGACCTATCCCGCCGGCCTGCGCTGCGCGGCGCTGTTCATGATCGGCGGCATCGACGCCGCGCGCAAAGGTCGCGCCTCGGCCACGGCGGTGGTGGAGAAGGTGCGGCGGCAGCTGCTGGAGGCCGGCCTGGGCGATTTCACCGGCGTGGACATTCACTGCGTCGGGGCCGAGGAGACCTACGGCCCCCATGCCCGCGCCGGCGCGGCCGCCACGCGCGAGGTGGTGGTCAAGATCGCCGTGCACCATCCCAATCCCAAGGCGCTCAAGCTGTTCTCGCGCGAGATCGTGCAGGCCGCCACCGCCATGGCGCCGGGCTTCACCGGTTATTTCGGCAGCGGCCGGCCGGAGCCGCACATGATCCCGCGCCTGTTCTCCACGCTGGTGCCGAAGGAGCGCGTCGCCATCGAGGTGATGGTGGGTGAGGAGCGTTTCGCGGTGGCGGTGCCGCTGCAGGGCGGCTTCCACCCGTCCGCGCCGGAAGCTGAAGAGTTGCCGCGCCTGGACCTGGATCCGGCGGTGACCGTGCCCCTGATCCGGCTGGCGGTGGCGCGCTCCGGCGACAAGGGCGACCACGCCAACATCGGCGTGGCGGCGCGCAAGGCCGAATACCTGCCCTACATCAGGAGCGCCCTCAGCACCACAAATGTGCGCCGGTACTTCGCCCATGTCCTGGCCGGCGGCGAGGCGGGGCGGGTGGAGCGCTGGGAGCTGCCCGGTAGCCTGAGCCTGAATTTCCTGCTCCACCATGCCCTCGGCGCGGGGGGCGCCGCCTCGCTGCGCACCGACCCGCAGGGCAAGGCCTTCGCGCAGATGCTGCTCGATTACCCGGTGCCGGTGCCGAGGGCCTTGGCCCATTCTTTGGGTGGGTAATGCCCGCCGGCCAGTCGCATCCTTGGGCGGACCGGGTAAAATAAGCAGTTCCTCAGGCCCCAACTCCCGTCCCAAGCGGCCGCGCGCCCGGCGTGCGGCTCCGAGAGCACCGAAAAATGAGCGTTGAACGCGATGTAATGGAATACGACGTCCTGGTCGTAGGCGCCGGTCCCGCCGGCTTGTCCGCCGCCTGCCGCATCAAGCAGAAAGCGGCCGAGGCCGGCAAGGAAATCTCCGTCTGCCTGGTCGAGAAGGGCTCGGAAGTCGGTGCTCACATCCTGTCCGGCGCGGTATTCGAGCCGCGCTCGCTCAACGAGCTGTTCCCCAACTGGAAGGAGCTGGGCGCGCCGCTCAGCACGCCGGTCAAGCGCGACGAGGTGTGGTTCTTCACCAGCCCGGAGAAGGGCATCAAGACGCCCGGCCCGTTCGTGCCCCACACCATGCACAACGAGGGCAACTACATCATTTCGCTCGGCAACCTGTGCCGCTGGCTGGCGCAGCAGGCCGAAAGCCTGGGGGTGGAGATCTACCCCGGCTTCGCCGCCCAGGAGGTCCTGATCGACGAGAAGAACGTCGTACGCGGCGTGCAGGTCGGCGACATGGGTATCGGCCACGACGGCAAGCCCAAGGAGGGCGTCTACACGCCGGGCATCGAGCTGCGCGCCAAGTACACCCTGTTCTCCGAAGGCTGCCGCGGCCACTTGGGCAAGCGCCTGCTCAAGCACTACAAGCTGGACGAGCAGTCCGACGTGCAGCACTACGGCATCGGCCTGAAGGAACTGTGGACTATCGACCCGGCCAAGCACGAGCCGGGCCTGGTCATTCACGGCGCCGGCTGGCCGCTCAACAGCGCCAATCCCGGCGGTTTCTTCCTGTACCACCTGGAGAACAACCAGGTCTACGTTGGCCTCATTGTCGACCTGTCGTACAGCAACCCCTACCTGTCGCCGTTCGACGAGTTCCAGCGTCTCAAGCACCACCCGGTACTGAGGAAATACCTCGAAGGCGGCAAGCGCGTCTCCTACGGTGCGCGGGCCATCTGCAAGGGCGGCTTCAATTCGCTGCCGAAAATGGTGTTCCCGGGCGGCGCCCTGCTCGGCTGCGACCTGGGCACCCTCAATTTTTCCAAGATCAAGGGCAGCCACACCGCCATGAAATCCGGCATGCTGGCGGCGGACGCCGCCGCGGCCGCGCTGATCGCGGGTTCCGAAGGCGGCGACGAACTGGCCGCCTACCCCGAGAGCTTCAAGGCGAGCTGGCTCTACGACGAGCTCTACCGCGATCGCAACTTCGGCGCGGCCATGCACAAGTTCGGCGTGTTGTTCGGGGCGGCATTCAACTACATCGACCAGAACTGGTTCCGCGGCAAGAGCCCGATCACCCTGCACGACAACACACCGGATTACAGCACGTTCAAGCCGGCGGCACAGAGCCAGAAGATCGAATACCCCAAGCCGGACGGCGTGATCAGCTTCGACAAGCTGTCCTCGGTGTTCCTCTCCAGCACCAACCACGAGGAGGACCAGCCGGTCCACCTCAAGTTGACCGACCCGACCATCCCGATCTCGAAGAACCTGCCGATGTACGACGAGCCGGCGCAGCGCTACTGCCCGGCCGGCGTATACGAGGTGATCGAGGCCGGCGGCGCCAAGAAATTCCAGATCAACGCGCAGAACTGTGTGCACTGCAAGACCTGCGACATCAAGGACCCGGCGCAGAACATCACCTGGGTGGCGCCGGAAGGGTCCGGCGGGCCCAACTACGCGAACATGTAGGCCATCCGGGTCCCCTCACAACCGAGCCGATCATTCCGTGGGCGCTCTCGACCATCTGCTGAAGAGGAACCGCTCCTGGGCGATGCGCACCGAGGTGCAGCGTCCGGGTTTCTTCGCCTCGCTGGCCAAGCAGCAGACGCCGGAGTACCTGTGGATCGGCTGCGCCGACAGCCGGGTGCCGGCCAACGAGATCGTGGACCTGGCACCGGGCGAGCTGTTCGTCCACCGCAACATCGCCAACGTGGTGGTGCACACTGACTTGAACTGCCTGTCGGTGCTGCAGTTCGCGGTGGATGCGCTCAAGGTCAAGCACATCATCGTCTGCGGCCATTACGGCTGCGGCGGCGTGCGCGCCGCGCTGGAGCGGCAGCGGCTGGGGCTGGCCGACAACTGGTTGCAGCATGTGCGCGACGTGGCCGACAGCCATCTGCCGGAACTGACCGGCATCGCCGACGACGACTCCCGCGCCGACCGCTTGTGCGAATTGAACGTCATCAGGCAGGCGGCCAACGTCTGCGAAACCACCATCGTGCGCGACGCCTGGGAGCGTGGACAGGAGTTGTGGGTGCACAGCTGGGTCTACGGGCTCAAGGACGGTCTGGCGCGCGATCTGGACTTCAGCATGGGTAGTGCGGCAGAGTTCGCGCGCAGGCGTGAACAAGTGGCCGGCCGCCGGGATTGATCTGACAACGTGAGGGGTGAAGAGTGAGGGGTGAGGGGACAAGCTCTTCCTCGCTGCTCTCCCCTCGAATAGTTGGGGTTAGGATGCTCCGGTTCTTGGGCGGGATGTGCTTATTTCAACAGTCCGGGGCAGGATGCCCAGGGTCTTGAACAGGATGTGTTTATTTCAACAGTCCGGGGCACGGATGCCCCGGTCTTGAACAGGAAGTTCACACAGGAAGAGAGTATGAAAGCATTGGTGAGCGTTAAGCGCGTAGTGGACTACAACGTCCGCATCCAGGTGAAGCCGGACGGCTCCGGCGTGGTCACGGACGGTGTGAAGTTCAGCGTCAACCCGTTCGACGAAATCGCCATGGAAGAAGCGGTGCGCCTGAGGGAAAAGGGCAAGGTCACCGAGATCGTGGCCGTCACCATCGGCGGCGCCAAGTGCGAGGAAACCCTGCGCACCGCCCTGGCTTTCGGTGCCGACCGCGCCGTGCACGTCAAGGAGGAAGGCGAGGTGCAGCCGCTGACCGCGGCGCAGGCCCTGGCCGCCGTGTTCAAGAAGGAAGGCGCGCAGCTGTTCCTGCTGGGCAAGCAGGCCATCGACGACGACGCCAACCAGACCGGGCAGATGGTCGCCGCCCTGCTCGACCTGCCGCAGGCCACCTTCGCCTCCAAGATCGAGCTCGACGGCGCCAAGGCCCTGGTGACCCGCGAGGTCGACGCCGGCCTGGAGACCCTGGAAGTGGATCTGCCCGCCGTGGTCACCACCGACCTGCGCCTGAACGAGCCGCGCTACCTCAAGCTGCCGGACATCATGAAGGCGAAGAAGAAGCCGATCGAAGTCGTGAGCCTGGGCGATCTGGGCGTCACCGCCGCCGCCGGCCTCAAGGCCACCAAGACCGCCGCTCCGCCCAAGCGCAGCAAGGGCGTGATGGTGAAGACCGTCGACGAACTGGTGACGGCGCTGAAGGGCAAAGGGCTGATCTGAACGGCGTGAGGGGTGAGGCCGGGCCTGCGGCCCTGTGAGGAGTGAGGAGACAAGCAACAGCCTAAGCTGCTTTTGGCTTGTCTCCTCACAGCCCGCGCAGCGGGCGACCTCACTCCTCACCCCTCACAAAGAGTTAACGCAGAGGACTGAAACATGAGCAAGATTCTAATCATCGGCCAGCAGGCCGACGGCAAGCTGAGCAGCAGCATCGCCAAGGTGGTCGCGGCCGCCAAACTGATCGGCGGCGAAATCGAAGTCGCCGTCTTCGCCAAGGACGGCAGCGCCGCCGCCGCCGAGGCCGCCAAGCTGGACGGCGTCACCAAGGTGCTGCAGATCGACCGCGCCGAGAACGACCACGCGCTCTCCGCCGTGGTTGCGCCGCAGGTGGTCGAGCTGGCGAAGAAGGGTTACAGCCACGTCTTCGCCCCCGGCACGACGTTCGGCAAGGATCTGCTGCCGCGCGTCGCGGCCAAGCTCGGCGTACAGCAGGTGTCCGACGTCATGGCCGTGCACGGGCCGACCAGCTTCGACCGGCCGATCTATGCCGGCAACGCCATCCTGACCGTGGAAGCCCCGGCGGCGCCTGCAGTGGTCGCCACCATCCGCCTGGCCTCGTTCGCGGCAGTGGGTTCCGGCGGCTCCGCCCCGGTGGAGAAAGTCTCGGTGGACGCGGCGCTGCCGTCCCATACCCGCTTCGTCAAGCTGGAGGCGCAGAAGAGCGAGCGCCCGGAGCTGCAGTCCGCCGCCCGCGTCGTCTCCGGCGGCCGCGCGCTGGGCAGCTCCGAGAACTTCAAGGTCATCTACGCCCTGGCCGACAAGCTGAAGGCCGGCGTCGGCGCCTCGCGCGCCGCGGTGGACTCGGGCTACGTTCCAAACGACATGCAGGTGGGCCAGACCGGCAAGATCATCGCGCCGGAGCTGTACTTCGCCATCGGCATCTCGGGTGCGATCCAGCACCTGGCGGGCATCAAGGATGCCCGCACCATCGTCGCCATCAACAAGGACGCGGAGGCGCCGATCTTCGAAGTCGCCGACTTCGGCCTGGTGGGCGACCTGTTCCAGGTGGTGCCGGAATTGACTTCGAAGCTGTGATCGAAGGGAAGATGTCGTCGTCATACCGGCGAAAGCCGGTATCCAGTGCGCTGCCAACCGGTGGCGCGGAATTCCCTGGATTCCGGCTTGCGCGGGAATGACGACGTTGGAGAGTTGAGCAATTGCGACAAGGCCGGGAAACCGGCCTTGTTCGTTTTTGGAGGAAAGAATATGCATTACCGTTCGGTATTCCATCCTGGCCTGTTCGCCGGCCAGAACATCATCGTCACCGGCGGCGGTTCCGGCATCGGCCGCTGCACCGCGCACGAGCTGGCATCGCTCGGCGCGCACGTGGTGCTGGTGGGGCGCAAGCCGGAGAAGCTGCAGACGGTGGCCGCCGAGATCCGCGAGGACGGCGGCGAGTGCTCGACGCACGCCTTCGACATCCGCGACGAGGACGCCGTGAAGCAGGCGGTGAAGGCCATCGTCGCCGAGCGCGGCACCATCCACGGCCTGGTCAACAACGCCGGCGGCCAGTTCCCCGCGCCGCTGATGGCGATCTCCAAGAAGGGCTGGGAGGCGGTGGTCAACAACAACCTCACCGGCGGCTTCCTGGTGGCGCGCGAGGTGTTCAACCAGGCCATGCGCAGGAGCGGCGGCGCGATCGTCAACATGCTGGCCGACATGTGGGGCGGCATGCCCGGCATGGGGCACTCCGGCGCGGCGCGCGCGGGCATGCTCAACTTCACCGAGACCGCCGCGGTGGAGTGGGCGCACGCCGGCGTGCGGGTCAATGCGGTGGCGCCGGGCTGGGTCGCTTCCAGCGGGCTCGACAACTACGACGAGACCTTCCAGAAGGAATTCATCCCGCGGCTGCGCGGAGCGGTGCCGCTGCAGCGGCTGGCGGAGGAGGCGGAGATCTCGGCGGCGATCGTGTTCCTGCTGACGCCGGCCGCCGCCTTCATCAACGGCGCCTGCATCGCCATCGACGGCGGCGCCTCGCGCAACACCAAGCTGTTCCCGCTGCAGGGCGGCGCCAACTCCAAGCCTTACGGCGGTTTCCATCGCGCCGTGCATCCGAAGGCGCTGGGCAGGTCCTGAGCGGACCCGTCGGCGATTGAAAGGTAATAAATATTGTTCGTGAAATAAGCCTGAAATACTGATAAAAATAGGCATTCCGCGAACGGATCGCGAGAGATTGGAAATGCCAATTATCGAATCGAAGGTCGATGCCCTCAGCCCCCAGTTCAGGCAGAACCGGGAGGAGATGCTGGCCCGGGTCGCCGAGTTCCGGGCAATCGAGGCCAAGGGGCGGGCGGAGGAGGAGAGCAAGCGCGAGCGCTTCCACAAGCGGGGCCAGATGCTGCCGCGCGAGCGGGTGCACATGATGCTGGACCGCGGCAGCCCCTGGCTGGAGCTGCAGACCCTGTGCGGCTACAAGATGCACGACGACAAGGACGGCTCGCTGGCCGGCGGCAACACCATCATCGGCATCGGCTACGTCGCCGGTGTGCGCTGCATGGTGTCGGCGTCCAACTTCGCCATCAAGGGCGGCACCATGACGCCGTGGGGTGTGCAGAAGGGTCTGCGCGTGCAGGACATCGCCATGGAGCAGAAGCTGCCCTGCGTCGGCATGATCGAATCCGGCGGTGCCAACCTGATGTACCAGTCCGAGCTGTTCATCTCCGGCGGCAAGACCTTCGCCAACCAGGCGCGCCTGTCGGCGCTGGGCATACCCCAGGTCTGCGTGGTGCACGGCTCCTCCACCGCCGGCGGCGCCTACATGCCGGGCCTGTCCGACTACGTGGTGATGGTCCGCCGCAACGCCAAGGTGTTCCTGGCCGGCCCGCCCCTGCTCAAGGCCGCCACCGGCGAGATCGCCGTCGACGAGGACCTGGGCGGCGCCGAGATGCACTGCCAGATCGCCGGCACCAGCGAGTTCATCGCCGAGAACGATGCCGACGGCATCCGCATCGCGCGCGAGATCGTGCGCAACCTGGACTGGAACAAGCACCGGCCGCAGTTGCAGCTGCGCGAGGTACGCGCGCCGCTGTACGACGTCGACGAGCTGTGCGGCGTGGTGCCGGTGGACTATCGCAAGCCTTACGACTGCCGCGAGGTGATCGCCCGCGTCGTCGACGCCAGCGAGTTCCTCGAGTTCAAGAACGAGTACGATCAGCAGACCATCTGCGGCCGCGCCATGATTCATGGCCACCAGGTCGGCATCATCGGCAACAACGGGCCGATCACCGTGCGCGGCGCCACCAAGGCCGGCCAGTTCATCCAGCTTTGCTGCCAGGCCGACATCCCCATCGTGTACCTGATGAACACCACCGGCTACATGGTCGGCACCGAGTCGGAGCAGGGCGGCATCGTCAAGCACGGCAGCAAGATGATCCAGGCGGTGGCCAACGCCAGCGTGCCGCAGATCACCCTGGTCATCGGCGGCTCCTTCGGCGCCGGCAACTACGGCATGTGCGGCCGCGGCTTCTCGCCCGACTTCATCTTCGCCTGGCCCAATTCGCGCACCTCGGTGATGGGCGGCGAGCAGGCGGCTGGCGTGATGGAGATCATCACCCGCGAGAAGTGGCTGAAGGAGGGCAAACAGATGGGCGAGACCGACGAGAAGATGCTCGCCGCCATCCGCCAGAACATCATCAAGCAGTTCGACCGTGAATCCGACGCCTTCGATGCCAGCGCGCGCCTGTTCGACGACGGCTTGATCGACCCGCGCGACACGCGCAAGGTGCTGGGCTATACGCTGTCGATCTGCCAGGAAGGGCGGGCGCGCCGCCTGCAGTCGAACAGCTTCGGCGTGGCACGTTTGTAGAGGAGTGCGGACCATGCATTTCAGCCACGAGCATCGGCAGCTGTTCGACACGACGAAGAAGTTCATCGAGACCGAGGTCAATCCGCACGTCGCGGAGTGGGAGCGGGCTGGCTTCTGGCCGGCCCACGAAGTGCTGAAGAAGATGGGCGGGCTGGGCCTGCTCGGCATCAACAAGCCGGAAAGCGTCGGCGGCCTGGGCCTGGACTATTCTTACCAAGTGGCCTTCGCCGAGGCCCTGGGAGCCTGCGCCTGCGGCGCGCTGCCGATGGCGATCGGCGTGCAGACCGACATGGCCACGCCGGCCCTGGCCCGCTTCGGCTCCGATTACCTGAAGGACAACTACCTCAAGCCGGCGGTGGCCGGCGACATGGTGGCGGCCATCGCGGTCAGCGAGGCCGGCGCCGGTTCCGACGTGGCGGGCATCAAGACCACGGCGCGCCGGGTCGGCGACGAGTACGTGATCTCCGGCTCCAAGATGTGGATCACCAACGGCACCCAGGCCGACTGGGCCTGCATGCTGGTCAATACGGGAGAAGGCGACCGCCACGGCAACAAGAGCCTGATCGTGGTGCCGCTCGACGCCAAGGGTATCGACCGCAGGCAGAAGCTCGACAAGCTGGGTCAGCGCGCCAGCGACACCGCCATGATCTTCCTTGACGAGGTGAAACTGCCGGCGCGCCACCTGATCGGTGCCGAGGGCAAGGGCTTCACCTACCAGATGCAGCAGTTCCAGGAGGAGCGGCTGTTCCTGTCCGCCAGCATCGTCGGCTCGATGGAAAAGGTGATCGACGACACCGCCGCCTACACCCGCCAGCGCCGGGCCTTCGGCCAGGCCATCCTCGACAACCAATATGTGCAGTTCCGCCTGGCCGAGCTGAAGACCGAGGTGGAAGCCCTGCGCGCGCTGACCTACCGTGCCACCGACGAACTGGTCGCCGGCCGCGATGCCGCGCTGCTGTGCTCGATGGCCAAGCTCAAGAGCGGCCGCCTGGCGCGCGAGGTGACCGACGGCTGCCTGCAGTTCTGGGGCGGCCAGGGTTACATGTGGGAAAGCTCGGTGGCCCAGTTCTACCGTGACCTGCGCCTGCACTCCATCGGCGGCGGCGCCGACGAGGTGATGCTGGGGATCATTTCGAAGCGGTTGGGGTATGGCGGCAAGAAGAAGGTCGGTTGATGGTCGACGAAAGAGACTGAGTCATGAACCTCCCCGAAACCAAAACCCTGCTGCTATCCCTCGACCAGGGCGTGCTCCACCTCACCCTCAACCGCCCCGAGTCCCGTAACGCCATGAACCGCACCATGGTCGAGGAACTCACCGCGGTGTTCGACGTCCTGCGCGACAGCCGGGACGTGCGCGCGGTGGTGATGCGCGGCGCCGGCGGCCATTTCTGCGCGGGCGGCGACCTCAAGGAGATGATGGCCGGCGGTGGCCTCAAGCCGCCGCAGCCGGGCGAAGCCGATCCGGTGGCGGTGTTCTCGCGCACCTTCGGCACCATGCTGCGCAAAGCCGCGCAGGCGCCGCAGGTGGTGGTGGCGGTGCTGGAAGGGGCGGTGCTCGCCGGCGGCTTCGGCCTGGCCTGCGTGTCCGACATCGCGCTGGCGCAGGTCGATGCCAAGTTCGGCGTGCCGGAGACCACCCGCGGCCTGCCGCCGGCGCAGATCGCGCCGTTCATCGTCGAGCGTATCGGCCTGACCCAGGCGCGGCGGCTGTGCCTGACGGGCGCGCAGTTCAAGGGTGCGGAGGCGCTGCGGCTGGGGCTGGTGCACGACTGCTATGGCGACGAAGGGGAACTGCAAAGCAAGCTGTCGGCGCTGCTGGAGCAGATCCTGGGCTGCGCGCCCGGCGCCAACGCCATGACCAAGGAAATCATCTTCAACGCCGGGCGCCTGGACATGGACGAGGTGCTCGACGACGCGGCGCGCAAGTTCGCCCAGGCGGTGCGCGGCGGCGAGGCTCCGGAAGGGATCACGGCATTCATGCAGAAGCGCAAGCCGCGCTGGGCACAGGGAGGCAAAGATGCGGTTTGACAAGGTGCTGGTCGCCAACCGTGGCGAGATCGCGGTGCGCGTGATCCGCGGCGCCAAGGCGCAGGGTTATCGGACGGTGGCGGTATACAGCGACGCCGACCGCAATGCGCTGCACGTGCGTGAGGCCGACCAGGCGGTGCGCATCGGGCCGGCGCCGGCGAAGGAGTCCTACCTGGTGATCGATCAGATCATCCAGGCGGCCAGGACCTCCGGCGCGCAGGCGATCCATCCGGGTTACGGCTTCCTGTCCGAGCGGGCGGAGTTCGCCCGGGCGGTGCGGCAGGCGGGGCTGGTGTTCGTCGGTCCCGATGCGGAGTCGATCGAGGCGATGGGCAACAAGAGCGCCTCCAAGATCCGCATGATTGCGGCAGGCGTGCCTTGCGTGCCGGGCTACCAGGGCGATGACCAGTCCGACGCCACGCTTGCGGCGGAGGCGAAGAAGATCGGCCTGCCGGTGATGGTCAAGGCGGCGGCCGGGGGCGGCGGACGAGGCATGCGGCTGGTGCACGAGGAGAAGGATCTGCCGGAGCAGATCCGCTCGGCGCGTTCCGAGGCGGCCAACGCCTTCGGCAGCGGCCAGCTGCTGATCGAGAAAGCGGTGGTGGACGCGCGCCATGTCGAGATCCAGGTGTTTGGAGACCGTAAGGGCAACGTCATCCACCTCGGCGAGCGCGACTGCTCGGTGCAGCGCCGCAACCAGAAGGTGGTGGAGGAGGCGCCGAGCCCGGCGGTGGACGGCGCCTTGCGCCTGCGCATGGGGGCGGCGGCCGTGGCGGCGGCCAAGGCGGTGAACTACGTCGGCGCCGGCACCGTCGAGTTCCTGCTCGGGCGCGACGGCCAGTTCTACTTCCTGGAAATGAATACACGGCTGCAGGTCGAGCATCCGGTCACCGAGCTGGTCTACGGAGTGGACCTGGTGGAGTGGCAGCTGCGCATCGCCCAGGGCGAGCCGCTGCCGCTGACGCAGGAGCAGGTGCTGTCGCGCCGGCATGGCCACGCCATCGAGGTGCGCCTGTGCGCCGAGGATCCGCGCCGCAACTACCTGCCGCAGACCGGGCGGGTGCTGCGTTGGCGTGCGCCGCGCGGCGAGGGTGTGCGCGTGGACAGTTATCTCGAGGACGGCATCACGATCAGTCCCCACTACGACTCCATGCAGGCCAAGCTGATCGCCTGGGGCGAGGACCGTGAGACCGCGCGCACGCGCCTGCTCAAGGCACTGGCCGATACCGGGCTGCTGGGCGTGGTCTCGAACCGCGACTACCTGCGCGCGGTGCTCGAAACGGAGGCCTTCGCCTCGGGCGATTTCAGCACCGCTTTCGTCGGCAGGTATTTCCCGCAGGAGCGGATCGCGGCGGCGGCGCCCGCCGCGCGCCATCTGCTGCTGGCCGCGGTGGCGCTGTATCTGGACGATTCACGCCGGCTGTCGGCCGAGCACGGCCTGGCCGTGGAGATGCTGGGTTGGCACAGCTCGCACGACTCCCCGGTGGACTTCAAGCTGAAGTGGTGCGACACCCAGCACGAGATCGAGCTGCAGGTGCAGGAAGGCCGGCGTTTCCGTGCGGAGATCGCGGGCGAGACGCTGGAGCTGGAGGTTACCGCCGTCGAGGCCGGGGAATTCCGTTATCTCGCGGCCGGCGTGCTCGGCTGCGCCCGCTATGCGCGCGAAGGCGAAGCGCTGTGGCTCGATGCCGAGGGCCTGATCGAAACCTATGCCGACCGCACCTATGCGCCGGCGGAGGCCGCCATGGCCGGCTCGGACGGCCGCATTACTGCGCACAGCGACGGCAAGATCGTGGCGGTCCACGTCAAGCCGGGCGATACGGTGGAAAAGGGCCAGACCCTGGTGGTGCTGGAAGCGATGAAGATGGAATTCCAGCTCGCCGCGCCGATGGCCGCGGTGGTCGAGGCGGTGAGCGTGGAGCCCGGCATCCAGGTCAAGGGAAGGCAGTTGCTGGTGCAGTTGCAGGTGGTTCAATAAAAAACGGCGCCGGAGCGGAACTCCGGCGCCCTTCACATCGTTGCGGCAGGCCAGCCTGGGCGCTGCCGGACTTCGTTACGGCTGCGGCTTGGCCGCCTTCTTGTGGTGGTGCTTCTTCGCCGGCTGCTCGCCGCTTTCCGCGGCCTGGGTCGAGGCGCTGCTCGCGCTCTGGTTGACCACCTTGACGTGCGCCGGGGTGTTGGTCACCTCGAACTCCACGCGACGGTTCTGGGCACGGCCTTCGGCGGTGTCGTTGCTGGCGATCGGCTTGGTCTTGCCGTAGCCGCGTGCGCTCAGGTGTGAGCCGTTGACGCCCCTGCCCACCAGGTAGGCCTTGACCGCGTCGGCGCGCTTCTGCGACAGCTTGAGGTTGTACGGCGCCGAGCCGACCGAGTCGGTATGGCCCTGGATCTCCACGCTCAGCTCCGGCTGCGCGGCCAGTGCCGATGCCACGTCATTCAGCGTCTGCTGCGCCGGGGCGGTGAGCTTGGCCGAGTTGAACTCGAAGTCCACCGCGCGCACCACCACTTCCTGCGGGATGATGTGGCAGTTCGCATCCACCTTGAAGCCCGCGGGGGCATGGCACGGCGGCGGCGGGGGCGGGGGAGGCGGCGGGGGAGGTGCTGGCGGCGGCGGTGCCTCCGCTTCCTGCACCGGGGCCGGGGCTTCGCCGAAGGAATAGCGCAGGCCGGCCATCAGGGTGTTGGCGCGATAGCGCGCGCTCGCCGGTGAGGCGAGACCCAGGTTGAAATTGCCGCGGTTGCTTTCGATGTAGCGGTAGTCGGCGGACAGGGTGAGGTGCCGTGTCAGGTCGAAGCCAAGGCCGGCGCCGCCCTGGTAGGCGAACTCCGCCGCGTAGTCGTTGCTGAGGGAGACGTTGCCGACCGTCGCGCCGCGGTTGGAGAAGCGTACGCCGCCGAGACCGCCGCCCAGGTAGGGGTGGACCACGCTGAGCCAGCCGCTGGGCTGCTTGAAGTCGTACCACAGATTGGCCATCGCGCTGCTGGCGTTCTCGTAGCCACTGGCGCTGTTGCCGAAGGCGTCGTTCTTGAGCTTGTTGCGGCGGTAATCCAGTTCCAGCTCCGGCCGGAAGCCGTTGGCGAAGGAATAGCCGCCGACCAGGCCGGCATCCCAGCCGGTGTCGAAGTGCAGCGTATCGGCGACCGCACCCCTCTGCAGGAGGTTCTGAGCGTTCTGCCAGTTGATGCCGGCTTCGCCGCCGAGGTATGGGCCGTCGCCGGCCTGGGCCATGAGCGGTACCGCGGCGACGAATGCCGCCGAGGCCGCCCATCGCAGGGGGTGACGCGAGTTCTGCTTCATGGCTGACTCCTTTGTGGCTATGAAAAACCGTTCGCCGGGGGGCTGGCTCACGGACTGCGCCTTCAAAAAAAGCGCCGGGGTTACCCCCGGCGCCTGGTGCTTCCACAGGATTCCGCCGGGACCATGGCCGGGCGGATCGAGGTCACGGCGAGGTCGTCGCGGCGGCCTTCCTGTGCTTCTTTTTCTTCTTCACGGCTTTCGACGGCTGACCTTCCTGGGCCGCCGCGGTGGAGGCGGCGGTGGCACCTGCCGACTTCACGTTGACGTGGGCCGGGGCGTTGGTCACTTCGAACTCGACGCGGCGGTTCTGGGCGCGGCCCTCGACCGTGTCGTTGCTGGCGATCGGCTTGGTCTTGCCGTAACCCTTGGCGACCAGATGCGAGCCGTTGACGCCCTTGCCCACCAGGTAGGCCTTGACCGCGTCCGCACGCTTCTGCGACAGCCTGAGGTTGTACGCGGCCTTGCCGACCGAGTCGGTGTGGCCCTGCACTTCCACGTTCAGCTCGGGCTGCGCCACCAGCGCGGTGGCTACCTCATCCAGCGTCTGCTGCGCCGGTGCGGTGAGCTTGGCCGAGTTGAACTCGAAGTCCACCGCGCGCACCACCACTTCCTGCGGGATGATGTGGCAGTTCGCATCCACCTTGAAGCCCGCGGGGGCATGGCACGGCGGCGGCGGCGGGGGAGGCGGCGGCAGGGCCGGTGGCGGCGGGGGAGGCGGCGCCATGGGTTCCGGCGCCGGCGCAGGCTTCTCGCCGAAGGAATAGCGCAGGCTCACCAGCGCCGAATTGGCGGCGTAACGCGCCGTGGGGTTGCCGGTGGTGCCGAGCCCCGGATTGATGTAGCCGCGCTGGCTCTGCACGTAGCGGTAGTCCACCGAGGCCGTCAGCTGCGGCGTGATGTCGTAGCCGACGCCGGTGCCAAGCTGCAGAGCCGGCTTGGCCGCCCAGTCGTTGTTGCGCTGGATGCCGCCGAAGTTGAGGCCGCGATCGGCGAAGCGCAGCCCGCCGACACCGAAGCCGAAGTACGGATGCAGGTTCTGCAGCCAGCCGCCGCCCGGCAGGCTCACGTCATACCACAGGTTGGCAAAGATGCCCTGCGCATCCTGGCGGCCGTTGGCGTTGGGGCCGCCCCCGGTCGGGCCCGGAAAGGCGTCACGCACGAAGTTGCTGCGGTAGTTCAGCTCCAGCTCCGGACGCAGTCCGCTGGACAGGGAATAGCCGCCGACGATCCCGCCGACCCAACCGGTGTCGAAGTGCAGCGAACCGAGATCGGTGCCATTGAAGTTGTAGCTCTGCGGACGCTCGAAGTTGGCGCCGGTTTCCAGGCCGAGGTAAGGGCCTTCGCCGGCCTGCGCGACGATGGGCGTGGCGGCGAGGAACACCGCCGAGACCGCCCAGCGCATGGGGTGACGCGATAACTGCTTCATGTCGTACTGCTCCATTTCTTGTTAGTGGAAACAACGATCCCGCGCCGTGGGGGCATCGGCTGACGGGCGTTTGCAACGCGCAACAAACTCAACAAACGGGAAATAGCGCTCGGCGTGCGGGGCCGCCGGGCTTCGCGGTCAGGTCATAGGAACGGACATTCGCCAGAGCCGGTAATGATCAGGCAAGTGCCGCAAATTATTCTTAGCACGACGCACTCCATAGCCAGATGCCGCGGCTGCGTTCGCGCGGGCGCATGCTATAGAAGGCCCCGTCGATCAACTGTGACATCGGTCACAAAACGCTGCGCGGCTTGTCGTATCCACACCGGGCGTCCCCGCCCGGCACCATCGGTCACTGCCAAGACTCCCATATGACCTCTTTGGTTCCCTGATAATGCGGCGGGCAGCTTATGCACGCGAAGCTGTACGGAACCTGAATGGGAACAGGTAAGAATTACCTGGAAAAATTTTCATGCACCGGCAATGTTTTTTCCCGCGCAGTACCCCTCTCGCTTGGGGAGAGGCGAGATGAGAAGCCGGTGAATCAAAGTAGCGCGAGTTAGAAAGTTCGTCGATAAGGTCGAGGCTGTCGTCCCCGCGAAGGCGGGGACCCAGTTCTGCTTTGGAGCTTCGTGCAAAGTCGAAAACTGGATTTCCGCCTGCGCGGGATTGACGAAGAATCTAGTCAACGAATGTCTAACCCACAACACTAGTAACCCAGCTGCCTGGCCGCCAGGTCCTTCATGATTTCCGTGGCGCCGCCGCCGATCGACAACACCTTGGTCTCGCGGAACACGCGCTCGACCTTGGCGCCGCGCAGGTAGCCGGCACCGCCGAGGATCTGCACGGCTTCACCGGCCACGTCCTCGAGCGTGCGCGTGGCGAGGTTCTTCAGCATGCACACTTCCGCCACCGGCATCTGGCGCTTCGACACGCGCCAGCACAACAGGTCGAGCTGAGCCTTCACCGCGTCGATCTGCGTTTTCATGTCCACCAGCTTGTGGCGGATCACCTGGCGCGTGATGAGCGGCTTGCCGAAGGTCTGGCGTTCGCGCGCGTAGGCCAGCGCTTCCTCGTAGCACAGCTTGGCGAAGGCCCAGGCCTGCGCCGCCAGCATGATGCGCTCGTTGTTGAAGTTGAGCATGATCGCCATGAAGCCGGCATTCTCCGCGCCGATGCGGTTGACCACCGGCACGCGACACTCGTCGAAGTACAGCGTGGCGGTGTCGGAGCACCACCAGCCCATCTTCTCGAGCTTGCTGCGGGTGAAGCCCGGCGTGCCGGCCTCGATCACCAGCAGCGACACGCCACCGAGGCCTGCATCGCCGGTGCGTACCGCCACCGTCAGCAGGTCCGCGCGCATGCCGGAGGTGATGAAGGTCTTGGAGCCGTTGACGACGTAGTGGTCGCCCTCGCGGCGGGCGGTGGTGCGGATGTTGGCCACGTCGGAGCCGCCGCTGGGCTCGGTGATGGCCAGCGCGGCGATCTTGTCGCCGGCCAGCACCGGCGCCACGAAGCGCTCCTTCTGTTCCGGCGTGCCGACGTTGACGATCGGCGGCGAAGCGATGCCGTGGCTCATCAGGCTCGCCAGCAGTCCGCCCGAGCCCGCGCGGGCCAGTTCCTCGGTCACCACGATGCCATAGAAGCCGTCCGGCACCTCGATGCCGCCGCAGGTCTCCGGAAAGCCTACCCCGAGGACGCCGGCTTCAGCGGCCTTGCGGTGCAGCTCGCGCGGCAGCTCGCCCGCCGCTTCCCATTGCTCGATGTGGTGTGCGATCTCCCTGTCGACGAAACGCCGCACCTGGGCGCGGAAGTTCTCGTGGTCCTCGGTGTAGAACGGCGAGGCCGGGCCGGACGCGGTGCGCTGGTTCATGGTAATGAAGATATCCCGATTATTGCCTAGTCAAAGACTCTAATAGAGTCGCCGGAACTCGCGCCACAACAATCTTCATTTCCGCAGGGGTCAGGCCGCTTCGCGCAGTTGCGCCGCCTCCAGCGTGTTCTCCATCAGCATGGCCACGGTCATCGGGCCCACGCCGCCCGGCACCGGCGTGATCCAGGCCGCGCGCTCGCGCGCCGTTTCGAACTCCACGTCGCCCACCAGCTTGCCGTCGGCCAGGCGGTTGATGCCGATGTCGATCACCGTGGCGCCCGGCCGCACCCAGGCGCCGCGAACGAAGCCCGGCTTGCCCACCGCCACCACCAGCAGCTCGGCGCGCGCCACCTCCTGGTCCAGGTCGCGGGTGAAGCGATGGGCGATGGTGGTGGTGCAGCCGGCCAGCAGCAGCTCCAGCCCCATCGGCCGGCCGACGTGGTTGCTGGCACCGACCACCAGGGCGCGCTTGCCGTGGAAGGTTTCGCCGCTGGCCTTGAGCAGCTCGATCACGCCGTAGGGCGTGCAGGGACGCAGCGCCGGCATGCGTTGCGCCAGGCGCCCGAGGTTGTAGGGATGGAAGCCGTCGACGTCCTTGTCGGGACGGATGCGCTCGATCACGCGGGTGCTGTCGATGTGCTTGGGCAGCGGCAGCTGCACCAGGATGCCGTCGATGTCGGGGTCGGCGTTGAGCCGGTCCACCTCGGCCAGCAGCCGCTCCTGCGTTACGTCGGCTTCGAAGTGCACCGGCGTCGAGCGGATGCCCACCGCCTCGCAGCTGCGGCGCTTGTTGCGCACATAGATCTCGGAGGCGGCATCGGCGCCCACCAGCACCGTGGCCAGGGCCGGGGCGCGCTTGCCGGCGGCGAGGCGCGCGGACACCGCATCGCGCACGCGCGCCTGCACCTGCGCGGCGACGGCCTTGCCGTCAATCAGTTGGGCGGTCAAGCGCTGTGCTCCGTGGAAAAAAGCATTTTAGCGCGTTGTACCCCGTGGCCGGCCGTTTATGCCGGTATCGCGGCCGCCATGCTGTCGCGGAAGCTGCCGGGCGAGGTGCCGGTCCAGCCGCGGAAGGCACGCGAGAAGTTCGCGGCACTGCTGTAGCCGAGGCGGCTGGCCACGACTTCCAGCGACAGTGTCGGGTCTTCCAGCAGGCGCAGGCTGTCGCGGTGGCGCGCCTCGTCGAGCAGGTCCCGGTAATGGGTGCCGTGATCGCCCAGGCGACGTACCAGCGTACGCGTGCTCATGCACAGGCGCTTCGCCACCGCTTCCAGCGGCGGGTAGTTGTTCTGCTCGTTGACCAGCGCGGCGCGTACCCGTTGCAGCGTGTCGTCGGTGCGGCCCAGCAGCGCCAGCTCGCGCTCGCATTCGCGCGTCACCAGCTGTCCCGTGACGGCGTTGGCGGTCTCGATCGGCCGTTGCAGGTAGGCGGCGGGACAGCGCATCTGGTTCGCGGCGGCGCCGAAGCGGATCGCCGGCAGGCGGCTGCGGTAGCGCGCGTAGTACGGCGGCTCGGGGCAGTCGAACCACAGCTCGATGTCCGGCTGCGGCGGCAGCAAGGGGCGGAACGTCGTCACCAGCGAGATCAGGATCATATCGAGCGCGTACTGCCGCAGCAGGCCATAAGGCACGGTCTCATAAGCCTGCGCCACGGCCTGCGAACCTTCGACGAAGAAGCGCATGTCCCAGCCGGGCAGGCGTAGCGGCGTGAAGAAGCGAACGGCGAACTCGACGGCGTCGCGCAACGTCGGCTGGCACATCAGGCCGAAGCCCAGGAAGCCGTGCGCGGTGAGGTTGCTGCGCAGGCCGAACTCGTAACCCAGGGCCGGTTCGCGGCTCAGCTGCAGCGCCCGCACGCACAGGTGCCCGTACTGCATCAAACCCATCCGGGCATCCGGCTGCAGCAGCAGTTCGGGGGCGATCGCCATGCCCTTGAACAGGGCTTCGCGGCTGACGCCGTGTTCCGCCGCCAGTTCGAGGGTCAGCAGCACATAGCTGATGGGGACGCTCGGCTTGGCCAGTTCTGCGGTTCGCATGGCTTAAAGGCTAACCGAATGTGTCCTGAAGTGACCACTCCTCTCATCGCCTGGCGCGAAATGAATAAAAGCTTGTCGGCGCAAATCATTGTCCGCCAGGCGCGCCGGCCGGACACTGCACAGCCGCCACAAACAAGCATTAAGGCCGCGGCGTCCGGCGAAGGAATGGAGGAGAACATGATGCGTAGCTATGCGAGCTGGGTTGCAATACTGGCGCTGGCCTTGAGTGCCTGCGGCAGTGGACAGGACAGCGGCGGCAGCGGCACATCCGAGGCGCTGTCGCCGGCTGCGGCCGGCACCAACCCGCACGACGCGGTCAGCGACGCCGCGGCGCAGGCTTATTTCAATGCCAACGTGGAGCCCAACGTGCAGAGCGGCAACTGCCGTGTGTGCCACATGGCCGGTGGCCTTGCCAACCAGAGCGGCTACGCCATCGCCAACCAGCTCACGCTGAGCAGCGATGCGACGCAGGACTACGCCAACTTCCTCGCCGCCTGGCAGCACCTGCCGCAGCCGGCGGATGTGACGCAGAACGATCTGCTGGTGTACCCGGCCGGCGGCCAGGGACATCCCGGCGGCAGCGTGTGGACTGTCGGCGGCACGGCGTATTCGGCGATGGAGTCGGTGCTGAACAGCTGGGCCGCGGATAGCGGCAGCTCCAGTTCTTCTTCTTCTTCCAGCTCGGGCGGCGCCACCGGTTCGAGCGGCAGTTCCAGCGGCGGCGGTTCCGGCAGCGGTTCGAGCAGCAGCGGTTCCGGCAGCTCAGGCAGCAGCAGCGGAACCACCAGCGGCGGCAGCTCCGGTGGCAGCAGCAGCGGCGGCAGCTATCCCTTGTTGGGCGACCTGAACGCCACCGGCGGCCGTAACTACGCCGCCGCCTTCTGCCAGAACCAGCCCGACAGTGCGGCGCTTCCTCCCGATCCGCGCAAGCTGATCTCCGGCAGCAACATCAACAACGCGAGCTACGCGGTGTACTTCAACGCACCGTTCCAGGAGCCGGACTGGAACATGGTGATCCAGAACCAGGCCAAGCAGAACGCCATCCTGGTGTCCCAGGGCAAGCAGCCCGTGTACACCGCCAAGCTGCGGCCCAGCACCTGCGGCCAGTGGCGCGCCTCGGTCGATGCGGGGCGCAAGTACATCTTCTCCAACCCCATCACCGGTGATTTGATCCCGGGAGCGGGGCTGTACAACGTGGCCAAGTACCTTGGATACACCGTCCCGGCCGATCCGGCGGCGGCCACCGCCCTGCTTCAGCAAGTGGTGGGCACACGCTACGGCTATCCGCCGTCGCCGTATCCCAACCCGTTCCCGATGCCGGGCGAGGACCCCAATGCCACCAACGGCGGCAGCGTGCAATTGCCGCTGGGCCTGGTGCAGACCAAGGATGCCAGCGGCAAGTGGACCGGCAACATCGGCGCCACCTGCTTCGCCTGCCACCTCGGCCAGATCGGTTCCGGCGAAGTGACTTCCGCCGGAGCGGCGGACTATGAGGCCGCCGGCCATCCCGAAATCACCGGTGCCAATCCCAACGGCTTCTACGCCGGCAGCCCCGGCACCAACGTCGACGTCGGCCTGCTTTATTACGACGCGGACCAGGCCAATGGCGTCTACGGTAAAGACTCGATCGAAGTCATCCTGGATTTCCCCGGCTACATGGCCAGCCGCTCGCGCGGCGTCAACGCGGCCGACCAGGAGATCGTCAACGTTCTGTTGTTCCGCGACCTCAAGACCCTGGACTGGATCAGCCCTGCGCTGGAGCCGAGCGTGCTCGGCAAGCTGGTGCCCACGATTCCGCTGACCGGCGGCGACCAGCAGACGCCGAGCTGGTGGTGGACGCACAACAAGTCCCGTTATCTATGGATAGGCTTGAACAGTTCCGGATTTGCACGTAACGATTTCTTCCCGTCCTCCACTACCAAGAACGACGGCGACTGGATCAAGCACCGCGAAGGCGACTACGAAGACCTCGACACCTGGCTCAACGCGGTAGAGGCACCGGCCTATCCCTACGGCTACTGCTCCAACGCCGATGGCGGCCCGGGGCCGAACGACAACCCGGCCTGCATCAACAAGCCGCTGGCCGAGCAGGGCGCGATCCTGTTCCACAGCCTCAACCTGTGGACCGCCAGCACGGTCGTCAACGGCAAAACCATCACCAACGCCGCCATTCCCAAGCCGCAGGGCGGCAACGGTTCCTGTGCCGGCTGTCACGGTGCCTATTCGCCGCAGTTCGCCAACCAGCCGGGCTTCCTGCCCGATCCCAGCCTCATTGGCATGAGCGGATATGTCGTACCGGGAAACATCATCGGCACCGACCCCGCCGACGGGGCGTTCCTGAGCGGCGCTCCCACTTTTGTCGCGGGGGTGGCCAAAGCGGTCGAACCGTATAACCCGTTCGGCAATTTGTGGATGGAATATCCGGATGCCTCGTCCGAGTACGTGATCCCGGAATCGCAGCCAAAGCGGAACCTGCTGAGCGCGGTGCTGGACGACGATTTGGGCCCTGGCCCGCCCCCGGGAACCGGCCAGCCGCCGATCGTCAGCTACGAGGCCATGGGCGGCTTCGGCTACACCGCCCAGCCCCTGCACGGCGTATGGGCGGCGGCGCCGTACTTCCACAACGGCAGCGTGCCGACGGTATGGGACGTGCTCAAGCCCTCGGATCGTCCGATGGTGTGGCGGCGCCAGCTGGCTGCCACCGCCAATGCGCGCGGCGAACGCGGCTACGACACCACGCTCAACGGTTACGACTTCGCCAACCTGGGCTGGAAGTACGACAAGCTGGGCTGCAACGCCCTGGTGGACAGCGCGCGCATCCTGTGCGCGGCGAACCCGCAGGACGTGCCGACCATCGCCGACCTGCTGCTCAAGCCGCTCAAGGTGCTGGCAGATTACTTCCAGTCGCCGGGCCTGGACGGTCCCAATGCCGTGGCCGACCGCGAGGTGTATGACGCCACCGGTTACAGCCACGCCAACCAGGGGCACCAGTTCACCCAGGTGCTGACCGACCAGGAGCGCAAGGCGCTGGTCGAGTACCTGAAGACGCTGTAAGCATCGCTTTCCTGAAAGCTGGCCGCCGGGCGACCGGCGGCCTTTTCGGGCCGTCTGGGGATTAGGTGTGGTCCCATTCCCGGTGTCCAGGGTTTAAACTGGACAGGCCTTACGAGGAACGATCATGGACCTCACTTCAACCATTCGCCAGAAGGTGCACGAGCTGGCCGACCGGCTTCCAAGCAATGCCACCTGGAATGATGTCCGCTACGAAGTGGAGTTATGCGCTTCCATCGAGCGCGGCCTGGCACAAAGCGAAGCTGGGCAGGGCGTTCCGCATGAGGACGTCCTCAAGGAGTTCGGCATCGCCGAATGAGACTGCACTGGACCCCTGAGGCAAAGGCTCAGCTCAAAGCTATCGAAGTCTATATCGCTCGGGACTCGCCGGCCGCTGCCAAGCGCACTATCAAGCGTTTAGCCCTGCGGGCCAAATATGTTTGCCTGGCAGGTCGGCGCCGCTGGTGCCTGACAAGCAACCGGTCCCTCGCGGACAATTCACGGCGCGCCGCAATCCCTTAAGATTCGCGCTTCGCCCAGAATTCATACGCATGCCCAGCCTGCAAGTCCAGAGCCTCGCGGTCGCCCGCGGCGACCGCAACGTCGTCGATGGACTGAGCTTTGCCGTGGCGGCCGGCGAAATCCTGCACATCCGCGGCCGCAACGGCGCCGGCAAGACCTCGCTGCTGGAAGTGCTGTGCGGCCTGCGCCAGGCGGCCGCGGGCAGCATCGCCGGCCGGCCGGACGAGTCGCTGCGGCATTGGGTCGGGCACAAGAACGCACTCAACCCGGCGCTCAGCCCGCGCGAAAACCTGCGCTTCTGGTGTGCCTTGAACGAGTGCGACGCGGCTGGCGTGGACGCTGCCCTGGAACGTGTCGGCCTGAAGGCGCTGCGACACCGCCCCTGCGGCAACCTCTCCACCGGCCAGCGCCGCCGCGCCGCCCTGGCGCGCCTGCTGGCGGTGCCGCGGCCCTGGTGGTTCCTCGACGAGCCGCTGGCCGGGCTCGACCACGCCGGCATCGACCTGCTGGCGCGGTTGCTTGGCGAGCACGCCCGTGGCGGCGGCGCGGCCGTCCTGTCCAGCCACCAGCCGTTGCCGGCGGACCTGGCCGGGGTGCGTACGCTGGAGCTGCATCCTTGAACGCCGCCTGGGCAGTGTTCCGGCGCGAGCTGCTGCTGGCCGCGCGGCGGCCGGCGGAATGGATCCAGCCGCTGGTGTTCTACGCCATCGTGGCGGTGCTGTTCCCGCTCGGTGTGGAGGCGCACGACCCGGCGCTGAAGGTGTTCGCTCCGGCGGTGATCTGGGTCGGTGCGCTGCTGGCCGCGCTGCTGGGAGTGGAGCGCATGTTCCGCGGCGACCTCGACGACGGCACGCTGGAGCAACTGCTGCTGGCGGAGGCGCCGACGGCGCTGCTGGTGGCCGCCAAGCTTGCGGCGCACTGGCTGCTGACGGCGGTGCCGCTGGTGGTGGCGGCGCCCCTGCTCGGCGTCGCGCTCGGCCTGGAGCCGCTGGCGGTAAAGGTGCTGACCTTGAGCCTGCTGCTCGGCACCCCCACGCTGATGTTCACCGGCGGTTTCGCGGCGGCACTGACGGTGGGAGCGCAGCGCGCCGGCATGCTGCTGCCGATCCTGGTGCTGCCGCTGATGACGCCGGCGGTGATCTTCGGCGGCGGCGCGGTGCGTGCCGCCAACGCCGGCCTGCCCTTTGATGCGCCCCTCTACTTCCTGGCGGCCTTGCTGGCGCTCAGCGTGACCCTGCTCCCGTTCGCCGCCGCCGGGGCCCTCCGGAACGCACTCGAATGAGCCATAATCCGAACCTCGTTGAACCGGCGGCGTTTGCTGCGCCGCGGAATCCGGTGATGATCTGGATCAATGACGCCAGGGCTCCATCTTTCATAGGCTTAAGGCATCTCATGACGATCTGCTTACGCAGCCGCCGGCACGCCGGCTGAGCTGGTGAAGACTATGTGGACCTGGTTCCATCAACTGGCCTCGCCGCCCACTTTCTACCGCTTCGCCGAGGTATTGGCGCCGTGGCTGTTCGGCACCTCGGTGATGCTGCTCGCCGTGGGCCTCTACGGCGGTCTGTACGTGGCCCCGCCGGACTACCAGCAGGGCGACGCCTTCCGCATCATCTACGTGCACGTGCCGGCGGCGGCGCTGTCGCTGAGCGTCTACACCATCATGGCGGTGGCCGGCGCGATCGCGCTGATCTGGCGCATGAAGCTGGCCGAGGTGGCGGTGGTGGCGGCGGCGCCGGTGGGGGCGAGCTTCACCGCGCTGGCCCTGGTCACCGGCATGCTGTGGGGCAAGCCGATGTGGGGCGCCTACTGGGTATGGGATGCGCGCCTGACCTCCGAGCTGGTGCTGCTGTTCCTCTACGTCGGTGTGATCGGGCTCAACCAGTCCTATGCCGATCCGCGCGCCGGCGCCCGCGCCTGCGCCTGGCTGGCGCTGGTGGGCGTGGTCAACGTGCCGATCGTGCACTACTCGGTGACCTGGTGGAACTCGCTGCACCAGGGCTCCACCATCCTCAGCGCCGAGGGCATGCGCAATCCCAAGATCAGCGGCGACATGCTGTGGCCGCTGCTGTTGTGCCTGGCCGGCTTCTACCTGTTCTTCGGCGGGGTGCTGCTGCGCCGCATGCAGAACGAGGTGCTGTGGCGCGAGCGCAACGCCCGCTGGGCGCAGCAGGCGGTGGCCGCATGAACCCGAAGTACGCCATATTCATCTGGGGCAGCTACGGGCTGACCCTCGCCGTGCTGCTGTGGAACGCCATCGCTCCGCTGCTGCGGCGGAACACCCTGAAAAGAACGCTGTCCGAGGCGGCGGAGGATACCGTCGCCATGGAGGAGACATGACCAAACGGCAGAAGCGCATGTTCGCGGTCGCGGCCCTGGTTGCCGGCGTCAGCCTGGCGGCGGTGCTGGGTTTCACCGCGTTCCGCAAGAACATGATGTATTTCTACACGCCGTCCGACCTGCTGTCCGGCAGCTTGCCGGCGGGCGCGGCCCTGCAGCTCGGCGGGCTGGTGGAGCGCGGCAGCGTCAAGCGCGGCGAGGGCCTGCTGATCGAATTCGTCATGGCCGACTGCAGCAACCAGGTGCCGGTGCGCTACGAGGGCGTGCTGCCGGACCTGTTCCGCGAAGGGCAGGGCGTGGTCGCCACCGGCCACATGGACGCCAACCACGTGTTCGTCGCCAGCCGCATCCTGGCCAAGCACGACGAGAACTACGTGCCGCCCAACGTGGCCAAGTCGATCACCACGGCGGACGGCAAGCACACCTGCGCGCCGTTCAAGTCCGTCACCGCCGCGAGCAGCTGACATGATCCCCGAACTCGGCCATTTCGCGGTAATCCTGGCGCTGGGCGTGGCGCTGCTGCAGGCGGCGGTGCCGCTGCTGGGCTGGCGCCGCCACGACGCCCGCCTGATGAGCTTTGCGGCGTCCGCGGCGCAGGGCCAGTTCCTGTGCGTGGCGGCGGCTTACGCCTGCCTCACCTACGCCTTCGTCAGCAAGGATTTCTCGGTCGCTTACGTCGCCGAGAACGACCACTCGCAGCTGCCGCTGATCTACCGCATCACCGCGGTGTGGGGCGCGCACGAGGGCTCGCTGCTGCTGTGGGTGCTCATCCTCTCCGCCTGGAGCCTGGCGGTGTCGGTGTTCAACCGGCGCCTGCCGCTGGAGATGAGCGCGCTGGTGCTGTCGGTGCTGGGCATGATCAGCACCGGCTTCTATCTGTTCATCCTGCTCACCTCCAACCCGTTCACGCGGCTGGTGCCGGCGCCGGCGGAAGGGCGCGACCTCAACCCGATCCTGCAGGATCCCGGCCTGGCGGTGCACCCGCCCATGCTGTACATGGGCTACGTCGGCTTCTCGGTCGCCTTTTCCTTCGCCATCGCCGCGCTGATCGGCGGCCGGCTCGACGCCGCCTGGGCGCGCTGGACGCGGCCCTGGACCACCACCGCCTGGATGTTCCTCACCATGGGCATCACGCTTGGCTCCTGGTGGGCGTACAAGGAGTTGGGCTGGGGCGGCTGGTGGTTCTGGGACCCGGTGGAGAATGCCTCCTTCATGCCCTGGCTGGCCGGCACCGCCCTCATCCACTCGCTGGCGGTGACGGAGAAGCGCGGCCTGCTCAAGAGCTGGACCGTGCTCCTCGCCATCATCGCCTTCTCGCTGTCCCTGCTCGGCACCTTCCTGGTCCGCTCCGGCGTGCTGGTGTCGGTGCATGCCTTCGCCAGCGATCCCTCGCGCGGCATGTTCATTCTCGGCTTCATGGTGGTGGTGGTGGGCGGGGCGCTGTCGCTCTACGCCTGGCGCGCCCCCAGGCTGAGCTCCGACGGCGAGCTGCGCCTGTTCTCGCGTGAAGGCTTGCTGCTGTTCAACAACGTCTTCCTCGCGGCGGCGGCGGCGGCGGTGCTGTTCGGCACGCTCTATCCGCTGGTGCTGGACGCCACCGGCCTGGGCAAGGTTTCGGTGGGCCCGCCGTACTTCAACCCGGTGTTCCTGCCCCTGGTCACGCCGCTGATCTTCCTGGTGGGCCTGGCGGCGGCGGTGCCGTGGAAGCGGGGTGACTGGAAGGAGACCGTGCGCCGGCTGCGCTGGCCGGCGCTGGCGGCGCTGGTGTTCGGCGGCGCACTGCCATTCACCCTGTACGGCCGCAGCACGCCGCTGGCTTCCGCCGGCGCCCTGCTCGGCCTGTGGGCGATGTTCGCCGCGGTGCAGGACGTGTGGCGGCGCGTGCGCGCCAAGCCGGACCTGGGGAGCGGCTTGGCCGCGGTGCCGCGCGCCGCCTGGGGCATGACCCTGGCCCACGTCGGCCTGGGCGTGTGGGCGCTGGGTGTGAGCGGCGTGGTCAGCTTCGGCGACGAACACGACGTGCGCCTGGCCCGCGGCACCACCACCGAGCTGGGCGGCTACACCTTCCGTTTCGACGGCGCCGGCGAAAGCCAGGGCCCGAACTACACCGCCCAGGAGGGCACCGTGACGGTGACCCACGGCGACCGCCCGGTGGCGGTGCTGCATCCGCAGAAGCGCCTGTATCCCTCGCAGGGTACGGTGATGACCCAGTCCTCGATCGACATCGGCCTGCTGCGCGATCTCTACGTCTCGCTCGGCGACAGTTTCGACGACGGCAGCTGGAGCCTGCGGGTGTACTACAAGCCGCTGGTGCGGATGATCTGGCTCGGCGGCGTGCTGATGTTCTTCGGCGGCATGCTGGCGGTGAGCGACCGGCGCTACCGGCTGGCGCGCGCGGCGGAGCGGCGCGCGGCCGAGGCGTTGGAAGGGGCGGCGGCCTGAGCCCATGCGTTTCGCCATCCCTCTCGTCGTCCTCGCGTTGCTGGTCGGCCTGTTCATGATCGGCCTGCGCCGCGATCCGCACCTGGTGCCGAGCCCGCTGATCGGCAAGGCGGCCCCCGCGTTCGACCTGCCCACGCTGGACGGCAAGCGGCCGCGCATGACCGACGCCGACCTGCGCGGCGCGCCGGTGCTGGTGAATTTCTTCGCGAGCTGGTGCGCCGGCTGCCAGGAGGAGCACGCCTACTTGATGCAACTGGCGCAGAACGGGCAGGCCAGGCTGCTCGGCATCGACTACAAGGACGCCGAGTCCGACCTGCGGCCCTGGCTGACGCGGCGCGGCAATCCCTACGGTGTCATCCTCACCGACCTGGAAGGCAAGGCGGGCATCGACTGGGGGGTCTACGGCGTGCCGGAGACCTTCGTGCTCGATGCCAAGGGCACCGTCATCTACAAGCAGATCGGGCCGATGACCCCCGAGATCTGGCAGCACGACATCCAGCCGCTGCTACGGAGCGCCACATGAAGCGCCGCGTCGCCTGTGTTTTGCTGCTGGCGTTGGCCGCCGCCGGCGCCCGCGCCGAGGTGCAGACCGTCAAGCCGGAGATTCCGCTGACGCCGCAGCAGGAGGCACTCTACCGAGGCCTGCTGCCGGAGCTGCGCTGCCTGGTGTGCCAGAACGAGTCGCTGGCCGAGTCGCAGGCCTCGCTCGCCGCCGACCTGCGCTACGAGGTGCGCGGCCTGGTGGCGAAAGGCGAGGACGAAACGGCGATCAAGAAATACCTGACCGATCGCTACGGTGATTTCGTGCTGTACAAGCCGCCGCTGGAGGCGCGCACCGCACTGTTGTGGGCGGCGCCGTTCCTGCTCGTGCTGATCGGCTTGACGATGCTGTTCGCCTACGCGCGCCGCACCCGTGCCACCCCGGCTACGCGACCACCCGCGGACGAAGCCGCCCTGCGCAAGATACTGGACGACCATTCATGACGTGGCTCCTGATGACGGCGCTGCTGCTGGCGGCCGCCGCGGTATGCACCCGCCCCTGGTGGCGCGGCGCCACGCTGCCGACCCTGCGCCGCCGCGGCGCCAACATCGCCGCCTACCGCATCCGGCTGGCCGAGCTGGAGACCGAGCGGCAGGCCGGGCTGGTGCCGGAGAGCGACGCCGAGGCGCTCAAGGGCGAGCTGGATGCGCGCCTGCTGGCCGAGGCGCAGGCTGAGGAGCCGGCGGTGCAAGCGGCGGTGGGCCGGCGCTGGCCGGCGGCGCTGATCGCCACGCTGCTGCTGGCGCTGTTCGCCGGCGGCTGGTACGCCCTTGCCGGGAGCTGGAAGGCGCAGCAGCAGCTCGCCGCCGGCGTGACCCAGAACGACCAGATCGCCGGCATGGTGCAGCGCCTGGCGGAGCGGCTCAAGCAGCAGCCGGACGACGCCGAGGGCTGGTCCATGCTGGGCCGTTCCTATTTCGTGATGCAGCGCTTCGACGAAGCCGCCAAGGCTTACGCCGCGGCCAACGAGCATGCCGCGGAACCCAATCCGGAATGGTTGACCGACCAGGGCGAGGCGCTGGCCTTTGCCCGCGACCGCGACCTGCAGGGTACGCCGGCCCAGTTGTTCGAGAAGGCCCTGGCCGTCGCGCCCGACTACGGCAAGGCGCTGTGGTACGGCGGCATGGCCGCCGCCCAGAGCGGCGACCTCGCCACCGCGCGCAGCCGCTGGACGCGGCTGTCGGCGCAGACCGATCTGCCGGCGCAGGTACGCCAGGCCTTGGCGAGCCAGCTCAAGGAACTGGACCAGGCGTCCGGCGGCGCACCGGGTCCGCTGGCTTCTGCCGGGCCGGCGGCGGCCGAGGCCGGCGCGGAAGGCCAGGGCGCTGAAGCCGGCGGTCCCGGCACCACTCTCGACTTGCACGTCAGCCTGGCGCCGGATCTGGCCGCCAAGGTCCCGCCCAACGCGGTGCTGTTCGTGTTCGCCAAGGCCGAGAGCGGCCCGCCCATGCCGCTGGCCGTGCAGCGCCTGCCGGGCCAGACCCTGCCGGCCGACATCAAGCTGGACGACACCATGGCGATGGCCCCGGCGCTGCGCCTGTCCGCCTTCGAGCGCTACGTGGTCACCGCCAGGCTCAGCGGCGCCGGCGGCGCCCAGGCCCAGTCGGGTGACCTGGAGGGCAGCCTGCACGTCGCCCGCGCCGAGAGCGGCAAGCCACTGCAGCTGCGGATCGACCGCGCCATTCCGTAGTTTTTGGGATAGGGTTCTACGGCGTTTGCGCTTGCGCCATAACGGGGCTGGCGCTGTTGCGGGGGCTTTTGCCGGCAAATCCCTATAAAATCCGGCTTCCCCGGCCTCAGGGGGCCGTCGCAAGACCGAGAACCGCATGAACCACGCCCAGGTGTTCGATTTGCCGGCCTTGCCGGCGACGCTCCCGTCATTTTTCAAGGCCGGCCTTTCGGCTACGCGGCGTGCCCGCGGCACGCCCAGCCTGCCGGACTGGGAGGAGCGGGTGCGCGCGGTGCGGGTGGACCGCGTCCGGCTCGACGCCTACTGTGCCCTGTGCGGCCTGCCGGAGTCGGCGGAGTTGCCGATTCTGTTCCCGCAGGTGCTGGCCACCCCGCTGTTCCTGGACCTGATGACCCGCCCGGGCTTCCCGCTGCCGCTGCTCGGCCTGGTGCACGTGCGCAACGAAGTGGCGCAGCAGCGACCGCTGCGCGCCGACGAGACCTTCGACCTCAGCATCCACATCGGCCAGGGCCGCGAGGTCCGCGCTGGCTTCGAGTTCGACCTGGTGATGAAGGCCACCCCGGTGGAGAGCGAGCCGGTCTGGACCGCCACCATGACCGTGATCCACCGCGGCCCGAAGCAGCCCTCGCAGGGGCCCAAGGGACCGCCGCAGGTCGACGGGCGGCTGTCCGAGTACGTGACCCTGGCCGCCGCGGAGGACACCGGCCGGCGCTATGCCCGCATCTCGCAGGACTACAACCCGATCCACCTGCATGCCCTGACGGCGCGCCTGTTCGGCTTCCCCCGCGCCATCGCCCATGGCCTGTGGTCGGCGGCGCGCTGCCTGGCGCTGCTACAACAGCGGCTGCCGGCGGCTCCCAGGGCCTATTCGGTGCAGTTCAAGCAGCCGCTGCTGCTGCCCTCGCGGGCGGCGCTGCGCTTCGCGGTGGAGCAGGGGGAGGTCGATTTCGCACTGCTTTCGACCAACAGCGACAAGGTCCATCTCACCGGCTCGCTGCGCTAAACTATCGGGCCCAAGGCCCAAGCTGAACGGACTCTCAAAAACGCAGTCCAACGGCAGTCCCGGAATTCCTCCATGCGAATCAGAAAAGCAGTGTTCCCCGTCGCCGGTCTGGGCACGCGCTTCCTGCCGGCCACCAAGGCCAGTGCCAAGGAAATGCTGCCGATCGTCGACAAGCCCCTCATCCAGTACGCCGTGCAGGAGGCCATCTCGGCCGGCGCCGAGGAGCTGATCTTCATCACCGGCCGTTCGAAGAACTCCATCATGGACCACTTCGACAAGGCCTACGAGCTGGAAGCCGAGCTCGCCAGCCGCGGCAAGACCAAGCTGCTGGAGACGGTGCAGGAGATCCTGCCGCCCGGCATCACCTGCATCTTCATCCGCCAGGCCGAGGCGCTCGGCCTGGGCCACGCCGTGCTGTGCGCCTGGCCGGCGGTGGGCGACGAGGACTTCTCGGTGATCCTGGCCGACGACCTGATCGATGGCCGCCTGCGCCCGTGCCTGGCGCAGATGCAGCGCGTGTACCAGGAATATGGCACCAGCGTCATCGCCACCCAGCGCGTGCCGCAGGAGGAGGTGTCCAGCTACGGCATCGTCGACACCCAGCCGGTCGGTCCGGGCCTGGGCGAGATCCGCCGCATCGTGGAGAAGCCGAAGCAGGCCGACGCGCCCAGCAACCTGGCGGTGGTCGGTCGCTACATCCTGACCCCGCGCATCTTCAAGCTGCTGGAGCGCACCCAGCGCGGCGCCGGCGGCGAGATCCAGCTCACCGACGCGATCAGCATGATGATCCAGGAGCAGACCGTCCTGGCCTACGAATTCGAAGGCGTGCGCTACGACTGCGGCAGCAAGCTGGGCTACCTGAAGGCCAACGTCGAGTACGCGCTGAAGCACCCGGAGCTGGCTGACGGCTTCCGGGAATACCTGGAACAGTTGACCGGCGAGTGGAAACAGCCGGAGAAAGTATTCAAGGCCGCCAAGAAGTAAGAAAGCCGTGAGACGTGAGACGTGTGACGTGAGACGTAGAAGCAGCGGCGCAAGGCCGGACCGGCGGCGCGCGCTGAGCTTGCGTCTCACCTCTCACGCCTCACGTCTCACGTTTTTATGGAGCGTGAGATGACTGGTGCAAAGTATCTGAGCCTGATCGAATCCAGTTCGATCCAGGGTGGCAACGCGGCCTACGTCGAGGATCTGTACGAGCAGTACCTCGCCGACCCCAATTCGGTCGATCCCGAGTGGCGCGCCTACTTCCGCGGCGTGCAGGGCCCCACCGCGGTGGAGACGCCGCACAGCGCGGTGCGGGCGCGTTTCGAGAAGCTGGCGCGCGAGCGCGGCACCGGCGGCGCGGCGCCGACCGCCGCCGCCGACGTCCGTGCCCTGGAGAAGCAGGCCGCGGTGCTGCGCCTGATCAACTACTACCGGGTGCGCGGCCACCAAGCGGCGCGGCTCGACCCGCTCGGCCTGGCGCCCATGCCCAAGGTGCCCGACCTCGACCCGGCGTTCCACGGCCTGGGTCCGGAGGACATGGACACGGTGTTCAACACCGGCACCCTGGCCGCCACCGACCAGCTGCCGCTGCGCGAGATCATCAAGATCGTGAAGTCGGTGTATACCGACACCATCGGCGCCGAGTACATGTACATCACGGAGACGGCGCAGAAGCGCTGGATCCAGAAGCGCATGGAAAGCGAGCCGTACAAGCCCAAGCTGACGCCGCAGGAGAAGCGGGACGTCCTCACCCAGCTGGCAGCGGCCGAGGGCATCGAGCGTTACCTGCACAACAAGTACGTGGGCCAGAAGCGTTTCTCGCTGGAGGGCGGCGATTCGCTGATCCCGCTGCTGGACGAGGTGATGCGCATCTCCGCCCAGCGCGCGGTGGAGGAGGTGGTGATCGGCATGGCACATCGCGGCCGCCTCAACGTGCTGGTCAACGTGCTCGGCAAGTCGCCCAAGGACCTGTTCGCCGAGTTCGAGGGCAAGTACTCGTCCGAGGACCTGATGCGGGCCGGCGACGTCAAGTACCACCTGGGCTTCTCCACCGACGTCGAGGTGGCCGGCAAGCGGCTGCACCTGGTGCTGGCCTTCAACCCCTCGCACCTGGAGATCGTCAACCCGGTGGTGGAAGGCTCGGTCAAGGCGCGCCAGACGCGCCGCCGGGACGAGACCGGTGCGCGCGTGCTGCCGGTGCTGATCCACGGCGACGCGGCCTTCGCCGGCCAGGGCGTGGTGATGGAGACGCTGCAGCTGTCGCATTCCAAGGGCTACAGCACCGGCGGCACCATCCACGTCATCGTCAACAACCAGATCGGTTTCACCACTCCCAACCCGATCGAGGCGCGCGAGGGCCACGAGGCGCGCACCTCGCGCTACTGCACCGACATCGCCAAGATGCTCGAGGCGCCGGTGTTCCACGTCAACGGCGACGATCCGGAGGCAGTGGTGTTCGTCACCCGGCTGGCCACCGAGTTCCGCAACCAGTTCCGCAAGGATGTCATCATCGACCTGTGCTGCTACCGCCGCCACGGTCACAACGAGGCCGACGAACCGGCGATGACCCAGCCGGTGATGTACGAGGCGATCCGCAAGCAGCCGACCCCCTTCACGCTCTACGCGCAGAAGCTGGCGCAGGAAGGGGTGGTGGCGAACGACGAGGCCGAGCGCCTGGCCCGCAGCTATCGCGACGGGCTGGACAAGGGCGAGAACATCGCCCGCACCACGCTCGGCATGGTCGGCAACCAGTACACCGTCAACTGGGCCAACTACCAGAAGGGCGAGTGGAGCACCCCGGCCGACACCGCGGCGAACCGCGACACCATCAAGGGCCTCGCCGACCGCCTGCACAAGCTGCCGGACGGCTTCACCCTGCATCCGCGCGTGGCCAAGGTCTACGAGGACCGGGTCAAGATGTCCAACGGCGAGCTGCCGATGGATTGGGGCTTCGCCGAGACCATGGCCTACGCCACCCTCGTCAACGAGGGCTTCTCGGTGCGCCTGTGCGGCCAGGATTCGCGCCGTGGCACCTTCTCGCACCGCCACGCCACGCTGCACGATTACCACAACGGCGCGCGCTATACGCCGCTGCGCCACCTCGATGCCGACAAGAACCGCTTCATCGTCAACGATACCCTGTTGTCGGAGGAGGGCGTGCTCGGCTTCGAGTATGGCTACAGCTCCACCGATCCGGACTCGCTGGTGATCTGGGAGGCGCAGTTCGGCGACTTCGCCAACGGTGCCCAGGTGGTGATGGACCAGTTCATCGCCGCCGGCCAGGCCAAGTGGGGCCGCTACTGCGGCCTGACCCTGTTCCTGCCGCACGGTTACGAAGGGCAGGGACCGGAGCATTCCTCGGCGCGCCTGGAGCGCTACCTGCAGTTGTGCGCGGGCAACAACATGCAGGTGTGCGTGCCGTCCACGCCGGCGCAGTTCTACCACATGATCCGCCGCCAGATGAAGCGCAGCCTGCGCATGCCGCTGATCGTGATGACGCCCAAGTCGCTGCTGCGCCACAAGCTGTCGGTGTCGTCGCTGGAGGAGCTGTCCAAGGGCTCCTTCCGCTACGTCATCGACGAGACCGAGCCGCTCGACGCGAAGAAGGTCAAGCGCATCGTGTTCTGCAGCGGCAAGGTTTACTTCGACCTGTTCGAGGCGCGCGCCAAGCAGAAGCGCGACGACGTCGCCGTGGTGCGTATCGAGCAGTTGTATCCCTTCCCGCGCCCGGAGTACGAGGCCGTCATCGCCGCCTACCCGAACGCCAAGGACGTGGTGTGGTGCCAGGAGGAACCCGAGAACCAGGGTGCCTGGTACCAGATCAAGCACCGCCTGCGCGCCTACCTGGCGGAGGACCACCAGCTCTACTACGCCACGCGCAAGGGCAATTCCACCACGGCGGTGGGCTATCTCAAGGTCCACGCCAAGGAACAGGAAGAACTGGTCAACGCCGCACTGAGCGCCGGCCTGCCTCTCAAGGGCGGTGCCTAGCCATTACCCCCGCACACGGAACGATAGAACAAAGACTGGAGCATCCATGAGCATCGAGATCAGAGTCCCCAACCTGCCGGAATCGGTGAGCGAAGCCACCGTGGCCGCATGGCACCTCAAGGCGGGCGACATCGTCAAACGCGAGCAGAACCTGGTGGACCTGGAGACCGACAAGGTGATGCTGGAGGTGCCCGCTATCGCCGATGGCGTGCTCAAGGAAATCCGCATCCAGTCGGGCACCACGGTCAAGGCCGGCGACATCATCGGCCTGCTGGAAGAGGGCGCTGCCGCAGCGGCGGTTCCCGCCAAGGCTGCCGCTCCGGCCAAAGCCGAAGCCATCGCGCCGAAGGTCGACGGCATGGCGAAGAACGCCGACGACGAGGGCCAGAGCCCGGCCGTGCGCAAGCTGCTGACCGAGCTGGGCCTGTCCGCCGCGCAGATCAGCGGCACCGGCAAGGGCGGACGCCTGACCAAGGAGGATGTGCAGGCCTACGCCGACAAGCAGAAGGCCGCGCCGGCTCCCGCCAAGGCCGAAGCGCCGGCCGCCAGGCCCGCTCCGCAGCCGGCCCTGCCGGGCGAGCGTCCCGAGCAGCGCGTGGCGATGACCCGCATCCGCGCCCGCATCGCCGAGCGCCTGGTGGAAGCGCAGTCCACCGCCGCGATGCTCACCACCTTCAACGAGGTGGACCTGAAAGCCGTGTCCGAGCTGCGCGCCCGCTACAAGGACAGCTTCGAGAAGGCCCACGGCATCAAGCTCGGCTTCATGAGCTTCTTCGTGCGCGCCTCGATCGAAGCGTTGAAGAAGTACCCGGCCGTCAACGCCTCCATCGACGGCAACGACGTCGTCTACCACGGCTACTACGATATCGGCGTGGCCGTTTCCACCGAGCGCGGCCTGGTGGTGCCGGTGCTGCGCGACGCCGACGCCCTCGGCTTCGGCGACATCGAGAAGTCGATCGTCGAGCTGGGCACCAAGGCCCGCAACGGCAAGCTGACCATGGAGGACCTCACCGGAGGCACCTTCTCGATCACCAACGGCGGCGTGTTCGGCTCGATGCTGTCGACCCCGATCCTCAACCCGCCGCAGGCCGCCATCCTGGGCATGCACGGCATCTTCGACCGTCCGGTGGTGGTGGGTGGACAGGTGGTGGTGCGGCCGATGATGTACCTGGCGCTGACCTACGACCACCGCCTGATCGACGGCCGCGAGGCCGTGCTGTTCCTGAAGACCGTCAAGGAGCTGCTGGAGGATCCGGCGCGCTTGCTGCTGCAGGTCTGACCGCAAGGGCTCGTACAAAAGGCGGGGCGGCGCATCGCGCCGCCCCGCCTTTTAGTTTTCGCCGGCAGCCGTTACCCGGGCAACAACTCACCCCGGAGCGCCGGGCGCCTACCGTAGCCCGCATACCGCCGCAGCACGCCCTTGAGGTATTCCCGCAACGGCAGCTCGCGTAGGTTGGGGTGAGCTTGCGAACCCCAACATTGCACCCCTTCCCGTTCAATAGATCTGAGCCACGCGCCGCCGTCCGATCCTACGGTATATCACCGACCTAGAGCGACCAGAAACGCCGGTTCTTCGATTGCGCAGTGGGTAATGATTGACAGTGCATGTTGGGGTTCGCAAGCTCACCCCAACCTTGCTGGTAGTCAGTGTAAACGGCTGTGGATTAACGGCAGGGCATCTGGTCTTGGAACGGTGTGGATCTTTCCAGAAGATCCTCAAATTCTTTTGCCGGCACAGGGCGTGAAAACAAAAAGCCCTGACCATAATCGCAGCCCATTTTGGTGAGCAGCGCGCGCTGTTGTTCCGTCTCAATGCCCTCAGCGATGGTTATCAGCCCCAACTTATGCGCCATCACAATAATGGCCTCGCACAAAACCAAGCCGTTCGAGTCGGATTCAAGACCACTTATGAAAGACTGGTCGATCTTGATGTAATCGATGTCGAACTTTTTCAAATAAGATAGGGAGGAGTAACCGGTCCCAAAGTCGTCGAGAGCTACTTGTATACCAGCATCCCTAAACTCTAGCAGCTTGGTTTTTGCAAAATCGTCGCTCCCCAACAGCATGCCTTCGGTAATTTCGACGACTTCGCTGTCGCCTTTGAGGCCGAGACTGGTGAGATACTTTAGCCAGATGGCGGGACTGCTGAGTTTTTCGCGGAATTGCACTGGAGATTTGTTGATACTGATCTGTATGGCGCCGGTTTTTAGTGTCTTCCAGGCAGCCGCCTGGGCTGCTGCTTCGCGGAACACCCATTCGCCAATGGAGATGATCAATCCGGTTCCCTCAGCGATCGGAATGAACTCGGCCGGAGTTAGCAGGCCGCGGGAGGGGTGCTGCCAGCGCAACAACGCCTCAGCCTTGTTGATGGTCCCATTACCAAGATCGACGATCGGCTGGTAGTAGACTCGGAATTGGTTCTCCAGCAACGCCCGCCTCAAATCTCCGGCGATGCCCATCTTTCTCAGCGAAGCTGCTTGCATCGAGGGCTTAAAATAGTTGAACCGGTTGCGTCCCAGACGTTTCGATTCATACATGGCCTGATCAGCACACTTCAGCAAATCCTCCGTCCCGGTGGCATCGTCAGGATAAATCGTAATACCGATACTGGCCGATATGTAGGCCTGCGTGTCTTTCAGTCGATATGGCGCCGCCAGTTTCTCAATAATAGTTGCGGCCACCCGATCAATGGAGTTGGTGTTTTCCAGTTCTCCCATCATCAAGGTGAACTCATCGCCCCCCAGGCGTGCGACGACATCGACCTCTCGAACACAGTCGACCAGACGGCTTGCTACGATCTTCAACAGAAGATCGCCCATTTCGTGCCCGAGCGAATCGTTCACCTCTTTGAACATATCGAGGTCAATGAACATCAGCGCCAAACGCGTATTCGTACGATGATTCTTTTTGATCTCCTGTCCCAACCGATCTATGAACATGCGACGATTCGGCAGGCCGGTTAAAGGATCGAAATTTGCTTGCTGCCAAATCGTATCGAGCGCCTTCTTCTGTTCCGTGATGTCGGAAGCCAATGCGACCCGGCGAAAAATCGAGCCATCGTCACTATAGACGGTATTTATGATCACCTTGGAGAGATAGGCCTCGCCATTCTTGCGACGGTCCCAGATCTCTCCGTCCCAGTGACCATCGGCATTGATCTTGGCCCACATCGTCTTGTAGAAATCATCGCCCTGGCGCCCTGATTTGAGCAAACTGATCGGTTGGCCGATGGCCTCTTCCCTTGTGTAGCCGGTGCATACGGTAAATGCCGGATTTACCGCCAGTATGATGCCATCGGGATCGGTGACGATCATTGACTCGCTGCTGGCTTCATAGACGAGAGCGGAGAGTCGAAGCGATTCGGTCGCTTCCTTGAGATCATGAATGTCGGTACAAGTGCCGAACCATTTCTCGATCGCCCCCTTTTCATTGAGCACGGGCGCGCCCCGAACCAACCACCAGCGATATTCCCCGTCGGCCCGACGCAACCTGCATTCAAGCGAATAAGCGCCATTATTATGTACGGCGTTTTGCCATGCCTCCCAGGCCCGCTGCTGATCGTCGGGATGAAAAGGCTTGTTCCAGCCATCGCCGTAGCTTTCTTCCAGCGTCAGGCCAGTGTATTCAACCCATTGGTGATTGAAGTAAATGTTCCAGCCATCGGCCCGAGTGATCCACACGATTTGCGGCATCGCCTCGGCCAGCAGGCGAAACTCCTTTTCACTGGTGGCCACCGCCGCCTGGGCCTGCTTGAGGGCCGTGATGTCCTGAATTTGCGAAATGAAATGGACCGGTGAACCGCTATCGTCGCGCAGCAAGGAAACCGCCAGTAATGCCCAGACAAGGTCGCCGTTCTTACGCAGGTAGCGCTTCTCCATCTGATAGCTCTTACGCTGTCCCGCCAACATCTCCCTAACAAAGTCCAAATCCGTCGCCAGATCGTCCGGATAGGTTATGTCCTGTAACGTCAAAGACGACAACTCCTCCCTTGAGTAACCCAGCATGTTGGTCAAAGCCTGATTGACCTGTAGCCAGCGTCCATCGATTGCGACCAGGGCCATCCCGATGGCGGCATTTTCAAAGGACGACCGGAACTGTTCTTCACTTTGCTGAAGGGCGGCCTCGGTCTGTCGGGCGCCCTCCATCATCGCCTTGAGCTGCCGATTGGCATCCTTCTGTTCAGCTGCGCGCCGGAGCACCTCGGCTTCGAGGCGATAGGCGTGGGGTTGCGGCATGCCGAGGCCTTCGGACGCATCGTGACTTACGCGCTCGCGCATCAACACAAACTCAGTGATGTCCTCAACATGATGGATGATCATGACGACCAAGCCATTGCCATCGATCACCGGGGTGTTCACCGGACTCCAGTATCTTGTCTCGAATGTTCCATCCTTTTCGGGAGAGGGGATGTCATATTTCTGGACGCCCATGACATCCTGAACCTTCTCCCGCACGACGCGATCCAATGACATCTTGAGATCGCTGACGCCGGTCGCTGTGTCGTTGGCAGGGCTGTCGGGAAACACATCGAAGAGGCCGCGGCCGGTGATGCTGTCTCGCTGAGTGCCCGTGACCGTCAGATAGCGGTCATCCACGGCAACGATTGTGAATGCCGCGTCCGGCAAAAGCACCAGATACGGGTGTGGACTGGACTCGAAGAGAAGCTTGTAGCTTGGCTCGTTTAACATCGCGGCATTTCAATACCTAGCGTGGGCGGCAGCCAATATATGTACATGTAGACTAGATGCAGGGGGCTTTCATTGATTCAGGTCAAGACATCAGCGCGCGCCGGAGGCCGTCATTCCCAGCCGGCCACGGGCTGCCAGGCTGCCCAACAAAGGTGGCGACCAATGTGCCGACTGCGCGGCACTTTCTCCAAACCGGCCATTCGTGCGGGTGAATCGAGGTCGGCGAGGTGCCAGGAGTCGCCAGACGGGTCTTGGAATTCGCCGCAGTAAAGTTGCCTGTTCAGCGTTGTCGAACGACCGCACTTGTACCGGGGGATTCACCTGCTGAATGACCGGAGTTGGCCCACCAGGGATATGGAGGCGATTTCCTGAAAGCTGCCGTTGGCCGTTAATTTAACGCCGAAGAGGCTCGCCCCGACCGGCCGGTTAGGGCTGGCACGCGCCGCTCGCCGCAAGCGATCAGGCTGCTCGTACAGCGCTACCCAGACAGCAGCTCCCCTCGCAACGGCGCCCGTTGGCCGTAGCCGGCATAGCGCCGCAGCACGCCCTTCAGGTATTCCAGCAGCGGCAGCCCGGTCGAGTGGGCGGACTCCTCAGTCTGGTTGTAGTGGAAGACCAGGTCGGGCTCGGTCGAGGCCGTGAGCAGGAAGTAGTAGTGCACCTCCGACTCGTTGGTCACGGCGAAGGGTTTTTCCTCGCAGTACACGCCCAGCTCGGCGCTTTGCAGCCGCTCGCGGAAGGCGCGTTGGAAGGCGAGCTGGTCCTGGCCGGTCCACGACGGACGGTACAGCACCAGCGGGTCGTCGCCGATCAGGCCGCCGTCGCAGCGGCCCATCGACAGCAGGAAGGCGCGCAGTTGCCCGGCGATCGTCACGTCGTAGCGCAGCTCGATCGCGGGCAGCTCGGCGTCGAGGTAGCCAGCCACCCGGTCGCGCTCGACCGGCGGCGCGCCGGGCGGGCGGCTGTCGCACAGTTCGTCGAAAAAGCTGCTGCTCACGGCCGGGCTCGATTCCTCGGGGGTGTCATGCGGGTGCAATCCACACCGCATTTTTTCAATATGGGATGCAAAGTTCGTGCTGGTGGCTGCGGCATGGCCGCCGACCGGTATATTTGCACGGCATTTGCACGGCTCCGGCACGCCCATGCCAAACGCGCTTGCTAGCCTGCTCCGACTTCCCCTTCCAGGTCCAGTGCCATGAAACCGGCCGTCCTGCTGTGTCTCTGCCTTGCCGCCAACGCCGGCGTCGCCGCCGCCGCGCCGGATCCGCTGACGCAGCCGCCGCCGGTGGCCTGCAAGCTCTGCGCCGAATGGAACCAGCCGGCCGCGCCGTTCCGCCTCTACGGCAACACCTACTACGTCGGCATGCACGGGCTGAGCTCGGTGCTGGTGGCCACTTCCGACGGCCTGGTGTTGTTGGACGGCGGGCTGCCGCAGTCGGCGCCGCTGATCGAATCGAACATCCGCGCGCTGGGGTTCAAGCTGCGCGACGTGAAGCTGATCCTCAACTCGCATACACACTTCGACCACGCCGGCGGCATCGCCGCGCTGCAGCGCGACAGCGGCGCCATGGCCATGGCCAGCCCGTCCGGCGCGCAGGCGCTGCGGCAGGGCCATGCCGTGGCCGACGACCCGCAGGCCGGCTACACCGGCGATACCTTCCCGCCGGTGCCGAAGGTGCGCACGGTGCGGGACGGCGAAACGCTGGTGCTGGGGGAGGTGTCGATCACCGCCCATTTCACGCCCGGGCACACGCCCGGCAGCACCACCTGGACTTGGCAGTCCTGCGAAGGGCAACGCTGCCTGAACATGGTCTACGCCGACAGCCTCACCGCGGTCGCCGCCCCCGGCTTCCGCTACCTGGGCGACAAGGACCATCCGGATGTGTCGGGGCAGTTCCGCGCCAGCATCGATCGCGTGGCGGCGCTGCCCTGCGACGTGCTGGTCACGGTGCACCCGGATGTCAGCCGGCTGTGGGAGCGGCTGGACGCGCACCACAAGGGCGCAACGCCGGATCCCCTGTTCGACGCCGGTGCCTGCCGCCGCTACGCCGACGACGCCCGTCGCGGCCTGGAGGAGCGGCTGGCGCAGGAGCGGGCCGGCACCGCCAAATAGCGGCGCGGTTCAGGCATCCGACTCCGCCGCTTCCAGCGCGCCCTGGCGGGTCTGCCGGCCCCAGTGGTCGCGCCCGGCCAGAAAGGCCCACCAGCCCAGCGCGGCGCCGCTGTGGCGCAGCAGTTGAAAGGTGAACGGCTCGGCCAGGGCGGCCAGCAGGGCGGCGCCGAAGCTGGCACGGTGGTCGTCGCCGACCCAGCGCCGGTACAGCCGTACCGAGGCCAGGTGGTAGGCAATGTCCACCGCGATCTTGGCGCCGATCAGGGCCGACACCGGCGCCAGCACGCTCAGTTGCCCGCGCAGGAGGTAAGTGAGCAGCAGGCCGAAGGCGGTGAGCCCGTACAGCGGCTGCAGCGTATCCACCGCCTTGACCGGCAGCATCAGCGTACCGAGCAGGCCATAGCGGCGGTCGCCGACCAGGGAGCGATACCAGTACTGGGTCTGCAGGAAGCCGCCGAACCAGCGCCGTCGCTGGCGCAGGAAGGCGGGGATGGTGGCCGGAGCGTCGGTGCGCGCCTGTGCGCCGCCCAGCACCCGGAAGGTCCAGTGCCGGCCGTGCGACTGGGCGTGGCGGCGCAGGCGGTGGATCAGCTCGTAGTCCTCCACCAGGCATTCCGGGTCGAAGCCGCCCACCGCCAGCAAGGCCTCGCGGCGGAAGCCGGCGAAGGCGCCGGAGATCAGCAGCAGGCTGTCCACGCGCATCCAGGCATAGCGTGATAGGAAGTTGCGGATGTACTCGTAGGTCTGGAACCACTGCAGCGTGCGCGCCCCCCGGGCATTGCCGCACACCGGCGTCAGCACGCCGGTGGCGGCCACCAGTTCCGGCTCGGCGGCGAAGGCCCGGCGGAAAGCGGCGATGGCGCCGGGTTCGAGCAGGGTGTCGGCGTCCACCGTCAGCACGATTTGGGTGTCGAGCTGTAGCGCGGCGGCATTGAGGGCGCGGGCCTTGCCGCCGTGCGGCAGGCGCAGCCAGCGCAGGGCGGGGTAGCGGTCGCCGGATGCGGTCGCCTGGTCGGGAAATGCCGGCTGCAGGCCGTAAGCCTGGGTCAGCAGCCGGGCCGTGCCGTCGTCGGAACCGTCGTCGGCGATCAGGATGCGATCCGGCGCGTCCGTCTGGCGCAGCAGGGCCTCCAGGGTGGCCGGCAGCACCGCCGCCTCGTTGTAGGCGGCCACGATCACGCCCAGCGTGGCGCGTTGATGAGCCGGCGGTTGCGGCGCGGGCGCCCGCAGCAGGTCGCGCGCCTGCCAGCCCACGAACAGCAGGAGCACGGTGTCGTAGATGATGTAGGCGATGCCGACACCCCAGCCCAGCACGCCGCCCAGCCGGAACGAGGCGGCGAACAGCAGCAGCCAAAGGGCCAGCACGCAGCCATGGATCAACAGGCTGGACAGAGGCGTCGGCGGCGGCGACAGCCGCGGCGAACTGGCGGCGAGTGCCGGTGCCAGGGAATCCATGAGGAGGTGCGAAAATCCCGAAGGGTTGTGAGAGTGCTGGTGGAGATGAAGACGTGTCGGAGTTGGAACACACTACCTGCCGTAGGTTCCACTACGGCGGCGGGGGGTTGTCCGCCTCCGATTCCGTCAGAATAGTGGCCTGTCCGCGCTGGAACTGCGATGAGCCCCTCCCCGCGTTACGGCCGTCCGGCCATTGTCCTGCATTGGTTGGTCGCCGTCCTGATGGTGTTGAACGTGATCCTGGCCCTGTCCGCCGACCTGTTGCCGGAAGGCTGGGTACGGCCGGTGATCGACACCCACAAGTCCGTCGGCATTACCGTGCTGGGCCTGGCTCTGCTGCGCCTGCTGTGGCGCCTGTCGCACGCGCCGCCGCCGCTGCCGGCTGGGTACCGGAGCTGGGAGCGCCGCACCTCGCTGCTGGTGCATGGCCTGCTGTATCTGCTGATGTTCGCCCTGCCGCTGTCGGGTTGGCTCCACGATTCGGCCTGGAAGGCTGCCGCCAGCCATCCCATGAAGCTCTATGGCCTGGTGCCTTGGCCGCGCATCGGCTGGATCACGCAGCTCGACCCCGCGCTGAAGGAGCGTCTGCACGATCTGTTCGGCGGCTGGCATACCGCTCTGGGCTACGCGCTGTACCTGTTGTTCGGCCTGCACCTGGCGGGTGCGCTCAAGCACCAGCTGGTGGACCGCGAGCCGGAGCTGCAGCGCATCGGCCTGTGATGTCCTGCGTCGTCTGCCCGAAATGCGGCCTCGCGCTGGAGCGTGCGCCGCGGACCTGGAAGTGTCCCCGGGGACATAGCTTCGACGTCGCCCGCGAGGGCTACGTCAACCTGCTGCTGGTGCAGCACAAGAGCAGCCGCGACCCCGGCGACAACCCGGAGATGGTCAGATCGCGGCGCGCATTCCTGGATGACGGGCACTACCGGCCGCTACGCGACGCCGCGGTGGCGCGGCTGGCGCCGCTGGGCGCGCGCAGCCTGCTCGATGCCGGCTGCGGCGAGGGCTACTACACCGACGCCTTCACCTCGGTGGCCGCCGAGGTCTACGGCCTGGACATTTCCAGGCCCGCGATCCAGCTTGCCGCCAGGCGAACCCGCGGCGTGACCTGGCTGGTCGGCAGCAGCGCGGTGCTGCCGTTCGCCGACGCCTCCCTCGATCTGGTCTGCAACCTGTTCTGCCAGCCGCAGGTGGCGCAGATGCACCGGGTGCTGGCGCCGGGCGGCCATGTGCTGCTGGTCACGCCGGCCCCGTCGCATCTGCTCAGTCTGCGCGAGGCTTTGTTCGAGCAGGTGCGCGAACACGAACCGGACAAATTCCTGGCGGGGTTCGACCCGCTGTTCGAGCTGCGCGAGCGGGATACCGTCCGCTTCCCGCTGCACCTGGAACGGACGGCGCTGCAGCAGTTGCTGCAGATGACGCCCTATGCCTGGAAGGCCAGGCCGGACCGGCGTACCGCGCTGGAGCAGGCGCAAGCCCTGGATACCGAGGCGGTCTTTTCGCTGCTGCTGTTCCGACGGAAGTAGCCCGGCTCAGGCGAAGGCGTTGGCGATGCGGTGGCGCGGCACGCGGGTGCGCGGCACGCGGCCGGCGAACCAGCTGCGCACGTCCTGGTCGAGCCCGATGCCGTGCATGTAGTTGTACAGCGCCTTGTTCAAGGCTGTGCCGAGCGTGTCATGGTCGACCCCGGTTGGGTCGTCGAAGCCGACGTCGTTTTTGGCGAACGATACTGGCGGCAGCGCCTTGAGCGTGACGCCGTACTGCTCGGGGTGCCGGCCCACCGGCGAGTGCACCGTGCAGGCGAAGCGGTGGAAATAACCCGACTGGATGCAGCCGGCTTCGAACAGCTGCCGCACGTATTCCAGCGCGTCCACCGTGTCCTGCACGGTCTGGGTGGGGAAGCCGTACATCAGGTAGGCGTGGACCAGGATGCCGGCGTCGGCGAAGGCGCGCGTGACCCGCGCCACCTGCTCCACCGACACGCCCTTCTTCATCAGCGCCAGCAGCCGGTCGGACGCCACCTCCAGGCCGCCGGAGATGGCGATGCAGCCGCTGTCCGCGAGTTGCCGGCACAGCGCCGGGTTGAAGGATTTCTCGAAGCGGATGTTGCCCCACCAGGAGATCTCCAGCCGGCGCCTTTGCAACTCGGCGGCGAGCGTTTTGAGCGCCTTGGGCGGCGCCGCCTCGTCGACGAAATGGAAGCCGGTCTGGCCGGTCTCGGCGACGATCGCCTCGATGCGGTCGACCAGGGTGGACGCGCCGGCGGTGTCGTAGCGCGAGATGTAGTCCAGGCTCACGTCGCAGAAGCTGCATTTCTTCCAGTAGCAGCCGTGAGCCACGGTGAGCTTGTTCCAGCGCCCGTCGGACCACAGCCGGTGCATGGGGTTGAGCATATCCAGCACCGACAGGTACCGGTCCAGCGGCAGGCCGTCCCAGGTGGGAGTGCCCACCTCGGCGAACGCCACGTCGGGCTCGCCGCTGTCGACGTAGCGGACGGCGTCGTCGCTGCGCAGGTAGGTGCGCACCAGGCGCTCGCGTGGCCGTTTCCCGTCCAGGTATTCCAGCAGGGCCAGCAGCGGGCGCTCGCCGGCATCCAGGCAGACGTAGTCGAAATAGTCGAACACGCGCGGCTCGGTCAGTTCGCGCAGCTCAGTGTTGACGAAACCGCCGCCCAGCACGGTGACGATGGACGGATCCCGCGCCTTGACCGCCTGCGCAATGCGGAACGCCGCGTATACTGCGCCGGGAAAGGGCACCGACAGCAGCACCACGCCGGGCGTGTGCCGAGCCAGAGACTCCAGCGTGAGCCGGTGCAGCAGGGTGTCGATCAGGGTGGGCGGCGCGGCCAGCGCCGCGGCCAGCGGCTCGAAGGTCGGCTGGCTCTGCGCCAGCGCCTCGGCGTAGCGCACGAACTCGAAGCGCGGGTCGATGGCGTCGCGCAGCACGTCGGCGATGTCGTTCAGGTACAGGGTGGCCAGATGCCGGGCGCGGTCCTGCGTGCCCAGCGCGCCGAAGGCCCAGGCCAGCGGATCGCCGCCGTCGTCGTCGGTGTAGACCTCCAGCGCGGCGAAGCGCGGCCCCTCCGGCAGGAAGGCGCGGCCGCAGATGCGGTGCCCCAGGGTGGGGTCGCGGTTCTGCAGGAACGCCAATGTAGGCCCGACGGTGGCGAGGTAGCGGTCGAAGCGCTCGACGAAGTGTTCCACCCGGTGTGTGCGGCTTTGCGGCGGCGCCGTGTCGATGCGGGCGCGGATCGCTCGCAGGCCGTCCGGGCTGAACAGCTCGAGCACCAGCGCCAGGGCCAGGTCGTCCTGCCCGGCCTGCACGCCGCGCGAGCGCAGGAAGCCGGTCAGGTAGGCCGTGGACGGGTAGGGTGTGTTGAGCTGCGTCATCGGCGGGATGAGTGACAGCACGCGCACCGGCCTGGCCGGTACGCCGGGAGTTCCGCCGTGGCTGGAGGTCATGCTGGACAAAGCGGCTACACGCGAACGGGGCCCATTATAGAAGCTTGGCGGCCGGGGGCAGCCTCCCGCCCGCCGCCAGGCCGTGGCGTGAATTGATCTGGCGCAACCCGTTCCGGCACTGAGGCAGGCTAGGCTGTCAGTGGTGGGTCTGTCCGGCGCGGGCCGAGGCCCGGATCGGAACGCAGGGTCGGCAGACAAGGATCATGGCCAACGAGCAGCACGTCGCTCTCCTCATGTGCGGGGCCGAGGCGTGGAACGCCTGGCGCGAACGGCATCCGGACGTGCAGCCGGATCTGAGCATGGCGCACCTCACCGAGGCCCAGCTCAGCAAGGCCAACCTGTGCGGAGCGGATCTGACCTACGCCAACCTGAGCAAGGCCTACCTGGCCGATGCCAACCTGGACGGCGCATTGTTGAGTCCCGCCAATCTCAGCCACGCTTACCTGATCCGCGCGAGCCTGAGGGACGCCAATCTGAACAATGCCGAGTTGCTCAAGGCCGATCTCAGTAAGGCCGACCTCGGCGGCGCCTCGCTTTGCCGCGCCGACCTCGCCGGCGCCTGTGTGCGCGGCGTAAAGTGGAATCCCCGCGCGATGCGCGGGCGCTACCAGGGGATCCGGGGCCTGGACTCCTGCTGGGGCAACGCGCTGTTCAAGCGCGCCGCGTCCGACCAGGACTACCTGGACACGCTGGAGGAGCATTCGCGCGGCTCGTTCTGGGGCCGGGCCATGTTCCTGGCCTGGGGCACACTGGACTACGGCCGCAGCCTGCTGCGGGTCGCCCTGCTGGCCGCGGCCCTGGTGGTGCTGTTCGGGACGATCTACGCGCTGTCTCCCGGCATCCTGGACTATGGCTACCGGGCCAGGACCAGCACCCCGTTCACCCCGTTCTACTTCTCTATCGTCACCTATACCACGCTCGGCTTCGGCGACCTGCGGCCCGCCAACCTGTACGGCGAGATCGTGGTCAGCGTGGAGGTGGTACTGGGTTACGTCACCCTGGGCCTGTTGCTGGCGGTGCTGGCGGAGAAGCTTGCACGGCGAAGTTGAGCTGGAGCATTCTGTCTTTCGCGCCCACCGCGGAGACTTGCGCATATTCGCTGAAAGTCGGCCCTGCTGGTCGGCATCCACTACGCAGAGGGCCTGGTGTGGCTCACCCTGGTGGCTTTCGGTGTCGGCAGGCTCGGGCGCACGTTGTCGCGGCCGCGGGTGAAGAAGGCGCTCGACGCGGTACTGGGCGCCACCATGATGGGTTTCGGGGTGAAGCTGGCGGCGGAGCAGGCCTAAGGAGCAAACCCGGGTCGGTCAGCCCAGACCCGCCGCGATCTCGTTCAGGCAGGCGGTGATGGTCGGGTGTTCGACTTCGAACCTGCGGACGGCGTCGGAGATTCTCGCCAGCAGCGCGCTCTGCTGCTTGGCGCCGTGGGTGCTTTCGAGGTGCCCTTCGATTTCCAGCAGGAGGCTTTCCACCCGCTCGCGCTCGGCAGGTTCGCCGAAACTGGCCTGCTTCAATTCCGTGCGCAGACGTCCCAGGGAATCTTGGACGGCGTTTCCTTTCATGGCCTCATCTCCGCGGCGGGGGTGAACCTGCGTTCTTGCGATTTTACGCCGGGACGGGGCAGAGGACGCTAGGCGACCGCCGGGGTGGGCTTCTTGAAGCTCAGCACGGGCCGCCGTTCGGCAGGGTGTTGCTGGGAGGTGGCCGGGGCGGTGGCGATTTCCGTCTGCCCGGCGGGGGGCTGGGCCTTCCTGGACTTGTGCCAGATGACGGTGGATGGGCGAACCTTGACCGTTCTGATCCCTTCGTTCGAGCCGAGGACGATCTCCCGGCGCTGATCCACCGGGGGTGGGGCCGCCTGCACAGGCTTGGCCCGGGTCGCCTCGGTCCGGGGCTGCGCCGGCTTAGGCGTGCCCTGTTTTGGGGCAGGTGCCTCGGGGCGCTTGCCCTGGGTGCGTGCGTGATGTCGATGGAGTGCGTAACGCATGGTGTTCTAGTACGTTCCTTCGTGTGTAGCGGATGCAGGGTCTGACCGGCGGATACCTTCGCGCCGGCCGCTCCTGTATTCATATGGCCGGATCAACTTATCTCAATTCCCGTGAAGAAAGCTTGACGCAGATCAAGTTCCGGCGAATGTGGCCAGGCAGAGGCAGCGTGTCAGGACATCACGCTCAGGTGGTTTTCCACCCCGACCACGCCGGGCGCCGACAGGGCTGCGTTTTCGGCCACGATCTGCTCGTGCAGGCTGCGCACCATGCCGTTCAGCACCACGACGCCGTCCTCGGCCAGCTCGATGGAGATTCCGGCGACTTCCACGTCGGCGGAGCGCTCCAGTGCGGACCGGATCCGGTCACGGACGTCGGAGGGCACCACCTGCGGCTTGATGGTGATGCGGTTCTCCACGCCGACCACGCCGCCGAGCTGGTGCATGCACTCCGCGGCCTGTCGGCGCTGGTAGCCCCAGCTCACCTCGCCGAACAGGGTGATCAAGCCGTTTTCGACGGTGATCTGCAAGTCGTTCTCGGGCAGGTGCAGGGCCCAGCGCAGGATCTGCACGGCGCGGGCGGCGATTTCGTCGTCCGAGGTTTTCTTCGCCGTAGGCACCTTCACGTGGATTTCGACCGCCACGGCTTTGACGCCCTTGACGCGGCGGGCGCAGTGGGCGGCCAGCGCCTTTTCGCCCAGGTGCTCGACGTGACCGCTGAGGGTGACGACGCCCTGATCGACGCTGACGCCGATGTGGGCGGCGTTGACCGCGGGGTCGTATTCCAGCTCTTCGAGCACGCGCTGCTGTAGTTGGAGATCCTCGGACATGGCTTCCCTTCCCTTGATGGATGCTCGGGATGATGCGGAACCGCCGCGGCGCTTGCGTTGACCTGAGTCAATCCGGCGCGATCGTTACCCGGCCGGCTTTTGCGCTGCGCCGCTTGTCAGCCTTGATGTACCACACGACTGTGGGCATTCAAGGAGCTGTCGGTGGCGCCGAAGACAGTTCAATGCGCATCAATACCGCAAGTGTTCGCGCTGAACCTGCCAGCCGAACCATTATTCCGACTACCACCTGGAGTGCCCCCCCCCATGGGTTCCGCGAGCCTGACGGCGTTTACCCGTTTTCTGCGCCGTTCCTCCCGTAGCCTGGCTGATCTGACAGCGCAAGTCGCCGTGATCGACAAGGCGATGGCGGTGATCGAGTTCACCCTGGACGGCAAGGTGCTCAGCGCCAACGACAACTTCCTCAAGACCATGGGCTACAGCCTGGACGAGATCCGGGGCCAGCACCACGCCATGTTCGTGGAGCCGGCCTACCGCGCCAGCGCCGAGTACCGCGGCTTTTGGGACAAGCTGGGACGCGGCGAACACGACGCCGGCCAGTACAAGCGCGTCGCCAAGGACGGCCGGGAGGTCTGGCTGCAGGCCAGCTACAACCCGATCCTCGACGCCGGCGGCCGGCCCTTCAAGATCGTCAAGTACGCCACCGACATCACCGGGCGCAGGGAGGCCCAGGCCAACTTCGAAGGCCAGATCGCGGCCATCGGCAAGGCGATGGCGGTGATCGAGTTCTCGCTGGATGGCAAGGTGCTCAGCGCCAACGACAACTTCCTCAAGACCATGGGCTACAGCCTGGACGAGATCCGGGGTAAGCACCACGCCATGTTCGTGGAGCCGGCCTACCGCGCCAGCGCCGAGTACCGCGGCTTTTGGGACAAGCTGGGACGCGGCGAACACGACGCCGGCCAGTACAAGCGC